>QJPH01000129.1 GCA_003242955.1 Candidatus Methylumidiphilus alinenensis
GTCCAAGGTGATGAGGTGGCCGGTGCCGACTGTGTTGGTGGTGGTCAGGCTGACGCCCAGGCCCGCCACGGAGCCCGCGTTGGGGGCGGTGCCGTCCACCACTAAATTGCCGCCGGTGGTGGTGATCGAGGCCAGGCCGGTGCCGTTGGTGGTCACCGCGCCGGTGACGTTGAGCCCGCCGGTGGTGTCGTTCAGGGTGAAGGTGCCGCTGGCGACGTTGAACGCGCCGAGGTTGGCGACGGTGTTGTTGGCGCTGCCGAGGTTGGTCGCGCCGGCCGAACTCCCGGTCAGTTTGCCGGTGGTGTTGATCAGGCCGGTCGCGGTCTGGCTGATGAAGCCGCCTGAGTTGAGGCTGACAGTGTTCGCGCCCACGTCGAGCAGTTGGTTGACGGCGATGCCGCCGACGGTGGTCGTCAGCGTGACGTTGCCGCCCGCCGTCAAGCCGACGGCTCCGCCATTGCCATCCACAGCATTCAACGTGTCGATGGTCAGGTTCTCCGTGTCAGTTAAACTGAGATATCCAGTTTTACCTGCCAGGGTGGCAATCAGATTACCCGAATTATTTATTGTATAATTTCCCCCGCCGATTAGTTGCAGTCCGTTTACATTAAATGATTGGTCCGCTATTCCAGTGCCTAGTCCTTGCGAAAAGGAAGCGCTGGTACTCAGTCCGAAATCATACGCCGATCCGCTGACAGTTTTGTTGAGTGTGATCGACCCACTGACTGACACCAACAAGGAGTTGGCCACCAAGTTAATTGGATTGTTCCATGTCTGTGACGTGCCTTGGGTGGTGAGCTTACCGCCGAGTATGAAAACACCGGGTGAATTAAGCGTTGTTTGGAAGGCGACGGTACTCACTAAGCTAATATCGGCACTGCCACCGGAATTACTATAGCTGGCCGAGTAGGGTATATCGGCTTGGGTAAGCCCACCTGATTTGTCTGTTGTACTATTGTAACTGCCACGAACGGCCGTGGTCATTGCGTTGCTGGAAACGGGAGTGGATGTGGTGCTATTGTTACTTACATCAAGGATACCGGTTGTCAAATTGACATTTAATAAGTTGCCGCCATCCGATTGGCGCACGGCACCGGCTGGGGTAGCGGCCCCGCTTTGCCAGACCAGCAATGCTTTATTGCTGGGAATACCGCCAGCACCGGCGGTCGGATTATTCAAGACAAAGTAATAGAAGCCACTGGGGGCACCTGGGGAACAGGTGGCGGGGGTGCAAACGGCCCCCGTGCTGGCCGCTTGTTGATCGCGGTAGGTGACCTGCAATTGGTTCAATAACTGGCCTTGCTGTGCCGCTAGGATGGTTTGTCCCGCGCTGCCGCCAGATGCAGACAAGACACCAGAAACCACTTGCGGAAGGCCATCGCTTGCCGGGAACCTCCAAAGCAGGTAGGGGTAATAATTGGTGGGGGTATTGTTTAACGGGCTACCAAACCCCCAGGTCGCTGGGCTCCAGTTGTAATACCCAGAGGGGTCTTTGAACCCATTGGGGTCTGATGGGTTTTGAAAACTGCCCGTATTCATCATTTGAGAGTGTGACAAACCCTGAACTGGACCGGTTGACAAATTTACACTTCCAGCACCTATCCCTACAGATTTACCCGAGGTGTCGGTATCCCAATAGGAATAATAAATTGCATTAGCACCAGCTGAAACAAGTCCCACCAAGCCACCCACATTGGTCGTGCCTGATACATACCCTGTGCTATATGAATCATGAACCATCCCCCCTGGGTTACTAATCCATCCAATTAAACCTCCGACATCTGTCGTTCCTTTAACCGCCCCCATGCTGTAAGAACTTGAAATAACACCATTTGAGGTTAGATTACCTACTAATCCACCAATATACGATGAATTAGTACCTATTACGGTATTTCCGCTAACTGATCCTGTACTGTATGAACTCGTAATAGAATTTGTGCTACTTCCAACCAAACCTCCAACGAATAAATATCCATTCACGGACCCTAAACTGTAAGCATTGGTTATCGAAGTAAAGTGATTGCGTCCCTCAAATCCACCCACATAGACATTACCCCATATATCACCCGTGCTAAACGATTGCACTATATGTCCACCTTCGCTATCTCCAATCAAACCACCGACGTAATTAGCAGTAGGGGCATCTTCTGGTAGACATGTACCGTTACCGCAAACATTACTTATGCTATATGAATTAGACACATTGTTAAGATTATAGCCGATCAGCCCACCAAGGTATAACGGGGTAGTTCCTATGGCACTGACCTTGCCAGTGCTATAAGTGTTGTTGAGTATTCCTGTGTTTTCGCCGACCAAGCCGCCAACATAGGCGTTGCCGCTGACCGCACCCGTGCTGTACGAGTTATTATTAATGGTGCCAGAACCTTCGTTATAACCGACCAGCCCACCGATATACGAGCCGGAGTTACCCCCGGTGACCGCACCAGTGTTGTAGGATGAACTTAGGGTTCCAAAGTTGTCTCCGACCAGCCCGCCGACATAGTTGGAATTACTGTTGACTGGGCTCGTATTGTAAGCATTGTTGATGGTACCCGTGCTGACACCAGCCAACCCCCCGACAAAGTTTTGACCGATGACAGAGCCACCCGTCAACCCGACATTGCTGATATTACCCGTCGCATAGCCAAACAAGCCGACGTAGTCGGTCGTAGGTAGGTTAATGGTCAAGCCGCTGATAACATGATTAAACCCTTCAAGGTCTCCGGTAAATTGGCTTATATTATTCCCGACGGGCGTGAAACTACCAACATTACTAATGTTGCTGCCTAATGCATAGTTGAAGCCTAGATTGTTTTGCATTCCCTGCAATTCGGCGGGCGAGTTGATGACGGTATAACTGACCGTGCTGCCGGACGGCCCGATTTGGAGTGTGGTGCCGCTGGTAAGATTGATCGTGGCGGGTACATTGGGATTGGAAAGTTGATTATTGAGGGAATAGTTGTTCCCGCTGTTAATGCCATAGCTTAAGGTTAGGCCGGGGTTGGTTCCGGTGGCGGTGATATTGGCGTTGAATTGGATGTTGTTTTGAGCCTGCAAGCTTAAGGTGCTGTTGGTGAACCAGATAACATCTGCATTGACGTAAATGTCCCCCTTTTCCGTCGTACCACCCGAGTTTGTCGTTGTGATGGTAACGTTGTTGCCGGCATTAAGGGCAGTGTTGATATCGGTGTTGTAGACATTCGAACCGCTGGCGCTGGGTACCCATGTGCCGCCGCCAGTGATGGGAATGGGGCTTCCGCCGCTAGTCGTCGCCGTGCTGATCGTCACATTATAAGGGTCTAGCAACCACTCCCCGCCTTGGCCCTGCGCGGCACTGGCGTTGACTTTAGCCCCCGTCACATCCAACCACTTACCGGAGGTTTCGACAGTGCCGCCATTGCCGCCGTTCGGCCCGCCGGAGGCGCTGAATTGACCGTACGACCGGTTGGCACTGTCGCCCCAGGCAACGATGGTTCCGCCGTTGCCGTTGTTGGTAGCGGAAGCATCCAGCGTTGCACCTTGTTCCACGCGGGTGTAGGTGGCGTTAGCTACCCTCTCCCCCGGCCCCTCTCCCGCAAGCGGGAGAGGGGAGTTGAGTTGGAGGCCCACTCCCAGCGGGATTTGTGCGCCATGCTGGCCACCGCCGGCGTAAATTGCCCCGCCGCCGGTCGCGCCGGTCACGGTGGTCACGCTGCCATTGTCGAGTTGCAGGTATTCGCCGGCCAGCACGACCTGACCGCCAGCACCATATAAGGAATCGGCATGGATGGTGCCGCCTTGGTGGACGAGTGGGCCGGGAGCCGCATTCAAAACCGGGTCGGCTGCCACAACCGGGTCGGCCTGTGGCGTTGTCTGGTTAGTCGCGGGGGTGAGGGCCACGGTGACGTTGCCACCCGCCGTCGCGCCGGAGGCATCTATTGTGCCGCTGTTGTCGATGCCACTGGTGGCTGTCAATGTGACGCTGCCGCCATTACCCGAACTGGAATCCGCCGTGACCGTTCCTGATTGGCTTATCGCATCGCCCGCCTGAATGGCCACCGAGCCACCCGCCGTCGCGCCGGAGGCATCTGTTGTGCCGCTGTTGGCGATGCCGTTGGAAGCTGTCAACGTGACATTGCCACCGCTACCCTTGCTGGAACTGGCCCTGACGATGCCGGATTGGTTGATTATCCCCCCTCCCCCCGAGGGGAGGGGGGAATTTGCGGCGAGGGTGACCGAACCGCCCACCGCCGCACCGGATGCGTCGATAGTGCCGGATTGGTTGATGGTGGAGGCGGCAGCAAGCTGCACCGTGCCGCCCGTGGTCTTGCCGGAGGCGTCCAGCGTACCGCTGTTGTCGATCTCATTGGCCCCAGTCAACCGGATCACACCGCCGGTAGTGGTAATGGAGTTGGCCTCCACTGTGCCCGAGTTGTTGATCACCGCGCCTTGCAGTGCGCTTGCCGCAGCGGCGGTCATCAGCACTTGCCCGTCAGGGGCTTGGATCAGTTGGTTGTTTTGGATCAGGGTCTTCACTGTCGCCGGGTCAACCTGGATGTTGACCAGGTTGCCGCCGTTGAACTGGAGCGTGACCCCGTCGCCCGCCGCCATTGCCACGGTGCCATGGTTGGCGGTAATCGTGCCATTATTGACCACCGTCGCCGCAACTAAGGCGACATAACCGCCGTTGGCTGCGGTGATCTGACCATTATTGACCACCGATGCCGTCGAGCCGTCGCGGGTGAAGTGGTAGTTGCGGTTGGCAAAGTCCTTGTCGGAGAGTTTCATCGTCGTGGCGACCAACCCGCCGACATCGACCTGCGCGGTCTTGCCGAAGATCACGCCGCCCGGATTGACCAGAAAGACCTGGCCGTTGGCGGTCAGCTTGCCCTCGATCACCGAGGCATCGCTTTGCAACACCCGGTTGAGCGCCACGGAACTGGCGTTGGGCTGCTGGAAGTTGACCTGCGCCGCCGAGCCTATGTTGAAGGTCTGCCAGTTCAACGTGGCCTGCTGGGTGGCTTGGTTGATTTGCAGTTGCGCCGCACCCGGTTGCGAGATCGTCGCCTGACCGGAGACGACCTGCCCACCGGTAGGCAGCGCGGTCGGCGCTGGCCCGGCCATGGCCGCACCTGCTAGGACCAGTTGCAAGCCTAAAACGATGGGGTGGAGGCGAAACCTGAATTCATTGTATTGGGTGTCCATGACAATTACTCGAGTGGTTACAGATGAAATTGCCCTTTGAGCGATGCCTCTGTTCTCATATTAAAATCACCCACTCTATCTTTTCACTCTTTCAATGAGGAAAGGCTTACGCTCAAACGCTAGTCCTTTCAATTATACAACTTTCATACTACGTATGAACTGATTATATTAAGCGGCGATTTTTTTTGTCGTTTTACTTTCGCAGAAGGCTTTGTGCGGTGATGGGATGCGAAAAGGGCATGACAGGCTACCTTCTCACAAGGTATTATCCACCGATTTCAACCAGAAGACGGAGGAACACAATGACACAAGACGAACTCAAGAAAAAAGTTGCCGAAGCGGCCCTGCAATATGTCAAAGGCTTATCGGTATTGGGGGTGGGCACAGGCTCAACAGTAAACCACCTGATCGGAATGCTCGCTGATTTCAAATCCCAAATCGACGGGGC
>QJPH01000556.1 GCA_003242955.1 Candidatus Methylumidiphilus alinenensis
GCCCCAGGACAAAACAGAACGAGACGGCGATCACCGCCGCCAGCCGGACCCTGAACATGCGGGCTAATCCCCCTCGCCGGTTTCGTCCATCCGCTCTTCCATGGACCGGATGGCGTCCAGCTTGTCGCGCAGTGCGCGGGACTCGCCGTGCTTTGACGGTTTTGCAACCCTGGGTTTGCCGGGACTCTTCACCGTTTTGGTGGCCAGCAGGCTGTGCAGCCATTTCTGCTTGCGGTCCAATGTGCCCAGCCGCTTGGACAGGCTGTCCAGGCGCTTCAACGCTTGGGTTTGCACAACAACCCATTGGCGCACCCGCCCGTCGGTGATATCTGATGCCGGGATGGCGTCCACGCCGTCGAGGATTTTGGGGATGTCGCCGCAGGCATTGGAAAACAGCCTGGCCGTCATCAGGTGCAATAGGATGCCGGTTTGTGTCGCCGGAGGGGAAGGCTCTTGTCGCCGTTTGAGCAAGGCCCTGCACACTTCGGCACGGGCGGAGGGGGTTTGCCCGTCAAAGCCGGACCCGAAGCCAAGCAGTTCATCCAAGTCTGACCGCGCATAGGGATCGTCGGGCTGTCCTTCGGAAGGCTGGCCTTGCGGTGCCCCCGGCTTTACGTGGGCGCACCCCGCCAACAATAACAACAGGAGCAACACAAAGCCGATTGACCGCCCCGTAAACCGGAGCGGCCAGGTGATGCTGGCCATGTCCATCAAGCCTCGTCGGCCAGAGGCCGCGGTTGGCTGTGGGTGGCGGCCTCCGCCGGGCCGGATTCCTTGGATGGCTTTTTTGGCCTTGAATCGGCGCGGACATGGGGGGTGTCGCGCCGTTGCGGATTCTGTTCCAAGTCCGCCAGCAGTGCCGCAGCTTCAATCTCGGCGATGCGTTCCAAGGGGGTGCCGGTTGCACCGGCATTGGCAGCGTTTTCCATGCGCGGCCGTTTGGACGCCTCCAGTTCCAGCAGGCGCAGGCGCAGCCATTCGAGGCGGTTGCCGAGATGGCGAATGTCCGCAGGCCCGTCGAGCTTGATTGCATCGGCGAGGTTCCCCGACTCCAGCCTATGGATGGACGCGCCCAGTCGCCGTATTGAACGCATCAGCAGGGCCAGCAGCATGCCGATGCACAGGACGGAGGTTCCCAGCAGCGCCGCGCCTTTGAGCAGAAGCTCCCGCTCCAGGGATGCGGACTGGCCGCGCAGTTGCTCAAACCGGCGGTCAACGCCGTCCTCAAATTCGCGGGACAGGGCGTTCGATGCCTCGCGCAGGCCAATGAAGGCCTCCTCGACCGGCAACCTGGGGTGGCTTTCCGTTTCCGGCCCGACGGTCTGCCGGTAGATCAGATTCTCCTTTTCCGACAGTTCCCCGGCCAGCAGGGCGATTTTGCCGTCCACCGGCAGTTTAAGCAATTCGCCCAAGGCCTGCTTGAACGAGGCCCGCGCCGCCTCATAGGCGTTGCGCTCGTAGGGCTGGCGCAGCGAAGGGTCCGACAGCAGGACGAACAGCCGGGCTTTGCGCTCGATGTCGGAGGTTTTCCGCAACACCAGACGGACCGCCTTGGTCTGCTCGAAGACCTGGTAATTCATGCTTCTGCCCAAGGCCGAGGTTTCGCGCACGGCGGAGGCGGCGGACAGGAGCGCCAAACACAGGGGGATAATGGCGACGGCAAGGCCCATCGCAACAAGGGATTTCAGCGAAAAAAAGCGTGTGTATCTCATCGGCATCAAGGGGCTGGTGAAGCATCGCCGGATTCTCGAATAACCGGTTTGCTGAAAAATTCCGCGCCAAGGCCATCGGTCAAAGGCCGGTGGGCTATCAGGCAGCCGGAAGGTGAAAAAAGTCATCATGGAAAGGCTTGCTCCATAGGGCAATTTACCCTATCCAAAGCGATGACAGGACTCTTGGTCAAGGCGGCGAACCCGTCGGCATACGCTGGAAAATTGAAAGCCTTATGGTTCTTTGGGAATTCGCATGGTGACCAGCGACGGGCATACACAGACCATTGTTTTTACAGCGTATCGCAATTCCTCTATAGCCGTTTACCATACGAATTCCCAAAGAGCCAGCCTTATCACATAGAAGGCTATCTGACCCTACCCAGGGGGAAAGGTTCCATCTCCAGTACCTCGTATGGTCCGATGGCACAGGCGCATGCCCTGTCGGTTGTTGGCCTGCTTTATGGATATCCGCCGTCCTTTTGGATTAAGCGCTTTCCCTGATGTTGTCGCGAACAGTCAGCAGGAAGCGGCGGGCCAATTGGCAGGCCAGCGTCCGATGGCTGAAAAATGCAATCGTTCCTGCAATGACGTAGAAAAGCACTGCAATCCACCATGCGCCTCCAACCCCCGGAACACCAACCGCAATCCAAAGTAGAAACAAGGGGAAAATGACACCAACACCGAGATGAAACGATTTTCGCGCAAACGACGGGAAGTAATAATACACAATGGCCGATGCGATGCCCGCCAATATGAGCCCATTACCCCAGTTACCGGTTCTGGCGCAAAAATAGGCATAGAGGAAAAGTCCGGCTGGAACCAGCCTGGAGGCCATCGGACGGACCGATTGGTAAAAATCCCCGCCCGTGGTGTACATCACCGCACCACACACAGGACAGATATGTTCGGTCAGCCTGTGCCTGAGAAACCCGCCGTCATAGTGCAATAGGCTAGGGGTTACTTTGGCACCGCATTCACAGTCCACCGTCGTATAGGCCATGGCAAACTCCCAATATACTGATAAGACAAGGATGATTATGGATGAGTCATCCGCTGAGTGCAAGATACCCGCGCTTTGTTTTTCTGCCTGGCTTTAAAACACCCTGCGCAAAAGGGGTCAAGGATTTTTAGAGACCGTGGGTTTTGGAACAGACCGGCTACTTTTGGTCCGCGCAATCCCGGACACGGCCCTGCCCACCGTCCTGGGGATGCCGGCGGCGGCTCCGGCGGCCCCCTTGCCAATCGGATCGTTGATCGAAGCCACCAAGCCCACCGAGGCGAGGGTGTGCCCGGTCCAGCCGATCACGGTAAACCAGATCAACGGCATGCCGATGTAGAGCAGCCCTGAAACGGTGTTGACCACAACGACCGAGATGGAGGGGTTGAAGTTGGTCAAAAACCGCCACCACTCGATGCCCAGGGCCTCGATCATCGACGTGTCCAGCCAAGTCGCCAAGGCCCACAACGCCGTCAGGAACCGCAACGCGAAAACCCCCAGCGACGCCAGCATGACCGCCTGGATCGAAAAGGACGAGAACACCAGCAGGAACGGCAGACAGAGGTATACCGTCATCAGGATCAGCGACTGCCCAATCGGCGCGGCTTGCTTGAGGGCATACACGGTCGAGCTGGTTTCCACGCCCTGCTTCATCAAACCAAAATCCGACAGCGCCCGCACAAACGCCGAGGAGTTCTCGTCGTGGGACTGGACATTCAAGGCACCTTTCATATCTTGCACATAAAGCTTACGGATCAGATCGTCCTGAACCGATTTCACTGTAGTACCGTTCATCTTCGCACTAACTGTCGTCACAATCGAATTCAGCAGCCCGGAGTCGATTTGCTGCACCAGCCGCTGCCTAAGCCCTGCGGTTTCGTTGGCCCACCAGTCGTAACAGGTGGGCTTGCCCCAGCCGGAGGGCGAACTGCCGCCGTACTCCGCGTCCCGCGCCGGGTCAAAGGGGAAGTTGGGGATTTCCCGGTGCGCCCGCATCGCCAAGTTGATGTTGGCATTGTTGTAATACCCGTCCGTGTCCTGGAAATACTGCGAACCCGGCCAGTCGATGTCGTCGGGCGGGTAGCCGGATGGAAGGCTTTGGCCCTGGCGGATGAACTGGCTACGCGCACGCAGGAAGCAGTCTTGGTAGAAATCGTCGAGTTGCGCCTTGAGGTCGAGGTCTTTGATGACGGTGTTCCCCATCCGGTAGTCCATCCGGCGCAGGTCGCCCTGGCAGGGTGTCGCGGCGATGGCGGCATTGCTGAACCCGGCGCTGACCGCCATCACCGCCCGCCACCAGGCAGGCACAGTGGCCTGGTTGTTGCCAAGCTGGAAGGTCTGGTCGTAGCCAGTGCCGGAGTTGCCGCCACTGACCGTGGCACCCCCACAGGGGGCGGTGTAGCTCAGGTCGGAGGATTGCAGGCTGATCACCGGCGAACCCGCCAAGGCCACCACGGTCAGCATGGCCGCCAATTGGATTTCCATGCCGCGCATGGATGCCGCCGCGCCCTCCATGCCGTATTTTTCCCAGGACAGGGCGAAGTTACGGACGATCAAGGCCAAGAACGGGATATAGGCCACCCCGGTCTCGGCCAGCGCGTCCCACAGTTTGTCGTACAGTATCCAGCCCAGCAGGGTGGTGTAAAGCTCTATGGCCGAACCGACTTCCATCGTTTGCCTCCGCGTGTGTTCAATTGACCAATGCTGCGCACTCAACCGCCCAGCAGCCGCACCCAGGCGGCGTAGCCGTTTTGGACGAGGACGAGTTCCACGGCCACCAGCCACAGTGCCAACCGCCAGCGCAGCCCGAGCATGAACGCCCTACGTTCATCCGGCCACTGGCAACGCCTCGCCAGTAAGTCTATGCCTTGCGGCCAGAGGCAAAGGGTAGCGACTATTAGGATAATCCTGAACCCTAAAAACCAAGGGGATGCCGCCCGCAGCCAGGCATCGGCGGCCTCCAGCCCGCCTTGCCCCCATTGCCGGTTCAACAGGGCAAACACCAAGGCTGCCAACCCCAAGAACAAGGCGTTCAACGCCAAAAACCAGGGCAACCGGCGTTTCGGTTTATTGGGCGGCTGAAGTGGTTGCAATGACTGGGGTAGCTGCATTGATTGGGAAAGCTTGGGTTTCATGCGGACTCGTAATGCTTGGAATACATGAAGTGCTTGGGCTTGGAATACATGGGGTATTTGCAAATTCCTATTGGGCGGTTGCGCCGTTTTCCACCGGGTGGGCATCGTTCGGACGCTGCCCCGGAACCGAACCGCCCTGGCCGTCGATCTTGCCGCCGAGTTCCAATACCGTCCCGGCGGTGTTGGCGAACAACTCCCTGCGGACGCGGGTCTCGTAAAGCACTTGGTCGATCTCCCTGTCGATGACTGCCACCATGCGCTGGATTTCGGGTCCGGCGGCGGAGGCGAAGACATGCGGCTCCTGATAGCCTGCGAGCAGCAGGCGGCGCAGCATCATCGCCCGCTCCACGTTGGCGGCGGTGGCTTGTTCGGCGGACAGCTTGCCGACCACCACCGCCCGTTCTTGCGGTTGCAGGCGGCGGATCGTTTCCACGACATCCCTATTCAGTTGTGTGCCGGGGGCCGACACCTTGGCCAGTTCGTCCGGGGTGGGGGTGGTGTTGCCGTTCACCAAACTAGACAATGCCGTGATGCCGGTCTGGCGGTCCTGTTCGATCTTCGGACCCAGCCCGTGGCCCGGCAAGGCCAAACGGTCGGCATTGTTTTTGGTTTCGATCTTCACGTCGCCGAGCACGGCCCTCGCGTAATCAACCGCATCGGCGGGGGTTTGCCAGACTTGCGCCACGCGGGTATTGGACTGTCCGGGGTCGCCGCTGGTCGGGTCGTGGCCCTGTTCGATGTTGTA
>QJPH01000184.1 GCA_003242955.1 Candidatus Methylumidiphilus alinenensis
TACAGCATTTTTAATATCAACCAGTTACTTGTAAGTACTCTTCGGCATGATTGATATACCCAATTACATCATCCTCAGTAATTGTTGCGATAGCGTTTCCGATGGCATCAAAAAGTGTTTCCTCCGTCCTTGGCTTGCATTTTCTGATATAGTGTTTGATCTTTGAAAACGCCTCTTCAATTGGATTAAGCTCGGGCGAATAGGCTGGCAGGAAGGCAAACGACACATTGTGATCTTCCAGAAACCTTTTCACGGCCTTGGCGCAATGCACCGGGTGGTTGTCCATTATCAAGAGTTTGCCGCCGACAAGGAGAGCCAGCACATACACATCCAAATAGGCGATGAACCGCTTGGCTGTGAGTGTGCCGAAATACAGGCACTCCGCCTCGATGCCGTGTTCGGTCAGCACCGCCGCCGTGCTGATGGTCTGGCCGGGCGCGGTGGGCTTTTCGTCGTTGACGTGCTCGCCCTTGGGGGATCGGCCATAGCCCAGGCTCAGGTTCAGGGAACTCCCCGTTTCATCAAGGTAGATCCTGTCTTCGGGTGCTACCCCTTCCAACTGGCAGGCGTAGCTGGCTTTGATGCCTTCAGCCCCTTCGTCGTTCTTCTTCGGGTCGTGGAAGGTCTTTTTTTTATAGCTGAGGCCCATGCGCTTGAGCGTGAGATGCATCGTGGTCACGCCGACGCGGACCGCATAGGCTTGCCAGTAAAGCTCGCAGAGCCGTTCCAGCGTCAAGTCCACTTCCTCCAAGAGGAGTGCTTTCAAACGTGCCATTGAAGGAAGCCCATAGATCCATTATAGTATGTTTTTAAACGATTGGTTGGCCTATGTTTTTACAAGAATGATGCGATTTTTATGTACAGCGTTTTCATCTTTAAAAAAATAACTAAAGAATGGATATTCAGTTAGCACTAGAATTAGCAGAATGTCCTGCACCAACATACCCACTATCAAGTAACTCTTTGATGTTGAAAACGCTGTATCCGAAGATTATGGCGAACCGCCGTAGCCCGGATGGAGCCGCTCTGCGGCGCAATCTGGGAAGGACATGGCACGGAACCTGACGTATACCGCTATGTTACCTGTGGAGGGTAATCGGATATATCGTGGCCCGGAAACCCGGATTCCGCTTCTCCATTCGACTTCGCTCAGGACAGGCTCCATACGGGCTACTACGCAACATTTCAATAATCCTTGATGCTTTGCGTTGCCGTGCGTAGAATCGTTCTATTTATAGACCGCTTTAGAATGCCATGAAAACCATCACCGCCAATGATCTAAAGTCCCGAGGCATCTCGGTTCTTGAGTCTGCCCTGGAAAATCAGGACGAGGCCATCATCAGTGTGCGTGGCAGGCCGCGCTACGTGGTGATGGACATCGCGCATTACGAGCAATTTCGCGAAGCGGAACTCCATTCCGCTTGGGAAGCGGCACGTCGGTCGATTGCCGAGGGCGATGTTTTAGAAACCACCGCCGAGGAACATATCGCACGGCTGCAAATGGAATTGAACGAGAATGCCCTATAAGCTGATTTTCCCTGGGCCTTATCGCAAAAGGGAAAAAGAGTTTCTGAAAAAACATCCCGATTTGCGGGATCGATACTTCAAAACGCTGTTGCTGTTGGAGCAGAATCCCATGCATCCATCCTTGCGTTTGCATCCGTTAAAAGGTCGGTTGACTGGGCTACATTCCGCATCAATCTCCATGCAATACCGCATCAGCCTGGAATTGGAGATACGGGAACAAACAATCGTCTTTGTCGCAGTGGGCAGCCATGGCGAGGTGTATTAAATCGGGTTATAGGGCAGACCCTGAAAACCAGTCCACACCACACCTGTCTTCGACGATTGGTTCTTGCGCCTCAAGGATCGCCAAGCGAAACGGCGGATTCAGGCGCGTATCGACCTTGTCGAGTTCGGCCATTTTGGCGATTGCAAGCCGGTGGGCGAAGGGGTGTCCGAGTTGCGCATCCACGCGGGGTCGGGCTACCGCGTGTATTTCACACAGCGAGGATTCGAGATCGTGGTATTGCTGGCGGGCGGCGACAAGTCCAGCCAAGACCGAGACATCAAGACTGCGCTGCAACTGGCGCACGAACTTTAGGGGAGCATTATGGGGACCGTGCAATTACGTAAATGGGATTCCGCCGAACACCTTAAGACCGAGGAGGACATGGCGGAATATCTTGAAGCTTGTCTGGAAGAGGCCGGGGACGATCCGGCATTCATCGTCAAAGCACTGGGGACCATCGCCCGCGCACGCGGCATGACGCAAGTGGCCCGCGATGCCGGACTTTCACGCGAGAGCCTTTACCGTGCGCTGTCCGGCGAGGGCAACCCGGATTACGCTTCGCTCCATCCGTGCTACGACGTTAGATTTGCTAAACTGTGAACCATGGTTTACAGTTAAGCCATGATTGAAATCTTCCAAAGTGAAACCTTCAAACGATGGCTGTCCGAACTGGCGGACCGGCGGGCAAAAGCACGTATTCAGACACGCCTTGATCGGATGGCAGAAGGGCATTTTGGCGATGTCGAACCCGTTGGCGGCGGCATTAGCGAAGCCCGCATTCACTATGGCCCCGGCTACCCGCTGTATTTCATGCGGCGTGGCAAATGCTTGGTGGTCATGCTGTGTGGCGGCGACAAGTCGAGCCAGTCGCGTGACATTGAACAGGCGAAAACCATTGCCAAAGACTGGAAGGATTGAACCATGACCGAAAAATTCACCCCTTACGATTCTGCCGAATTCCTCAAGACCGAAGAAGACATTGCCGACTACTTCGAGGCGGCACTCGAATTGGCGCAAGAAGAAGACGACCCGGCATTTTTGTTGAAAGCCATTGGCATTATCGCCAAGGCCCGCAACATGTCGCAACTTGCCAGAGATTCTGGCATCAGCCGCGAAGGCTTGTACAAATCCCTGTCTAACGAAGGTAATCCGAGTTTTTTCACCGTCATGAAGGTCGTCAAGGCACTTGGACTGCGATTACATGCGGGAACGACATAAACGTCGCACGGGAACAGCCAGCGTAGCCCGGATGGAGCCGCTCTGCGGCGCAATCCGGGGTGATGTGGCACGGAACCTAACGAATACTGCCCTGTTAACCCGTGGAGTCTGGCTTTGGGTATTATCCGGGTTTATCGGGTACCCGGAAACCCGTATTACGCTTCGCTCCTTCCGGGCTACGACGTTGCATTTCAAAAATCCTTGATGCTTTGCCCTACCGTGTTAAGTCATAACGATTTCGTAGCCACTGCTCCTCCCGCCCTTGCCAGTCGGCTTGAGGCAAGCCTTTTCAACTAATTCAGAAAGTTCCCGGTAAGCTGTGGAACGGCTGGTTTTGGTCAGACTCATGTACTTGCGTGTATTGATACCGCCTTTAAAGCCATCCAGACCGGCATCAAGCATGCGGTTTAGCACTTTGCGCTGGCGTTCGTTAAGGTCTGTAGCCTGATGCCGCAGCCAGAATCGAGCCTTCGCCAAAGTGTCGCCCACCGTCTTTTCCGCCGCCGTGGCCGAGGCTGTGACTTGTGCCAAAAACCACGCCAGCCAGCCGGTGACATCCATGCCACCGCGTTGTGTGCGTTCAAGAATATTGTAGTAACCCTCACGCTCACGCAGGATTTGTGCTGACAGGCTGAAAAAGCGCAACGGTTGACGCTCATCTTGAGACAGGGCCATGTCGGTGATGGCGCGGGCCAGCCGTCCGTTGCCGTCTTCAAAAGGATGGAGCGTCACGAACCATAAGTGCGCAATACCCGCACGGATTAACCCGTTCAAGTCAGTCGGCGATGCATTGAACCAAGCCATCGACAGCGCGTGGCGGGTCAGGCAGGCCAGTGGAAGGCAAACCGAGATGGCGTGCCACCGATGACCGAACCGCGTCGAAGTCCAATCGCTCGCCCTCAATCGCGCTGGTGGTAACCCCGTTCTCCGCCAAAATGGTGGCGACGGCCTCCAAAGACAGTTTGGCATCAAGCAGTCGCGTGACACCGAGAACCTTCCCTTGGGCCAGCCGCGCACGCGCTAGTGCCTGGGCAAGCACACCCTGGTCCCAGCGGAAATGCGGCCAGTCAGATTGTTGCCAGACCCACGTTTGAGGCAATTGCATGTCTTATACGCTCCAAATTATGAAGCGATTATGGCTATTAAACGCTCCAACTGCAAGCTCTGACATTTTGTCCTGTGGCTCGCTACTAGCGAAAGCAGTGGCACCTAAAACTTGAAGTTGAATCCCGCGTTGATGCCGCCGTCGATCCGGTTGCTGCGCGCCTCGCCGTTCAAGCCCAAATAACCAGAAGCATTGTCAATGATTCGGTAAGTTCCGCTTAGGTTGAGTTGACCAAACTGGCGCCCTACACTCGGCGAATTAATCAAAATCGTTTCTCCGTCCAGTGTCGCCGGGACAGAAGGATGAACCAAATCGCCAAAGTCATTGCCAAACGCCATGCTCGCCCTAAGGTGATTTCCAATAATGAATCCACCAAAACCGAAATGAATTGTCCACGAAAATCACCAACAATTCCTCCACAAATCACCTTGCCAAGCTGGAGCTTGGCGTTCCTTCTGGGAGCGCCAAGCCCCAGCTTGGCCTTTGGATGGGATGTTCTTTATTGGATATCACCTAAAGGTAAAAGTGGCAACCAAAGGGTCGCCCTTTTCCGAACCGATAGCAGCGCCAACCAACAAGCGGGTGCCGTGCATGGAATAGGCGGACAGGTTCAATGCCGAAGCTGAGGCTAAGCCCACGGCTTTCTAATAAAAAATTCACTTGCAAAAGCATTGATTCCAAGGCACCGGGTACATCGGCAAATTTTTCGATGGCAGCTTGGAAGTTTTTCGGCATCGTTTTCCGGATCAACTCGATGGCGAGGCCGCGCAACAACCCCATGACTTGGGCTTGGTTGCCTGCTTTCGTTTTGATGCCGTCTTCGTTGAAGGTGGCATCGCGTATCCAGTTGTTGGATTCCACGCCCCAATGTCGGCGGATGGCTTGCGCCAATTCTCCGGCAAGCGGCTTGGCAGTGGAGGGTTCCAGCACTGAGTTGCTGACATAATAGGAGGTGTCACGGGTGGTTTTTTGCTTGGAAACCTCGAATGTTTTCCTTTTCATTATGGGTGAGTGGCCTTCCCTTCTGGATCGAATGCCATTTTTCCAAACAGCCGCGACAGCAGGTCGCCGTGGCATGTTGCGCGATGAACACGGGATGTTGCCGGAAGGGGGTCTGTTTGCCGTCATTGGCCGGTTCTGCCGGGGCAAGGCGTTGCTCGATGAACTCAGCCGCGTGTTCCAGCACTTTATCAAGCCCTTTCCGGCGTAAATAACCCCGTTCCGGTTCCAATAAACGGAATCGCTGCCGAAACGCCGAACGGGAGAGCCGGTCGAACAAATCGGTCAAATCGGCTTTGTCTGCCATGGCGGTTGCCATGCACTACTTGAAGACCGACTCGGTCTTGGATACCGGGCCGCTCTGCTGCCTGACCGATTCATGACCCGTGGAATGGCCTGTAGGTGTCAGGAACGCCAGAATCTCACGCCAGAGGGCTCGGTTTGGGCTGTAGT
>QJPH01000128.1 GCA_003242955.1 Candidatus Methylumidiphilus alinenensis
GGCCAGTGCCACGACGACGCCCAGATACACGCGCCGCCCTAGGAAGCGCACCGAAACCGGCGTGGTGCGGTGGCGGCAAACCGCGCAACAAAAGGAGAATCGCCGCAGGTACTCATCGCCAAGGGCGCATTTCGCGCCGCGCGGCTTGCGCGGATAATGCGCCTGGTGCAGAGTCCCCTGGCAATCATGGCAGCCTTGGGACTTCGCCACGGCGGCAAGGTCGATGTCGATAAGAAGAAGGAGTGCAAAAAACTCGGCGGACTGAAGAATGATCTGGCACACTGTGGGGGTCTCCGTTATTGGTTTAGTGGAGACTCCTCCAAAGGGAGCTTGCAGTCAAGCTCTCTGAGGGGGATCAACCTCAAACCCTCAGTCTATTTGATCAAATAGGCCGGATAACCCATCAAAAAAAGTGCTCATGCTCAGCAGCAGTCGATGGACGATTGGGCCGCCCGCGCCACGGAAGCCGATGCCTGGGTCGAAACGCGGACGGGCAAGCGGGTGGCACTGCTGGACTTGACCGTCAAGCGGTCTTGGGAAAAGGAAGAGCGGGGACTTCCGCCTCGTCGTGCGCCTGATTGAGCGCACCTCCGACCAAAAGGGGCAGGCCCTGCTGTTTCCAGAATACGAGTTGGAGGGCTGGTGGACGAGCCTGGACGCGAAGCCCGAGAAGGTCATCGAGCTTTACCGGGAACACGGCACGCACGAGCAGTTCCACAGCGAGATCAAGTCCGACCTCGACCTGGAGCGCCTGCCGTCCGGCAAATTCGACTGCAACGACCTCATCCTGCACCTGGCCATGCTGGCCTACAATAGCCTGCGGCTGATTGGACAGACGGGGCTGCTGGGCAAGGCCAGCCCAGTGCGCCACCCGGCCAAGCGCCGCCGCCTCAAGACGGTGCTGCAGGAAATCATGTACCGCGCCGCCCAATACATCCGCAAGGCGCGGAAGCTGGTCTTGGACTTCGGATGCCAGTGCCCTGCCTTCCAAGCATTCGCGCTGATTCAAGAGCACCTGCAGGAGGCAAGGCACTCGCCATGACCGCCCGGTTTCCGACCCCGCATATCGGCTTGGCAACGGATGACCGCACGGGTCAGGGGCGGCATTGCCAAAAACACGGGAATACCACACCATTTACGATGGATAAGGGGTAAGGTGATTTCCAATAATGAATCCACCAAAACCGAAATGAATTGTCCACGAAAATCACCAACAATTCCTCCACAAATCACCTTGCCAAGCTGGAGCTTGGCGTTCCTTCTGGGAGCGCCAAGCCCCAGCTTGGCCTTTGGATGGGATGTTCTTTATTGGATATCACCTAATGGATGAGCAAATGGCGATAAATCGAAGCTTGTTTTTCTCATTTGGCTCGGGAACCGCTCGGTATCGGGCTTTAAAAATTCAGCATGGTCGCATGAGTAACCAAACTCGGACGTTCAACACGGATTCGGGAAACATTTTCATACCTTACATTGTCATCGAGCTATGGCAGTTGATTTTATACTATTGTCTTTGCGTAATATCTTTACTTCATAATCAGGGAACCCAACCATACTGCCGCGTAGGCCCGCTGGTTTTTGTTTGTATGAGGTGGCGACAATAAACACCTCCTCCGTTTGGTAAAAATGCAAATTGTACTTCGACAGGTCTATCTCGCGTTTTGCCATTTCTTCCCTAAATACAAGGAATGCTTCCGGTGGTATTTTATCAATAGGCTCAGGTGCTTTTTCTTCGTTCATTTTTATATCTTCTCGTTGTACGCTGTTCTGCCTATAAGTTTGAGACTGTCCGAGTATTGGGGTTGTATTGGAGAAAAGTACCGCTAGGAGTGCCCAAGTAGCCTCGGTAGCCCGGTTTGTCTGCCGCATCGTTCTCAATTCCCCGCAAATCCGTAGTTGAAAAATGATTACTATCGAATGCATCTTGGCTAGGGTCAGCGGTTCTGACCGGATTTCCCTGTGCATCGGCGGTAGAGTAATCTCCATGGGTGTGATAATCCCCAACGAGTGTTGTTCCGGGAGGGACGCTTACCGAAGAAGGATCGAATCCCGTCCCCGATCCGGCAGATGGCGCGGTATAGCCGTATCGACCATTCGCATTCCGGTAAATCAATCCACCATATTCCGTGTTTTGGCTAATCGAAGTGGGATTGGCTTGATTTAGTGCTGACTTGGCTGCTTCGGATTGTGTTGCATAGGTGTTTGCAACCGGACAAGCCGTCACAATGATATTGCAGGGAGCATCGTCTCCGGGTTTGGCATTTGGTGAACTGGGTTCGCCCTTGCTCATGTATCGCCTTCAAATTTAGCTGACATAAAAAAACCAAACCTTTGTTTATGGGTGGGGTGGTCTTCCTTCTACCCGCTTCAGCAAGGCAAACAAGTCGCTGTTGGTTGACAGCACAATGGTGGAATCGCCATTGATGACCTTGCCATAGGTTTCCATGCTTTTCAAAAACCGATAAAACTCCGCCGCCTGTGGGTTTTGCGTATAGGCCTTGGCATAGATGCCCGTCGCTTTGGCATCCGCCTCGCCGCGGATTTCTTGCACCTGCTTATAGGCGGTCGATTCAATCTCGTTGATGTCGCGTTGCTTGTTGCCGTTGATGCGGGCTGCCTCGCCTTCCCCCTCGGAGCGGAAGCGTTGAGCTATTTGTAGCCTCTCGCTGATCATCCGTTGGTAAATGCGATCTAGCACTTCCGGGTTGTAGTTGATCCGCTTGAAACGCACATCCAGCAATTCAATGCCGAATTCAGCCAATTTAGGTGCGGCGGCATCAAAAATACCCTTTTCAATTTCCACCCGTCCGTAGTGGATGGGTCGTAAAACACCTATGGTCCCTTCGCTGGCGGCAGCTAGGCTTTCATCCACTTTGGGTTGGCGGTCTTTATCGGTGCGGACTACTTCGATCAACTCATGCCGGGCAATGGCAGTGCGAGTTTCGCTACCCAATATGTCTTCAAGGCGGGATTGCGCACTACGTTCATCGCGCAGTCTCAGATAATATTGCATGGGCTTGGTGATGCGCCAACGCGCGAAAGTGTCCACTTGCACATAGGTCTTGTCTTTCGTGGACATCTCGACCATTGGCCCGTCCCAAGCCATATAGCGCTTGTCGAAACGGTTCACTTGTTGGACAAACGGCAGTTTGAAGTGCAAGCCGGGTGCGGTGATCGGTTCCCCTATCGGCCTGCCGAACTGGGTGATAATCACCTGCTCGGTCTGGTCCACCGTGAAGGCGGATAGCAAGGCAATGATGCCAAGCACGGCAAGGGCAAGCATTACATAGGGCGTGTGTTTCATTTTTGTTCCTCCACAGGCTGTTGCGATGCCGGGGTTTGAGCCATTTGTGCAGGGAGGGGCAGCATCGGCAATATCTGCTGGATTGTATCGTCGACAATAATAGTTTGCTTGGCATTCGGCAGAACCTTCCCCAAGGTTTCCAGATAGATGCGGGCACGAGTGACTTCAGCTGCCTTGATGTATTGTTCCAGCACGGCACTGAAAGCGGATGCATCGCCATCCGCCTCGTTGACTCGCTTAAAGCGATAACCTTCTGCTGCGCGAACTTTCTGGTCGGCCTCGCCACGGGCGCGGGGCACCGCTTTGTTGTATTCGCCGTTAGCTAGATTGATCAAATTCTCGCGGTCTTGCTGCGCCCGGTTCACCTCATTGAACGACGGTTGCACAGGCACGGGCGGGTTCACATTCTTCAATTGCACTTGGTTAATGGTCACGCCGAGTTGATAGCGTTTGGCCAGCGCACTTAACCGGATTAGCACGGTTTCTTCTATTTCTTGCCGACCGATGGTGATGATTTCGTCAACCGTCCGGTCGCCAATGACCTCCCGCATGACAGATTCGGAAATGTCCCGCAAGGTTTGCCCAGGATCGCGGACATCAAACAAATAATTCTTCGGGTCGGTGATGCGATATTGCACGATCCATTCGACTAGCGCCGAATTCAGGTCGCCGGTGACCATGGATTTTTCTATTCCGGGTTCCTGGTTGGCTTGATCTGCATTAGTGTTGCCCGGTGTGGCGAAGCCAAATTCAAGTTTTTGCTGGCGTTGGGTCGGTATCGCAATGACGCTGTCAATGCCCAGTGGCAGCTTGAAATGCAGGCCGGGGGGAACCTTGTCAATGTACCTTCCAAACCGTAGCAGCACCCCCTCTGACTCGGCGGGTATCGTGTAGTAAGAAGTCCAAGCGGACAAAAGGGCAAGAAAGCCGATGATAACTGGTATCGGCGAAATTTTGGGCGAATCGGGAAGTACATCCCATGGACTTTTTTCGCTATTCACGCAGTTTTCTCCTCTGCAAAAGAGCGGCAAACAAACTCTGGCACAAATGTTTTAACACAGTTTGGCGGTGATAGCCAAAGAAGTTGGGGGGCCTTTGTTGCGTTGCGCCTCGGGTAAGCATGTCGTGCGACGATGGGTATCCATTGTTCAACCAGATTGGCATTTAAAACACGGTATCTATAAAAACGAGCAATGCTTTACATGTCCTTTGCAAGTTTCTCCACCCAACGCCGCACTTGTGTCCAAGCCCATAGTCCCCAGTGTTTCAAAAGTTTCATCATTAAAGGCAATTGCCGCCGCATTGCCTCGTCCGCGTTAATCCATAAGCTGTGTAAACCTGACCAATCCAGCTTCCGGTCTTCCATTACACCTCGCTTGATCAGCCATTGCACCAGCCCGGTGATGTAAAACAACAGAGGGGTTAGGCCGGCGAAAAACCATGATAGCCTGCCCAATGGTCCGAAATATTCCCCGGTGTGCAAAGGCCAAAGACTGCTGACCAGGGTTTGGCCTGGGGTGAACTTGTTGGGATTGCGCACGTCGCGAATCTGCCCGCTCCAGCGGTCAATCCAGACTAAAGTAACCGGGTGGCGGATGTTCACTTCGCCAGGCCGACGTAGGTTGACCCGGTAAGTGCCGTCTTCCCCGGCTGGGGTGGCAACCCGCCGGATTTCAGCATGGGGGAAGAGTCCCCGTGCAATGACCACGGCCTCGGCCAGACTCACCGGGCGGTTGTTGTGTGCCGCCGTGCTGCGTATGGCCGGTCCATCTTCCCCGTGGCCCATGCCGGAGGCCCCAGCCAAGGTTTCAATGATTTTTGGAAAGGCCAAGTGAAAGCCGGTAAAGGCCAAGAGCAGTAAAATTAGGGCACTAACCAGACCCAGCAAACCGTGAAAGTCATGGGCAAACCGGCGTAGCCCTTCTTTGTGGTGAAGGGTGAATGCTTGGCGTAACCTATGAGAAATCCCCCCCAACACCCCTTTTTCAAAGGGGGGGCGGGGGGATTTCAATTCCTCCCACCATAGATAAAGCCCGCTGATGGCGGAAACCATCAGCCCCAAGCCGATAATGCCCACTATCCGCGCACCACTAAAACCCAGTTGGATCTGGGTATGCAAGTCTTCGACCCAAGTGGTGAAGGTCTGGCCCCAAAAACGGCTGGCGACGACCTCGGCGGTATAGGG
>QJPH01000523.1 GCA_003242955.1 Candidatus Methylumidiphilus alinenensis
GGGTGGGTAGGGAAACAATGCCGGTCATTCATGGATTTTGCTCTTTTTATCCATTCGGCCCAATACGCGGCAAGCCGCTATTGCGCCCTTGAATGCGCCTTACCGCGTTACGGCCCTATAACATTTAATTCGTATCTTACCCCGATTATCCCTACCCCGATTATCCTATCCTGGCTGGTGGGCAGAGATACGGTGTCCGGCATTCATGGATTTTGCTCTCTTTTCCCATTCGGCGCAATACGCACAGTACCGCTATTGCGCCTTACGGCCTTGTTAGTCGTCGCATTCACAACGCGACCCGGCTTCATTTCGTTTCTAACCTAGTTGCGATCTGCTCTAGGAAGGCCTCAACGCTTGGAGCGAACTCTCTCGGGTCAACATCAATTTCAAAATCTCGACCAAATTCGTTATCCACCTGACCTTCGAAGGTGGAGATGAATACTCTTATATCTTTGGCCACTGCGTGTGCATCTGCTGCTGGAGATACTTGCTTGAATTCATCCACAATCGCCTCAATCGAATTTCCTACGATGTCGAAATCTTGATGAAACCATCCTGAGAGAAAGGATTGTAGGTGAGGGTATTTTGTTGATTGCATATCGAATTTCTTCCCTTGTTACAGTTTCGGATACGCCGTCAAAATAAAGTAAATGCGATTCTGGTCTTGGACCTTCTTGACGACCACCAGTACGTTCCTCAATTCAGTCAATTTTCCGGTGCTCCGAACTACGCCATAGCCAATTGATCGTCCAGCCTCGAAGCTAATCGCCTTTGTCTGTCCGGCAAGAGCTGACTTGGCCCAAGTCTTGATGACTCCCTTGTTTGCGCGCAATGCAAGAGAGACTATCTTCTCAGCCTCTTCAAGGTTTCGAAATGATGATGCGACAGGAATCGCTTTTTGGGCGGCGAGTCTCGCTTGGAGTTGGGCCTCCGTACGAGCGACATGGCGGGCAATTGTGTGGCCGCCTGCGGACTCTTCGGCGACCAAACTGACCACGCCGCGTCGGATTGCGATCACTCTGGCTGCGCCCGCAAAGCCTGCGAGGAGTGGAACAGCAATGTCGATCGCCATTCCTACAGTTGCGGCGGTACCTGGCTCTGCGCCAAGTGCTTCCGCTGCAGAAGTCGCCGCCTGGCTCGTCAGGGTGGTCCGCGTGCGACCGGAGACAATTTGGACCAGCGCCGAAGACGTTGTGTCGGCGCCGTGAACTGCCAAGGCGCCGCCGGCAATCTTTGTAACCATGGTCGGTTCGGGCGTAAGCAAGAGGGCGGCAGCCCCAATCAACTCAA
Organism: Candidatus Methylumidiphilus alinenensis; assembly: GCA_003242955.1. Lineage (GTDB taxonomy): Bacteria > Pseudomonadota > Gammaproteobacteria > Methylococcales > Methylococcaceae > Methylumidiphilus > Methylumidiphilus alinenensis. Next base: position 1,291 of record QJPH01000523.1, read on the forward strand.
TTGCACCGCCGGCCAGAGCCGCAGCGCCCCAGAGCCTGCTGGACAAAGTACCCTCGCCCTCGAAGTCTTCGCCCTCTAAGAGGGCGGCAAGTTGCACTGGTGTAAGTGCAACTTCAAGGCCTTCTGAATCGGTCATGTCTTACTCCCGCGTGAAAAGACAGGTATTGTCGCCCTGGCGAGCGTACGATCAACCCCCAAGCACCCTGGTGCAGCGTCGCCCGCCAGGGTGCGCCCCTGCGACGCCTAACGCCCGAGTTGACCGCCCCGCGCCCACGGAGTCCGAACAATGAAGCCAAAGCGTAACGCGGGTGCGGTCGAACGCCGGGTTGGGCGGCTGGCTAGAAAAGAGTGGCTTTTGCTCTTTGCTTTTCGCTTTTGCTTTTTTAACCATCCGTTGCAATATGTTTAACAGTATCTACAAATGCGCCTTATCTTGTTGCAATGCCGCTATTTATTTCTTGATAACTTACTAGTCAGATTGTCTAGTTCCTTGCTATGGAACAGATCAATGCACTTCATTGTATTAAATTCGGATTTGATTGAGCCTCCATATTTCCGGTTTGCATACTGTTCTGCTAATCCCCTTAGTGCATTGTATGCTTCTATGGGCTGTCGTCCGAATTCAAGATAGGCGCTTGCGGTTGCATTGGCATCCTCTCTTGTGCTGTTGTCTTTGGAAACCATAGCTAGACAAACACTCAACGCCCAGTTTTTTAATAGCGTTTTCTGGGAATACTTTTCGGTTATATTTTGTGATAAATTGACAGACTCGCCCGTCTGCGCATGAGCGTGGTGTCCTAATGCAAGCATGATGAAGCTCAACGCGGAAATATAAATTTTTAGTTTAGTATCCATATTGAGGCAATCTCTGGAATGAAAGTTCCATTGTCCGGGTCGTGCATTAGATGACAGCTATCTGAACACTTGCTGCCGTCCCACAGTGTCACATGTCCTTTCGCGTTGCCCCAACCATGCCCCTTAACAACGATGATTCCTTTCATTTTGGTAAAGTCGGTTGGTTTGGGTGACTTTACCGTTTTATCCGGTTTTCCAAACATACGCTCAAGGTAGCTCATCATATCGCCAACACGGTAAATATACTGATAATTATCAGCCCCGCTAACCATTGCGTATTGAGAACTCTTGTGAATAGGGTAGCCTGTCATATTCAGCACATAACTAATTCGGATTGGACAGGCGTTTTCAAAACCGCCAGCGGACAACTCAATATTTTTTTTGCACATTTCCGCCAATCTTTTTTCCAACTTCGGCGATTGGGAGCCGAACCGCCATGAAGGCAACCCAGGCACTTTTGAACGAAGGTCTAGCCACATCTTTCTCCTATTTGTAAGCGACACTATTATAGCGGTTGTAGTTCGCATTCGATACGGAGATTGGCTTGCCGTCTGCGGCTTGTCGGGGTGGGCGCGTATCGAACCCAAGTGTGAACCGCTATAGTCCATTGCTGAAATCTCAAGATGCATAAACAAAAATAATCGGCGCAAAGGAAAATATCCGTTATGAAGCCAAGACCACCGATCTTCGCTCTCGGCGGTTTCAAGAATCGGCAAGACCGGAGAGTCTTGCCTTCGAAACGCCCAACGCCCGAGCTAAGGGGCGCGGGCGGACAAAACTAGGGGAAACAGGCCAAAGTATAACCCCGCGTCCCCTTGAGCGCCGGGTTGGGCGACGGACTAGAAAAAAAAGTGGCTCTTGGCTTTTCGCTCTTTTCGTCGGGCGCAACGCAAAGAGACGCGCCCGACCTGACTATTGCGCCCTTACGGCCATCAAGGGTACTCGGCGGTGTAGCGCAGCAATTGCAGAACTCGCTCCTTCACTATTGCATTGCCATATCCGGCGACCGAGAGACTAGCTGAGCTCCCGCTGCGCTCGCGTGTCCAGTGTTGAGCGATGAATTGATACTCTGCGTCGCGAAAGCGCAGCCACTGCTGCTGCGACTGAGCAAGCGTGACACGTGCCGGGCCCCGCAATTTCATCAGCAGTGTTCGATAGGCTGTGTTCAATTCGGTATCGAGGAAATCGGCGTACATTTTTCCTGCGCGGGTAGCTGCACTGCCACCGTCTGTAGCAGCGAGCTGTAACTCCAATGGTGCCGCACGGCTTTCGAAGGCCGCAACTCTGTCAGGCGCATCCGGATTATCGATCCCACTGGCGCTTGCTGATAGCACTGCGAACGAAAGTGCCGCCGCAACACGCAGCAAATTTCGACGGACTTGATTCTCACCAGCGTGCATAGTTTGCATCCGTGTAGATTCGCCATTCTGCTGCACGACGATTGTCCAAGCCCTTGCTAGGCTTTCCCTGTGACTTGTTCCATGATTTCCAAGCCAATTCCAGCGCGGCATCGTTTGACCCAGCCATTGGCTTATTAATGAGTTTGATGACTGATGAGTTGCGAAAGCCCGTTTCTCCAATGTTAAAAGCCAGGATAACCATTGCGTCGAACTCGTACTGTTGCACACCAACAATAATTGAATCACCGACAGCGGTTATGAAAGGTGCTGCATCGGCCTGAAATAGAGCTTCGGCCTGCTCTTGGGTGATGCCATCCTTGTAGGTGTACCATTCGTGCTTTTTAATGAGATGACCGTACCCGATGGTGGCACCCTTAACCCACCAGGTGTTGATGTCCTTTGCTGTCTGATCGTCATAGGGTTTTAGGCGCAATGTCTCGATGGCTTGAAGCAGCGCGACTGCTTCGGGCGACAGCACCAGCGTCGAGGCTGGGAATCCGCCTTGGCGTGAGTAGTGGTGCCACTCCCGTGGAGGTGGCAAACTGCAAACCGAACCAAGTGGACCTGGGTACATCCATTTGTCCATGCTTGAGTTCGTACCCAACGGTCCAGCACTTCGGAAAGCACCTGGCCCACCGCCACCAGCGGGTGCGTTCGGATGAATATAATCGTTTTTTTCCATATCAGCACTTCTAAAATTCAGGTTACAGGTTATTACGCCCAACGTTTGACATAAGGGGCGATGCGCGTCAGCGCAGCGTCCCGCTTGATGGATGGGTTGGGCATCAGCCAGCAAATATCAGGTTTTCTGGTTGTTCTGTCATCAAAATTCTGACTCCTTGTTCTTCAATAATGGTGTCGAAATGTGTTGAATGAACGGTCGATATGACGGTGACTTTCTCCTGCAAGGTTTCGAGATGAGCCTTAAACCCTTGCCCCGTTCCTCCTCCTTCTAGGTATGCAGCCAAGCGGCGGAACAGTTTAGGCAAAACGACATAGTCCTCAGTCATTGATTGGAGCGATTCCACGTTGAAGCCGGTGTTGGTTACATCGCGCGACCACACGCCCATGCCACCTGAGCGGGCTTGTGTTGAAATTTTCGTTAGTGAATTGCGTATGTCTGAAAAGAGCCCGTTGTAATATGTTAGATATGCCAAACCGCTTCGCAGCATTTCTGCGTTAATGCTTTTACTGATAATATCTGGTTGGATGTATATGTCGCCTCCGTCCTCGGCGATAGGGTCGCCAAAAAAAGCAAATGACACAGGCCGTCCATTTTTTTCAACTTCACGTGCAATTATGAAACCGCGTGTCTGGTCATTTGCCGCAACGACCTTAGTATCAGCTTCGTTCCATTTGATACTATCAATTTCGAGCAAGCCCATGAGTTTATTCATTGCTGCTTCTGCAAGATCAAGGGGTTGGTGCAGTCCTTGAAAGTGTGTTTCGAGAGTATCTATTGCCTCAAGTCTAAGCTGCACATGACCTTGGGAATTGATTTTAGATTTTGATCCACCAAGCAATCCCAAGGTCTCTGGCTTATTTGGCATGAATCGAACTGAATCGCCATCGGGGGAATATCCGACAACGTGGAAAGTACCTTCAATGAGTTTGAATGCCATGATTTCTCCTTGGATTATAAACAATGAACAAAAATTGATGCCCAACGCCCGAGCTAAGGGGCGCGGGCGCACAGACTAGGGGGAACAGGCCAAAGCGTAACCCCGCGTCCCCTTGAGCGCCGGGTTGCCATGAAAGTACGGACGTCTCGGCGCGAAAACACCCCTGCCGCCGAAACAGCATTTTTTTCAGACTACCTCAGGCCGGTCTCAGGCCGCTTGGGGCAGGTAGCCGAATTTCTTCAACTGCCTGATCCAGCGCGGCGCGTTGCGCTTGACCAACAGCGCACCGTAATCGACCGTGGGGTCTTTGTAAGGC
>QJPH01000489.1 GCA_003242955.1 Candidatus Methylumidiphilus alinenensis
GGGGAAAAAGGGAAGTTGGATTTGGGGCATGTGCTCGAACCAATCGGTGGGGCAGATAAGTGTGGCAAGGTCGGGATGACGAAAAAAGGTATAATCTCAGAATCCAACTGCCACGCCAAGCCATCAGCCGTTTTTCAGTGTCATATGACCAGCAAATCTCTGATTTGAAAGCAGTTCAGTCTTAACATCCACCGCTTGGGTTAGACCAAGGGGACAGGTGTTCTGAACTTGGGACGCTTTTTATGCTAACCAAATAACTATGGTGCGCAAGTTGGTTGACCGTGACATGAAAGGTGCTCCAGCTCGCGGCATTTTCATTGGATATTTGAAAAACACCTTGAAGTTGCCTTCTTTTATGGAATGGGCACAGTCTAGTGGTCTGGATATATCCACGTTCCTGGCAGAAATAAAGCGGGAGAAGTTATCATAACGAACTAAATCCCATGTCTTTTTCGGGAGATATTTATCCATCGTCTGTTGTTCATGACCGGACTCACCCCTAATTATCGGACGTCCGATAATTTTCCAGATATCAGTTTTAAACAATGTACACAACAGAACACAAGTGCCAACAAAAAGGCGAATTTTGTCGTTAAATTTATGCTAAGTGGCTGTCAAAAAATAATCAGTTCAAGTTTTCTAAAGTAGGAAGGATGGTGTGATTCCGTGTGCATAAAAACACCATACATTTATTTCTCTAAGTTGTTCAACTTAAATTTTTGACAGGTTCTACTAGGTTTCCTCCTTATCGATCATGATATGGGTCTCGTTAGAACAGATTTTTTCGAGGATAATGTCAACTTGATGACGAATCGACAGTAGTTCGATGCGGGCATCCTGATTGATGGTAATATCTTCAGTTCGGAGTTCTTTCAGTGTTCGGACAAACTTCCTCCCGGCGACAAGGGACTTATTTGTCGGCGATATTGAAGGTGTTGGAGATGCACCACTTTTTTTGGCACGGGCTACCCGAACGGTCAACCCTCCTCGTTTAACCTCTTCCCAAATTTTTAGCTGTTCTTCGAGCGTTTTGAGCCTTGTTATTTCAATAAGCACTGATTTGGTGATACTTATAGTATCGTATGATACACGGTAATCTTGCTTGATCTGTTGGGGTAAGCTATTGAGCTTCAAAAACTCGCTTACAGTGTTTTGCGCTTTGCCGATTACCTTGCCCAATTCTTCTTGGGTATAATTGTAGCGATCAAGCATTTGCTGAAAAGCTTCGGCTGTTTCCAAAGGATTAAGATCCTCTCGTTGAATATTCTCAATTAAAGCTATTTCGTCTACGTTTCCATTTGTGATGATCGCTGGTATCGTTCGACGTTCCAATAATAGGTGAGCGCGATAGCGGCGCTCTCCGGCTACTAAAAGATAGCGGCTCTCATCTTCTTGCTTGACTGTAATCGGTTGAATAAGGCCATGCTTATCAATAGAACTGGCAAGATCTCGTAAAGCTCTCTCATTAAATGTTTTACGCGGCTGATCTGGATTCTGACGTATATCGTCCAAGTCTAGCTCAACAATTTTTGGCAAGTCAGGGGAAGTCCCAAAAAAAACGTCAGGCCGCAATTTACCCATTAAAGATGAAGATTTATTTTTATGCTTCATAAGCAATAATTGTTTCGGCTAATGAGTTATATACTTCGACTCCAGGTGTTTCCGGGGACAATTCGAGTGTGGATTTACCCTCCGCCGCGCTGCGGTCAAAACTGGTCGAACGTTTCACGGGGTCAAAGACATGGATGCGTGGTTCCAAAGACTGCCGGAGATCATTTAAACAGTCATTGTCATGTGTGTTGCGGCTGTTGAACATGGTGGGGAGTACTCCGAAAACTTTAAGTCGGGTATTGGTACGTTTTTGCATTTTCTCGACGGTATCGAGCAAGAGAGGAATCCCCATTATGGAAAGATAATCGGTTTTGACGGGAATGAGGACGCTATCAGCGGCGGCTAATGCATTGATGGTGAGGAGAGTCAAGGACGGTGGGCAATCAATGAGAATGATGTCATATTGGTTTTTAATGCTGTTTAACTTGTCACGAAGGACGGTGGCGCTGTCCCAGAGCGTAATCAGTTCTGGCTCGGCACTTGCCAAATGTATACTTGATGCTACGACGGCGGGGTTTCCAGGGATCACGATATCCTCCATATCCTTTTCCTTCATAAGCGACCAGTACACAGTGCGTTGTTGCTGTTCCAAAACCCTCGGATCAAGGCCGCAGTAAATAGTGAGGCTGCTTTGGGGGTCCATATCCACAACAAGTACGTTTTTCCGCCGCTGTAACAATGCATATCCAAGATTGATGGTGGATGTGGTTTTCCCAACACCCCCTTTTTGATTCGCTAAGGCGATAATTTTAACCATAGTGTTCACTTTCTTAGATGATTAGAAATAGCATGATAACGCGGTTTGTAGCAATCTGCATGGATGTTTGACTACAAACAGCAATTCTAATTTAGGCGATTATGCTTTGTGTACTCTACGACAGCCTGACGCGGTATGTTGAAAGCCAATCCATTCGGGCAGCACGGGAAGACTCCGCCCGCGCCCGTGCGGTCGGCTTTACCATGGCGATGTTGCAACGCCGTTTTGCTTCCAGCATCTACGCGGTCAGGCGGACCTTGGAGCGGATGAAGAAAAAGCGGGAAAGGATACGCGCCGACCCGGAGAAATACCGGCAGGAGCAAATCGCCCACCGTTTACCCGAGGATTTCGAGGAACTTCCCGATGACGAAAAACAGGAAATCATCGCCGAATTGGAGGCGTCGGTGGCCTCGTTCGACCCTAACGATCTACGTGAAGAAATCGCCGAATTAAGCGCGTTAATCAGCCTGGACAAACCGTTGGAGCGGAAGGAAATCGAGGTCAAGGTTCGCCATCTGCGGGAATTGCTGACTGGGCAAGGATTTTTCAATGACCCCAAGATGAAGCTATTGATTTTCACCGAGCACAAGGACACCTTGGATTTTCTTGTGGGCGATGGCAAGAAGGGCGGCCTCTGGGCAAACTCCGCGAATGGGGGCTTAGCCTGACGCAGATTCACGGCGGCATGAAAATCGGCGACAGGGACACCCCCGGCAGCCGCATTTACGCCGAACGCGAATTCCGCGAGAGCGCCCAGATACTCATCGCCACCGAAGCCGCAGGGGAAGGCATCAACCTACAATTCTGCTGGTTGATGATCAATTATGACATTCCGTGGAACCCGGTGCGCCTAGAACAACGCATGGGCCGGATTCATCGTTACGGCCAAGAAAAAGACTGCCTGATTTTCAATTTCGTGACGACCAACAACAGGGAGGGGCGGGTACTGAACAAGCTGTTTGAGCGAATAGCGCAAATCGAGCTAGACCTCGACCCAAAACAGACGGGCAAGGTATTCAATGTCCTCGGTGAGATTTTCCCCGCCAACCAACTCGAAAGAATGCTACGCGAAATGTACGCACACAACAACATGACCGAGGAACTTATCAAACAGCGCATCATCGAGGAAGTGGACACGGAACGTTTTCGCAACATCACCCATTCTACCTTGGAAGGGCTTGCCAAGCGGGAACTGAATTTGTCAGCCATCGTCGGCAAATCGGCGGAGGCCAAAGAGCGCCGACTGGTCCCGGAAGTCATCCAAGACTTCTGCATGCAATCCGCGCCGATTTCAGGCGTTTTGGTCTCACAGCCGAACAAGCATAAACCGGTTTACCGTATCGGCAAGGTTCCCAAAAACCTCTGGCCGATAGGCGAGCGGCTGGAACCTCGCTTCGGGCGGCTCGGGCGGGAATATGCCCAAGTCATCTTCGACAAGAAAATGCTCCAGTCCGAATCCACGGCGGAATGGGTGACTCCGGGCCATCCCTTGTTTGAGGCGGTACGGGACGATGTGCAAGAAATCGTGCGCAAGGACATGGAAAACGGGGCCGTGTACCTTGATTTGCATCGGGAAACGCCGTCGAGATTGAATGCATTTTCCGCCGCCATCAAAGACGGACGCGGCAATGTGCTGCATCGGCGTTTGTTTGTGGTGGAAGAACACGCCGAAGGTTCAATTACCATCCGGCAACCGACCGTGTTTCTAGACCTGATGCCAGCAACAGCCAGTGTGGAAAGCGTCGAGGCCGATAATCGTGGGTTTGACCTGATTTCCCGCAAACCCCATACCGAAGACCCCAAGACAGCGCTTGAAGTCCGTTTCATTGAGGTCAAAGGCCGTGCCTTCGTTGGCGAGGTGGCCTTGACCACCAACGAATACAAGACCGCCCAGCGCTTAGGCAAAGATTATTGGCTTTATGTCGTTTTCAACTGCGGTTCCACGCCGGAATTACGGATTGTGCAAGACCCGGCTCAACTGGCTTGGGAGCCTTTGGTGAAAATCTAGCATTACTGGTTGGCGGCTAAACGGCTTGACCCCCACAAACTGCTTGACCAATAGCTCGAAAAAGAATATGAATACAGATTCATATTATTAGTGGGAGAGTCCAATGAAAGTCAGTGAACGCGGACAAGTCACCATCCCTTTGGCTATTCGTGAACGTTACGGGCTGTTGCCGGATACCGAAGTGGAATTTGTTGAACGGGAGGATGAACTGGTTTTGGTTAAAAACCAAAATTCCCGCCGCGAACGCATCCGCAAGCTTTATGGGCAAATCACTACAGGCAAGAGCACTGATGAAATCATGTAACTGCTGCGGGATTGAGCAGTGGCGAAAACTTGGCTGATCAACACCAATATACTGGTTGACGTATGGCAAGCCGATGCCAACTTTGGCCCTGCCTCGCTGGCAGTCCTGGAACGGCTAGGCGCAGCGAACGTGCTGGTCATCAATCCCGTGATCTACGCCGAAGTGGCGGCATGGATAGACAGTAAAGAACGGCTAGACTCCCTGCTTCCCGAAGACATCTTTCGCAATGAACCCATCCCCGCCGATGCGGCCTTTCTCGCTGGCCGGGCCTTCCGGTGTTACAAAGAACGCGGCGGAACGAAACCGCGCATGTTGGCGGATTTCTTGATCGGGGCGCATGCGGCAGTCTGTGGCTACGGTCTAGTCAGCCGTGATAGTGGCAATTGCAGTTATTTTGAGATCGAGTTGCTCGACCCGGCCGGTAACACCGAATGACCGCCTACCTCATCAAGCTGCCCGAAGACATGACCCCTTTTACCGAACAAACAGCAAGGAAATTTTTGGAAAAGGCAAATGCCCGCTACAGCCTGGCCGGGGCGATACTGTTTGGCAGCCAAGCCCGCGCCGATGCCCGCCCTGACAGCGATACTGACTTAGCCATTTTGATCAAAGGCCCGAAGGAGCGGCGTGTGGACGTTGCGATGGTGTTGGCCGACATGGCGTTTGATTTGATGTTGGAAACCGGGGTCATGATCAGCAATTCAAATTTTAGCGATTATGCGTTGTGGAGCCATCCCACCCGGCTATCAAAACGGGGGAGAGGCGATCATGGGAAGATGGCAGG
>QJPH01000510.1 GCA_003242955.1 Candidatus Methylumidiphilus alinenensis
TACGCTGATTCCTATTCCTGAACAACCCGACATCCCTCCCCCCGTGGAGAGCGGGCAGCCCATGGAGCCTGATGTCACAATCAGGCGCAGGCAAAATGACACTATCGAGGAGTACCGCATCAACAACCGGCTTTATATGGTCAAGATCAAGCCCGACATCGGCCCGTCTTACTATTTGACGGACACTGACGGTGACGGTCAAATGGATGCTAGAAGCAGCGATATCGTAAAAGGGCCCAATTCAATGAATATCCCCAAGTGGGTTCTGCTGAGTTGGTAGCCGAATTTGTTTCTTAGAATGCCAACTTATATAATTTTGCAATTGGTAAATTGTCTGATCCAATGATTGTAGCTACTACACGGCACTCCCGCTAATAAGCTTAAAGAAATTCCCTTGAATACAAGTTTTGAGTCTCGCTTAAATTTACTCGTTGCAGCCGGTCGGCAGGGCCTACTAATGAATGGCCTTAAAGGTTTGGAAAAAGAGAGCCTTAGAGTCACACCATCGGGACGGATTTCAAAAATGTCCCACCCCGAAGGTTTGGGCTCTGCACTGAAGCACCCGTATATCACCACTGACTTTTCGGAAGCGTTGATTGAGCTTATTACCCCGCCTTTTTCTGACCCATCGGACGCGTTGGGGTATCTTGATTCCATCCATCGGTTTGTTTACGAAAACATTGGCGAAGAATGTTTGTGGGCGGCATCCATGCCGTGCGAAATTGACGGCGAGGGGAGCATACCCATTGCCTATTACGGCGACTCCAATAGCGGCAGAATGAAGCATGTGTACCGTCACGGCTTGGCTAGTCGATATGGCCGGTGCATGCAATCCATCGCCGGCATACACTTTAACTACTCTGTCAATGAAGCACTGTGGCCGATTTTGCAAGACTTGCTGGGGGATGCGTCGTCCATCGGCAGTTTTATCGCCGACCAATATTTTGGCTTGATCCGAAACGCCCAGCGCAATGGCTGGCTGTTGCTTTATTTGTTTGGCTCGTCGCCGGCTTTTTGCCGATCATTTCTGACTGGTCGCCAATGGATGGCATCACAATTTGAAAAATTTGATGAATCGACCTTGTTCAAGCCTTATGCGACCTCTTTGCGCATGAGCGACATAGGCTACCGCAACGATAGCCAGTCAGGTTTGAACATTTCTTTGAATAACTTGGATGAATACGTCTCTAGCCTTGTCAAGGCCATGAATAAGCCCTATCCAGCTTACCAAAAAATTGGCATCAAGGTGGACGGAGAATATCGCCAGCTTAATGCCAATGTATTACAGATATCCAACGAGTACTACAGTTCGATTCGGCCCAAACAGGTGTCAAGGTCATGTGAAAGCCCTACCATTGCACTCAAAAGTCGCGGTATACGATATATTGAACTGCGCTCATTGGATTTGGGTCTCGTCCATCCATTAGGCCTTAGCCTTACCGAAATGCGTGTGCTGGAATTGTTCCTGTTGTGCTGCTTATTGCAGGAAAGTCCACCCTTGAGCACTTTGGAAAACACGGAAATTAGCAGAAACTCATTAGATGTCGCCTGTCGCGGTCGCGCTCCGGGATTGCAGTTGTCAAGGGCCGGTAAAGCGGTGAAGCTTCGGCAATGGGCGGTGGAGTTGGTGGAAGGCATGCGAACCGTAGCTAAAATTCTCGATGGCGGAGAGTCGGAGGGAGCCTATCTCGGCAGCCTTGAATCCATATTAGGCGCAATTGACGATCCAGAGAACACCCCATCGGCTAGAATCCTGTCAGAGATGAGGGAAAACAAAGAGTCTTTCCTCGCTTATGCACTTAGAACTTCGCAACAGCACGCGGAAAATTTCCGTTCGCGGCCATTGGAAGGTGATGAAGCCTTGGCGTTTCGCCTAGAAGCCCAGGAGTCTTTAGCCGCGCAAAAGCGCACCGAAGAATCCGACAGGCTAAGCTTTGAGGACTTTCTCGGTCAATATTTTTCAAACGTCGAGTAACGGAAAATCAGCAATTCTCATTTTGGCTCAAAGCCCCGTCATTTCGGCAGGGATGCCGAAATCCAAGCCAAGGACGGTATCTAGTCACCCGATTTAAGCTATTGATAGTCTGCATGATTGCCATCCATGGACGCTGGATTTCGGCATCCCTGCCGAAATGACGGATTTATATTTATCGTTTCTAGCCCAAACTGATGAATTGCTGAAAAAATAAGCATGTTGTAGACAAATCCCCTTAATTTCGTCAAAATATGCCGCTTTCCAATAAGCTGTTGTGCAAACCGGAAATTCGACGACAAGAAACAATGCCAAACATTTTAGTTCTCAACGGTCCTAACCTAAATTTGTTGGGTGTCAGGGAGCCTGGCCTGTACGGTAGCCAAACCTTGCAGTCAATTGATGACGCTTTGACTGTGTACGCAAATGCAAGGGGCTATGCCATGGCATTTCTGCAAAGCAATGCCGAACACGCCCTAATTGACCGGATTCATCTTGGGTATTCAGAAGGGGTGGATTTCATATTGATTAATCCCGGGGCTTTCACGCACACCAGCATTGCTCTTCGGGATGCCCTTCTTGCCACAAAAATACCGTTCATCGAGGTGCATTTGTCCAATGTCCATGCCCGTGAGCAGTTTCGCAAACATTCCTATTTTTCCGACATCGCCAACGGTGTCATCAGCGGATTCGGTGCCTTAGGCTATGAACTCGCGCTGCAAGCTGCCATCCACGAACTCGAAAATAAATAAACAGGGGTCGCCAAATTATGGATATTAGAAAAATAAAAAAACTGATCGAACTGATCGAAGAGTCGGATATCGCTGAAATAGAAATACATGAGGGAGAGGAGTCTGTTCGTCTTAGTCGCTATTCTGCCAACCAGCATGTGGTCAGCCACCTTCCAGCTCAGCCCCATGCCCAACTCCAAGCGCACATACCGGCCGGACCCTTAGTTCCCGAGGAACCACAAGGCCATATGGTCCGTTCCCCGATGGTGGGAACTTTCTACCGTTCGCCTACACCAGGCGCGAAGTCCTTCGTCGAAATCGGCACAAGCGTCAAAGTGGGTGACACGCTCTGCATCATTGAGGCGATGAAAATCCTGAACCCGATCAACGCCGACAAGGAGGGTGTGATAGCTAAAGTATTGGTGGATAACGCACAGCCTGTGGAGTACAACCAGCCGCTGTTCGTCATCGAGTGAGTGTCATCGCCTTATCAACGCGTTTGATTTGGTTTTACTTATTCTCCCTGTCCTTTCAATCAGGTATCTATCCATGCTTGGTAAAATTGTTATCGCCAACCGAGGCGAAATCGCCCTGCGCATTTTGCGCGCTTGCCGTGAACTCGGAATCAAAGCGGTGGCTGTCCACTCGGAAGCCGACCGCGACCTTATGCATGTGCGCCTCGCCGACGAACACGTCTGCATCGGCCCTGCCGCATCCAGGGATAGCTACTTAAACATCCCTGCGATTATTAGTGCGGCGGAGGTCACCGATGCTGTGGCCATTCATCCTGGTTATGGTTTTCTGTCGGAAAATGCCGATTTTGCCGAGAGAGTCAACCAAAGCGGTTTCATCTTCATTGGTCCCAAACCAGAAACCATCAGGTTGATGGGGGATAAGGTTTCAGCTATTGAAGCCATGAAGAAAACCGGCATCCCCTGCCTGCCGGGCTCTGACGGTCCATTAGGCGACGATTACGATGAAAATCTGCGCATCGCCCGGCGCATCGGCTTCCCGATTATCATCAAGGCGGCTGGCGGCGGCGGAGGTCGTGGCATGAGAGTGGTGCATAGCGAGGCCGCTTTGCACAGTTCCATCACCCTGACCAAGGGCGAGGCGGGTGCCGCATTCAATAACGATACGGTCTACATGGAGAAATTCTTGGAGAATCCGCGCCACATCGAATTTCAGGTCATCGCCGACTCTTATGGCAATTGTGTGCATTTGGGGGAGCGGGACTGCTCCACCCAGCGCCGCCACCAGAAGGTTATCGAGGAAGCCCCTGCCCCCGGCATTTCAGGGGAAAGGCGGCAACGGATGGGCAAGCGCTGCGTCGATGCATGCAAGGAATTGGGCTATTTAGGGGCCGGTACCTTTGAGTTTCTTTACCAGGATGGCGAATTCTTCTTTATAGAAATGAACACCCGTGTCCAAGTGGAGCATCCGGTCACTGAGATGATTACCGGTTTCGACATCGTCAAGGAGCAGTTGCGCATCGCCGGGGGCGAGGCCTTGTCCATTCGTCAGGAAAATGTCAAAGCCACCGGCCATGCCATTGAATGCCGTATCAACGCCGAGGACCCCACCAACTTTCTGCCGTCACCCGGTTTGATTGAACAATTCCACATGCCCGGCGGTCCAGGTATCCGGGTTGAGACCCATATTTACAATGGATACAGGGTGCCTCCCTACTATGACTCCATGATCGGCAAGCTCATTGCCCATGGCGACACCCGTGACAGTGCCATAGCCAGGATGCGCACGGCACTCAACGAGATGGTCATCGGCGGAATCAAGTGCAATATCCCCCTGTTACTAGACATTATCAACGACAAGGCGTTTCAGGAAGGCAGCCAGAACATTCATTTCTTGGAGAAAAAACTAGGGACCAAGCATTGATGTGGCGGCAGTTGTCGGTAGCGGCCGAGGAGGCCCAAACTGAATGCTTATCCGACCAGTTCTTTGAGTTAGGAGCCCTGTCGGTCAGTTTTCAGGATGAGGGCGACCAGCCACTATTTGAACCCAAACCGGGAGAGATTCCTCTCTGGCGCAAGACACGCGTGATCGCTTTGTTTGAAGAAGAAGTCGATCTAAGCCAAGTGCGGTCTGCCATTTGTGACAGCTTGGCTGCCGGGAGCTTGGTCGATTGGCACGAGGAGGAAATTCAGGATCGGGCTTGGGAGCGGGCATGGCTGGATCATTTCAAGCCCATGCAATTTGGACGGCGTCTTTGGATTGTCCCCACTGGCTTTGAATTGCCCAAACAGGAGGGCGCGGTATGTGTCAATCTCGATCCGGGTCTGGCTTTCGGTACTGGCACCCATCCGACCACCGCGTTATGCCTGCAATGGCTGGACGGCCAAGAATTACAGGGCAAGACGGTCCTCGATTTCGGCTGTGGTTCGGGTATTTTGACCATAGCCGCTTTGCTGTTGGGGGCGCAGAAGGCTGTGGCTATCGATATAGACCCGCAGGCACTCACTGCAACTATCGACAATGCCCGCAAAAACAGCGTTGAAGAAAAGGTTGATTGTTATTTACCCAGCCGGATGCCCAAGCTAAAGGCCGACCTACTACTTGCCAACATCCTTGCCAACCCCCTCATCGAACTGGCAGGGCAGTTGGCGGA
>QJPH01000585.1 GCA_003242955.1 Candidatus Methylumidiphilus alinenensis
CCTTCATTTCGGCCTTTCTGCCAGCCTTCTTCAAGTAAAGTTGCCACTAAACCCATGGTGTTTTCCCCCGTGTTTTCAATATATTCGGCGCGGTAACGCGCCATCTCATCTTCGCGCAAATCCGCGTAGGAATCAATGAATCCGACATACTTGCGCTGCTTGTTCCAATCCGGCTCCAAGGCTAACAGACCTTCTAAGGCACGGGCGTAAACTTCCACCCGCCGCTCCCGTGGATGCTGCATATTGGGCAAGTTGAGCCGGGCCACGATATTCCTACTGTCCATGTAACGCTCCGCCGATACCCGCGCCAACTCGCAATAAATGAAGCGGAAGGACAGGTAGATGTCCTCGCCGTTTCCCAGGCGCAAGTCATTCGGGAACTCGCCCTGGCGAAGAAAAACCACTACCGGCACCACTTGTGTCGTCTTCAATAGTTCCGCCAAATCCAAGCAATAATGGGCCAGACGGTAGATGGAAAATCGCCGGGGTTCGGTTTCCTCCTCCACCACGAACAGCACCGCCGCCCTGCGCCCGTCCGGCCATTCCACTCTCAGGGGCACGTCCAACCTGCGGTAGCGGCTACCCAGAACCTCTTGCAATTGCTCCTCCCGCACTGGCGTGATGGTCGCCCCTTCCAAGCCACTGGCACCGGCAAAAAACTCCAGTGCGGCTGCGGGATAGTCAAGGATGAGGTTTTTGAAAGCTTGGTCGTGGTCCATTCTATGCCTTAGGCGTATTCCAAAAATGATTATACCAGTCCCCCCTTTTGCAAAGGAGGGTAAACTTTCTTGGAAATCGCCTAAGTCGTTGTTCGGTCACGGTTAGCGCACCATGAGTATGTTGACGCAGCAGTTTTGCGGCCTCAACGGGCAGGTTTTCATCGACCTTGACTGGTTAATTTCCGCTTGCGAATAAACCAACACATCTACCGGCACTCTCAACGGGCGCAGCACTTGCCTCAAGCGCACCATCTCGTGGAATTTATCATGTTCCATGATGCAATTCACCAACATTATTCTGGCTTGACCCCATAGGCTTCGCGACAAAAACCCAGTAATTTATGGTGGCAGGCAAACAATTCTGGAGTGGCGTTAATCATTTCCGTGAAAAATTGCATGAGTCTGTCAGCATCTTCTTCATACTCATGATTCACGGCATTTCTTAACTCACGAATAATTTTCCAACGCTCCACCGATTCAAGCACCCCGAGTTTTTCCATAAAGGCAAGCACGGAACCAAAGCGTTCCACTTTGACTTCTTCTTCGATGGCAATTGCCCTCATGGTCTTACCCAGATGTTCCTGAAACTCACTAAACCTAACTCTAAACGCTGCAAGTGTTTCGTGCTGTTCCAAACTCAATGTACGCCAGTTCGATATAGGCAAAATTTGCTGGCATCTCTGCACAGAGTGGGCAAGGTATTCACTCATCCGTTGCAAATGAGTGAGATGCCTGACTATCAGGTGCAAATGATCGTTCATAATTGAACACCTTGTTTTTTTGCTATCTGGTAAATCGGTTTGTTTTTGCCTGGTTCTTTCACCACAAGATCAACGTGCAAATCCAGGCTTTCTTCAAGTGCGATTTTGCATCGAAGCGCTGGCAAGAGGGTACTTGCCTGTGCCGTCTCCACATAAAGATCAACATCCCCCCCGCGCTGCGTATCATCCACACGCGAACCAAATAACCAGACATTGGCATCAGCACCAAAGTTCAGGCGTGCCACCTGGAGGATTTGTTTGCGTTGATTTGGGGTTAGTCTCATTTACAGCGTTTTCTATATCTATTAGTTACTTAATGTACATCCATGTCGGCAAAGGGTTGCCGACCTACTGCTTAACAAGGGTCGTAGGGCGGCAACCCCTTGCCGCCAAAGATAAACAAAGCAATCAATCGACATTAAAAACGCTGTATGTCAAGAATATTTTCTATGGCCCCCCCCCGTCACCCTCAATACTGTTGACACAGCCGTCATTCCGGCAGGGATCGCCGGACAAATCGGCAGGACAGCCGATTTGCACAGCTTCGCTGCCCGAAGGGTGAGGAACATGGATGTTCCTCATGCATCCAGATTGCAGGGGTACCACCAATCCATACCGTCCATCTGGAGCCTAGGTTCCGGCGGTCCATGCCGGAACGACGGTGTTTTTCTTAAGTCAACAGTATTGCCTGTCAACCCTAGTATGCCCGGTAACCGTTCGGGCAGTTCGTCTTGAAAGATGTACTTCATCACCAACAGCGCGGCCTGCAATAGGGCACCGCCGCGCATTTCCACGTCGGTGAATGCGCTAAGGTCGGTCAGCCGTTAGTGGTAATCGGGCAGGTGGCTAACCAGCGCGGGGGAATGTCAAACAGGCTACCAAAATCGGCAGTGTGGTTAGCTTAACAAAGAAAATGGACTCTGGCTCGATTAATCGACCTTGAAGCGCATCAGGCGGCATCAGGCAAGACTACGATGCGTTCACGGGCGAGTTCGGCGGCATAGGCCAGCGAGGCCTATTGGCACTGACGGCTAGATCAATATCACTGTCAATACCTGCGTTATTCCTTGCTTAAGGCGTATTCCAGAAATGAACATACCAGCCCCCCCCTTTGCAAAAAGGGGGGTAAACATTCTTGGAAATCGCCTAAGAGCCGAATAGCCAGCTCGAACATTTCCACGCATGAAAATGTCAAGTAGCACCAACCTCCCCTTACCAGAAAGTCCGCCCGTCACCTTTAATCCTTGACCACATCCTCCGGTGCCGACGCCGTAAGGATGCGTTCACTCCACAGCAACAGGGCTTCCGCGTCTGCCGACAGTATCCGCTCCCGCAAGGCCTCCGCCAGCGGCCCAAATCGACGTTCCATAAGCCGCAGCAGCAGCGCGGCTTCCCCCTCCTGGCGACCCTCCTGCCGCCCTTCATTTCGGCCTTTCTGCCAGCCTTCTTCAAGTAATGTTGCCACTAAACCCATGGTGTTATCCCCCGCGTTTTCAATATATTCGGCACGGTAACGCGCCACCTCATCTTCGCGCAAATCGGCGTAGGAATCAATGAACCCGACATACTTACGCTGCTTGTTCCAATCCGGCACCACTTGTGTCGTCTTCAACAGTTCCGCCAAGTCTAGGCAATAATGGGCCAGACGGTGGATGGAAAATCGCCGGGGTTCGGTTTCCTCCTCCACCACGAACAGCACCGCCGCCCTGCGCCCGTCCGGCCATTCCACTCTCAAGGGTACGTCCAACCTGCGGTAGCGGCTACCCAGAACCTCTTGCAATTGCTCCTCCCGCACTGGCGTAATGGTCGCCCCTTCCAAGCCACTGGCACCGGCAAAAAACTCCAGTGCGGCTGCGGGATAGTCAAGGATGAGGTTTTTGAAAGCTTGGTCGTGGTCCATTCTATACCTTATTTAACCACAGTAATGAGCATGAAAAGTCCTTTGCTGGGGAAAAACCGCCGGATCAACCAGCGAGGCCAGATTTTCCGGGCTACGGTCAGCAACAAACCCCGATGGCGTTGACCGGCTTCAGAGGTCAGCAAATCACCGTGAGTGAGTACTGTAGAAATCTTGCAATGGGAGAAGCGCGCACAAAGCTGACGGGCCTCGGCGACGGTGTAAGCCTTGGTCCCGGGACTTTCAAGATGATGGGCATAAATATCGGCCCAAGATCGCCATGGCTGCCCAGCCAACAGCCCATAGCGAAGCCATAGCATGAAACCGACCACGCTATGTTTGTGATAGATCATAATGTTGGCCCTCCCCCCACGCTTCAGCACCCGCCAGACTTCGGCAATGGCCTTTGGGGTATCCGGGCTGTGATGCAATACGCCCCAAGAATACACCCTGTCGAAGGATTCATCCGGAAAGTCCAAGTTCTCCGCATCGCCCACCGCCAAATGAGATGCCAGACCAAAAGCCGCCAGACGTTGACGAGTGTGGTCAATAGCGCGTTCGGTTAGGTCGATTCCGTACAGATCGGCTCCCGCCTCGACGAATTGCTGATGGTCAGCCCCCAATCCCACGCCAATTTCCAGTACCCGCAATCCCCGCGTTTCCTCGGAACCGGCAAAATCTCGGATGTAAGGTTCTAGGGCATAGCGCATCTCCGCTTGGGCTGTGTATCCCGCCTGCCCGGTATCCGCAAGATAAAGTTCCTCGCCACAAGCGGCTTGGTTCCAGAATTCTCGTACGGCATCTTTATTCATCAGGCGTATTCCAGAAATGATTAAACCAGCCCCCCCTTTGCAAAAGGGGGTGCGAGGAAAATTTATCAATGCCTTGCTATACGACCCAGCCCCCAGACCCAATAATGTTGACACAGCCGTCATACCGGCAGGGATTGCCGGTATCCAGAACACAGGGAGGTGAATCTGGTCTGCCCTCCATGGCGACTGGATTCCGGCAATCCCTGCCGGAATGACGAGCAAGAACCTTAATTCAACCGTATTGGGTTCCTAGGCATAATCCGGCTAAGGCAACTTTCCATCAATAAATTGTCTCGCCCACAACTCCATTGTCAACACCGCCCATTGCAACATGTAGAGGTCATCCTGCCCGTTCTGGCTTCGGGCACGGGCATCTTGCAAAGCATCATAATCGAACCAGCCACGGGCCTTGACTGCGGATTCCGAGGTCAGTTCATGCCACATGCCTGCAAGGTCGTAGCGTAGCCATTTGCGGTAAGGTGCGCCGAAACCGGCCTTGGGTCGGTTGATGATCGCATCCGGCACGATGCCCCGCGCCGTTTCGCGCAACAGCACCTTGGTCTCACGCCCCAACAGCCATGCGTGAGGATAGCGGGGGACTGTATTGACCAGTTCCATGTCCAGCAGCGGCACACGGGCCTCGACCCCGACCGCCATACTCATCTTGTCAGTGTAATTTAGATTGTGGTTAGGCAGGTAAACAGTCAAGTCACGTTCCTGCAAAGCAGACAGACCGTTCAAACCAGTGGCGACGATATGGCGTAGGTCGTCGTCGCGAAAAGTCTCGTCATGCAAGGCATCCCGCACGGCTGGCGACCAAATACGGCTGATTTCAGCCTGTGGCGTGTTGGCACAGAGGTTAAGAAAGCGGATGGCAGCGGGTTCCCCCAGTTCGACCAGCACCCGCCGCACCCGACGGATGTTAGAACCCAACCATCCTTCCCATGCACCAGGAAGCCGCACCGCCAGTTTGACCATAGCCTGGCGCAATGCCAGCGGCCAGCGATCCAGTTTGCCCGTGGCATTAAACACCTGATAGCGAGGATAGCCGCAGAATAGCTCGTCGCCGCCTTGG
>QJPH01000126.1 GCA_003242955.1 Candidatus Methylumidiphilus alinenensis
AGGAAGACAACGAGAAGGTGTTTTTCCCCGATGGCTCACGCCGCGACGACATAGCATTTCTGACTCGTGCTTATGGCGGTTTTTCAGAAAGCCGGATGCTATTAGAGTATGACTCAGAAAGTAAGCTGCAAAGCCGGTTGTTGCTTGTGACTAACCAAGAACTGCCAAAAGTTTACGGCACACGGCAGGAAGTGCGCGACATCAGCAAAATTTTCGACAACCAAGATTTTGGCTTTCACCGTTTGACCATTGAGCGCCCGCTCCGTTTGCTGTTCCAAATCACTTTGGAAAGAAAGGAAGTATTTCTCGATACCTGTCCGCATTTATTGGATGATTTTAAGGCAATCGAGGCTGTCTTAGGCTGCAATCCTTGCCCTGACTGGAATGCTATTTGGGGCAATGTCCAAAAATGGTTCAAACGCCAAGAGGTTAAATGGCGAGTCCCAGAACACAAAGCATTCCGGACCGCCTTCACCGAAATCGAACCCACAGCCGAAGCGGTTATCCTACGCAAGCATGGTGGCAAGATCGAATATGAAGCAGACCCAAAACTGCGTGATTTTGAAAACGTGCCGCTAAAAGTGGATGTTGCTGAATACTTTAAGCGTGAAGTATTGCCGCATGTGCCGGATGCCTGGATAGACCACGACAAAACCAAGATAAGCTATGAAATCAACTTCAACCGGCATTTCTACCGCTACGATCCGCCGCGCCCATTGGCGGAGATTGACGCGGATTTGAAGATAGCCGAGGAGGAGATTGTGAGATTATTGCGTGAAGTGACGGCTTGATGTGCAGATCGGCGACTTGTCGGCTAATATCGTCGAGTGCGACGACTCGTCGTTGTTCGGTTACGATATAGGAGTACGCAAACGGCGACGAGTCGCCGCACTCCAAACCCCGACGGACTCAAGCGATAGAAATAATGATTGACTACCCGACCATGGAGAACCTCAATGTGTGAACCTGAAACCCTAAATCGAATCACGCAAGCAGCACGGAACTTACCGGAACATGCGGCGTTAAAAGCATTGGCCTACTTGGAGGATATGCTAGACATAGAGGAAGCAAATCGGCGAATTTCCGATCCTCAAACTCCTATTTCATTGGAAAGCATCATTCATGAATTTGGCTTGGAAGATTGAGTTTGACCCAAGGGCGCGGGCAGAGTTTGCCAAGCTGGATAAGGCTATTCAACGGCGCATTGTCAAATTCATTGCCCGTATTCAGGCCAATCCAAGGCAGCATGGAGCGGCATTACAGGGTGATACTTTAGGCGATTACTGGAAATATCGGGTAGGGGATTATCGTTTGATAGCCGACATTCGGGATAATATTTTGACAGTATTGATTATCTCTATTGGTCATCGTTCCGACGTGTACAAATAGGCATATTTTCAATACATTGCTGTGCATAAACCTAATCGGGTGCTGCGACTTTTCACTAATTTGAGGCCATCATGCAAACCGTTTACAAGCTTAACGCCGACGAACTCAATACCGAGTTTCTTGAATCTGTCAAAGCCCTGTTTCCTCATAAAACCATTGAAGTCGCCATTCATGCTGTGGAAGATGAAAGCCTAAGCTTGCCAAGCAATTTTATCCAGCAAAGAAAGTTTTTTCCGTTTCCATCGGGTTTGAAAGTCACCCGCGATGACATCAACGAAAGGAGGCCGGTTTATATGACCATTGCAGTTGATGAAATCATCATACCCCCTAGGGATGAGCGGTATGAACGCTAGGACTTTTATTATCAAACACCGTCATTTCGGCAGGGATGCCGAAATCCAGCGTCCATGGATGGCAAACTTTGGCGTACTACATTGCCCAAATGAAGCACTTGTACAAACCTTCAAGTTACCGTTCATGGCCTGGATACCGGCATCCCTGCCGGTATGACTGCATTTTTGGCTCGGCAGGACTTGTGTATAACGATGAGCGCGGAGCGTGGGAACGATAAATTAGGTGACTTCGTGAACGAGCGACAGGCATTCACTCCCGTGGTACAACATAGCTCGCCACGTCTCAAATATCTGTTATCTGAGGTTTTTTCGGGTGGAACGCCGGACACCAATAACGAAGAGTATTGGACAGATGATGTTTCAGGAATCGCCTGGGTAGCTATAGGTGATATGAGTGGTCGTGAGCGAGTAGAAGTCACGCAGAAAAAAATCACTATTGAAGGTGCTCAATCGAAGAGGCTAACAATCCTTCCTGTAGGAACGTTGATTTATTCTATGTATGCTAGTGTTGGTCATGTTGCAGAACTAGCTATTCAAAGCACAATAAATCAAGCCTTGCTGGGTTTCAAATTTATAGATGGTGTTAGCAAAAACTACATAAAATGGTACCTCCGCCATTTGCAAATTGAAATTCTGGAAGAAGTGAATAGCAATACGCAGGATAATCTTAATGCAGAAAAGGTTTTAAATTTTCGCATTCATTTACCTTTATATGCAGAACAAGAAAAAATAGCATCTATTTTGGAAAATGCCATAGCTAAAATTGATGCATTACTTTTCCAAAAACGTCAGTTAATTTACCTCCTAGCCGAAAAACGTCGTGCCCTTATCACCCAAGCTGTGACTAAGGGCTTAGATTCGTCTGTGCAGATGAAGGATTCAGGCATTTCTTGGTTGGGGGAGATACCGGCGCATTGGCAACTCACTAGGCTTAGGTTTCTGCTGGATAACATAGAACAAGGTTGGTCACCGCAGAGCGATAATTTTCCAGCTTCTTTGGATGAATGGGGAGTAGTAAAAGCGGGATGCGTAAACGGGTGGACACTTAATGAAAATGAAAATAAACGGCTCCCTAGTGATTTAATTCCAATCCAAGAATATGAAATAAAATCTGGTGACATTCTTATGAGTCGCGCCAATACGACCGAATTACTTGGGAGCGCAGTATTGGTTGAGAATGTACGCCCAAAGCTTCTTCTATGCGACAAGATTTATCGCCTGAAGATTAAGCCAGAAAGCCCAATAAATAAGCAATTTCTAGTTTTTGTTTTACGCTCTGCGTTTGGTCGATACCAACTTGAGCGAGAAGCAACTGGCGCAAGTAATTCCATGCAGAACATAGGGCAGGAAATTGTAACCAATTGTTGGATTCCATTTCCCCCACCTGATGAACAGCAACATATCGTAAACCATGTCAAAGAGGTATATGCACGAATTGATGCACTTTGGCAGGCCACCGAACGCACCATCAAACTACTGCAAGAACGCCGTTCCGCCCTAATCTCCGATGCCGTTACCGGCAAAATCTCCTTTGAATCCATGGGCAGCACCACCGAGGCCAGCCATGAGAATTGATTCCGCTGGTTTCAACCAACCCTATGGAGTGCGGCGACTCGTCGCCGCATTCGCCGCGACTAGCGGCGACAAGTCGCCGCACTCCAAACAAAAACGCCGTACCGCCCTGATCTCCGCTGCCGTCAATGGACAGTTGGATATTCCCGCTGAACTTGCAAAAATCGAGGCCCATCATGAGGATTGAGAAAATATCAGTTGAGAATTACCGACTCTTTGAAACTAGGGAATTTTCTTTCCACCCTAATTTCAATTTGATTGTGGGCGAGAATGGTAAAGGCAAAACCAGCCTTTTAGATTTGCTGGCTCTCGGCATCAGTGCTTGGATTGAAAACATAGGCCCTCCTGTTGAGCCAGATATGCCCATTCTTACTTATCCAGTCACTAGTAAGGAAATCCTACGACCAACGACAAAGGATATTCGCTTCTTCCTGAGCAATGAATCTGGAGAAGCTAGAGTAGAGTTTGCCGATTATCTATGGATAGGTAGCGAATGGGATGGAGTTCCGACCTATACAGGCGAGTTGGTAACCTCAAAGTGGTATAGTAACTCTAGCGCAAATTCTACAAAACCCTTGCCCAATCGGCCCAACGGTTTCGATGGCCCTACCTTTGCTCCATTGTTACGGCAAGATAAGGAGATATTGCTGCCGCTATTTGCCCTCTACGGATGTAACCGCCTTTTTAAGCATTCAAATAGTCCCCAATCATTGCTTCAACAAGCCATGGAATCGAGTTATCAAAGGTGCAATGGCTATACGGACTGGTGGCAAGCGAGTGCTAATGCACATGATCTTATGGTATGGATACAAAAGCTGGATATTATCGCTTACCAAGAAAAACGGGTGCCTTTAGGGTTTGACATCGTTCAAGCCGCATTGAGGAACTGCCTAGAGGATTTTGAGGAACTTCAGTTCATGGCCAAGGAGGCGCAGTTAATGGTCAAATTCCGTGAGCGTCCCCCCCTTCCATTCTGGCAATTAAGCGACGGACAACGCACTCTACTCGCGATGATTAGCGATATTGTCCGGCGAGCCGTTATTCTTAATCCGCAGTTAGGAGAAAAAATTTTAGAGGAAACGACAGGTATAGTTCTAATTGATGAATTGGATTTGCACTTACACCCCAAATGGCAACGCCGCATCATCGAAGACCTACGCCGCACCTTCCCAAAAATTCAGTTTATTTGCACTACCCATTCACCGCAACTGATTGGCGAGGTTAAACCCGAAGAAATCATTTTGCTTCGTAACGGACAGCAAATTAAGGAGTCACAGTCTTTCGGCATGGACAGCAATTGGATTCTTAAACATATCATGGGCAGCAGTGAACGCAATGCAGACGTTGCCAAGGAATTGGATGCTATCTTTGCATGGATTGAAGAGGATGACTTTGATAAAGCCCGCGAGCATATTGATGCCTTACGCGCCAAGATTGGAGAACATCCAAGCTTAGTTCGTGCTGAAACAATCATTGACCGTTATACGAGAATCGGCGAATGAAGCGTGTGATTAAGGGCAAGGAACCTCCCGCATTGACTGCTTGGAAAGCGGAAAACCATGACTCGCCGCAAAATCTTGTTTATGGAAACTTGCCGGGAAAAGTCTTGGATAATATCAAAGAACAGATGCTTAAGGAACAGGGGTATTTGTGCGGCTATACGATGCGTCGTTTGAACGCCGTGACTGAATGTCATTTGGAGCATATCGAACCGCAAAATGCCTCAACTAGGGATTTGGATTATGCCAATATGCTGGCTTGTTTCCCATCTGACGGCGGCGATACGAAGCCCGGCTATGGTGCGCCAATCAAGGGCGGTGTTGCGGTAAATTCAG
>QJPH01000379.1 GCA_003242955.1 Candidatus Methylumidiphilus alinenensis
TACCCAATAGCTTATCTCCGCCATTTCCAAGGCTTTACCCAAGGACAAGCGTTGATGTTCATATAAAAATAAGGCCAGCATTCGACGAACTTCCGCAGTTGCGTTTTCAGAATTAAATCCGGCTTGTGTAGCTAATAGGCTAGGCAGATCAAATTCTATGTGCAAAGCATTCATATTTTACCTGTAGCTGGCATTTGTGATTGAGAGTGATAAGGTGCGGTTCGCAGGCTAACCGTACCCCATCACGATTTCAAATAATAACACCTTCAAGTCACAATCACACTGACCGGGTCAGTCCAAACCCCATCGCCGCCGCTGCCAATGGCGCGGATGCGGAACCAGTAGGTTTGGCCGGGGGTTAGCCCTTAAAGCAAGATGTGGGTTCCGGTTGTCGGGTGGTAACGGGGGTATTGTGTCTTCATTTGTGGGGTCGCCTTGCGACATCTGCACTTAATAACTTTTCGCCCCTATGAGTCTTGCGACATGCTGCAACAAGATACCGCTTTTCGGGCCGTGGGCAATCTTAAAATCAGTTGGGGCGGGCAAGATGCCGCCGTGAGCCGCGCACAATGTTCTTACGCAGATCATAGCCGTTGGTTGCCAGCATAGCCGTGTCCAGATGAGCAATCAATTCCAAATAAATGCGATGACAAGCTTCGGTTGCATCGTTGTTCTACACTTTTTTATTGTTTAGCTTTTTGGTAGGATAAATCCTTGATATTCAAAGGAGATTATCGGTTAATTTTTTGCTTAATTCAAGTGAATTCCTGATTAGCAAGATGTTTCAGCTATTCCGTCATTTCGGCATGGATGCCGAAATCCAGCGTCCATGGATGGCAATCATGAATACACAACGTATTTTTAATCAAGCATTTGCATTTTCGGCAAGTAACCGTCCTTGGCACTGGATTCCGGCATCCCTGACCGGAATGACGTATTTTCTGGTCTAGCTGAAGAAACTTGCTAATCAGTAGTGAATTTTACCTGTTTTTAGGCGTTACAAAAAAGTAAGAGTAAAGGTCATGTCACCTTATATTGCTAGGACTGCAACGTTGTTTATGCTGGGGATGGATGAGACTTTATCGGAAACCATTTACTAATTGCCAAGTAAAGCGGCAGATCACTTGGTTTCCGATAAAGTCTATTGGCTACTCGAATTTGAAGCTGGCGATGGGTTTGTCTGGCGGCAAGCCCGACGTGTCGCTGCACCCTGCCGGGGCCGCGCCGGTTGACCGGCTGCCGGAGTCGATTGGCAGGCAGGAAAACGCACTGCGCGTCAGCGTGGACGGCGAAATGTGGGCGGTTGGCGTACACCACGGCAAGTTCTCACAATGGAGCCGTTCATTGCACGGCGACTATGTGCAAACCCCGTCTTACCGGGCGTTGTTTTTGGCTTCCCTGCTGCTGTCGGGTCGGGACAAGGTGGATGTGCTGGTGACGGGATTGCCGGTTTCGCAATGGCTGGAACGGATTGAGGAGGCTTTGCGGACGGCCAAGGGGCATGTCCTGCTGTTCGGGTGGACGGTTGAAATTCAACCTTACTTGGCTCAAGCAGCCGAAAGGGTTGCTCCAGTTGCGTTGGAGGCTCTACGCCACTGCCATTAAGTTAAGAAAAAGCGCGTCGTTCCGGCAGGGATCGCCGGAACCTAGGCTCCATGGATGGTATAGATTGTCGGCATCCCTGCAATCTGGATTCCGGCGGTCCATGCCGGAATGACGGCTTAACTTAATGGCAGTGAGGCTCTACGCCGGTCGTTGCGCCAAGAATCCGGCAGCGTGGACGCGGTGTTGCTGACCGGGGGCGGTGCGGAATTGTACGGGCCGGTCGCCAAAAGCCTGTTTCCCGACTGCAAGCTGCATGTCCCCGACCGGCCCGAATTGGCGAACGCACGGGGCTTTTTCCGCTACGGGGCAGACTGATGCGGATCGTCGTCAAATTCCCCAGCAAGGCTTATGACGAATTGCTGGCCGACCTCGAACAAATCCCGCCAAGGACACGCGCCGAGCGCATGAGGCTGCTGGCAAGCATCGGCGCGGCCGTGCTTCGCTCCGGGCAGGCAATGCCCCCCGTTGCCAACGAGTCCGCAACATTGCATCCCATTGTGAAACAAAAGCCTGTGGAAGGCGATGCCGGTTTCCATCGGGTGCGCAATAAATTAAAAACGGGGTTGTCAGGATGAGATTGTACACGTTGGCAATTCGCTCCAATCCAACTCATGAATTGATTAATCACAATAACCAAACAAACATTAAGATTGTTTTAAGAAACAATCACGGAAAATTTTCATTTTTTGCTTCAGAAGGTGCAACACTATTGATTTCCAATGCAAAGGCCGCCTTGCCGGGGTGTTTCCTGTCCCTGTGTGTTGTTGCCTTTTCCTTTTTGTGCGGCAGCGTCAATGCGGCCGGTGCCGGTAGTGCCTTGGCGTCAACTGAAAACCAAGGCAACCCACGCAATCCCGTCGGCAAGGTTTTTGACGCAGACTCAAAGGCATTGCTTCGGGATACGGCATGGTGGGGCGTTGCCGAGCAACGCGGGCTTAACCCCTACATCCTGTATGCGGTGGCCTTGGTCGAATCCGCCAAGGTGTCGAAGCGGATGGCAAGGCCGTGGCCTTGGGCGCTAAACCGCCAAGGCCGCCCGTTCATCCCCTCGTCGCTGTCGGAAGCTAAGGTAATTTTGGGCGGCAGCTTGGCGAAGGGGGTTCGCAGCGTCGATGTCGGGCTGATGCAGGTGAAAGTCCGCTGGCAGGGCCATCGGGTCGGCCAGCCGGAAGACCTGCTGGACCCGGAAACCAACCTGCGCGTCGGCGCGGACGTGCTGGCCGAGGCTGTCGCATCTGCCCCCGGCAACCTCGTGCTGGGGATAGGCCGCTACCACGCAGGTTTCCGCGACGCGGACCGGGCCTACCGTTACGGGCGGCGTGAGCTGGCAGTGGCACGGCAAATCCGTTGGCTGATTTGATTCAGGATGTATATGACTAACTTTCAAGGGGTTAAGCCAATAATTTTGGATGGCAACGGGATGTCGGCAGGGACAGGCCGGGACTGGCATCGCGAGATCCATGGCCTGTCCCCAAGCTCCGGGTTGCTGCCGTCGATGGCGACGCTGCTGCCCAACATTCATGCAAATTGGTTTGCATCCCCGACGATGAAAGCCATACCAAGTAGGGTACGCTGTGCGTACCTTCAAGGGCTTACAATGGTACGCACAGCGTACCCTACTGGGATACAATACTTTCATGGCAACCGGAACAGCCAAATCTACGTGTCGGTCTTTGCGGCGATCTACCAGCGGATCGGAGGCACACGGGTACTCAACGAAATCGACATCCATGCGCTGGTCGAGGCTTGGAACATGTTCGACAAGCTGACGGCACACTTGGGCAAGAGGCGGCCCACCGACATCACGGATGCCTGGGTCATCGCACGGGACTTGCGGGCCAGGTCAGCGGCGATGCTCCGGTGTCACAAGTGCGCCAAGCCCTTTCTGGTGGCGTATGACTGCAAGTTGCCGCCGAACTGCCCGGTATGCTACGAGGCCAGTCAGGCTGGCAAGGCAAACGGCATGACCGCCAGTGTCCCTGCCGAAAACCCCACATTGGATTGAGCAAAGGCAACATCGTGGAGAGGTTCGTTTAGGGTTCACAGCGGGACGATTGAAAACAAGAGGCACGGGCCATTACCCTATCAATGGTAGGCGGCCATAATACAGGCGCGGCAACTGACAAGGCCGTGCCGGTTTTTTTTGCCCCAAAAATCCCAAAGCCTGTCTGCCGCAGAACAATTCCAGTGATTTGCTGTCTGAACCTCTTAAAGGCAACCGAATCGAACTAGAACGAAATGACCGCAACGGAACCTTATACACTACGTTAGACTTCATCATTGGATTTCTGAGGGAGACCGTCCATGCCCAATACCATTCTGATCACCGGTGCGACTGGAAATATTTCATCGGGCATCATCGCCCAACTCAACGGTTCCGGGCATAGTCTCCGGGCGCTGGTGCGCAATCCCGAAAAGGCTGAAGAACTCAGGCGACAGGGCGTCGAGATTTCGGTCGGCGATTTGGAAAAACCGTGGACGCTGGGTTCCGCCTTCGCTGGCGTGGATACTGTCTGGATTCTGGCCCCGCCGGGGCCTCG
The DNA here is from genome assembly GCA_003242955.1 of Candidatus Methylumidiphilus alinenensis. GTDB lineage: Bacteria > Pseudomonadota > Gammaproteobacteria > Methylococcales > Methylococcaceae > Methylumidiphilus > Methylumidiphilus alinenensis. The sequence continues at coordinate 4,146 of QJPH01000379.1, forward strand.
CGCACCCGAGCAATGCTCGAATGCCTTGTGGGCGGCAAAGCAAGGAGGTGCCAGGCACGTCGTGCGCATGTCGGCATTCGGCGCTGCGCATACCGCACCGACGATCAACAGCCGTCTCCATGCGCTCTCCGATGCCGAACTGGTTGGGTCGGGCATTCCGTTCACCATTTTGAAACCGCACTTCTTCATGCAGAACCTGATGATGGGGGCACAGAGCGTCGCCCAACAGGGGGCCATGTACTTTGCCCTTGCCGATGGCAAAATGGGGCTGATCGACTCACGCGACATCAGCGATTTCGCCGCGCATGTGCTGACCACCACGGGCCATGAGGGTAAGACATATATCCTCACCGGGTCGGCATCGCTGTCAATGCACCAGATTGCTGCGGCGATAGGCAATGCCATCGGAAAGCCAGTGGCCTACGTTCCGGTTTCCGTCGATGACGCACGGCAGTCGATGGCACAGATGGGGCTTGACGACTGGACGGTGAATTTGATGTGTGACTACTACGCTGCCTACAGCGCAAATTGGGGCGATCTGGTCACCGACGACTTCCAGCGCGTCACGGGCAAGGCACCGCGAAGCATTGAGCAGTTCGCCAAGGACTTCGGCGGCGCTTTTGGGAATCAATAGCCCATTGCCAAGGATTGGAAATCTCCCCGGTTCTCTTACGCCAGCTTCAAGCAGCAGGCATCACGTAGCGCGTGGGAATGGACAGGGAAGGATTGCCGACATAAGGACGGCGAATAATTTTCAACTCTATTAAGACAGAGGTATTAACATGAACACCCTCACACGGGAATGGAATGGGCTAGTCAACCGCCTATTCAGCGAGTCCGGGCATCAAGAACACATTGATCTGCGAGCCGGGTTTATTGGCGGAACCTTCTTTGGCTTCATGATGCTCATCGGAACAGGGAATCATTGGGTCGCGATGAATGTTTGGGCGGGCGCATTCCTTGCCTTTTCCAA
>QJPH01000125.1 GCA_003242955.1 Candidatus Methylumidiphilus alinenensis
TGAACCGCCTTTCATCCCCTTGTTGAACGGAACATGGCCGCGTTCCCCACAGCCGTGGGGATGAACCGACCTGCTCGGAGTCCGAGCGGTGGGCGATGATGCGTTCCCCACAGCCGTGGGGATGAACCGACAGGCTATGTCTCCATGCCAATATGGTTTTAGCGTTCCCCACAGCCGTGGGGATGAACCGGTCTCAATCGCATGGTCGGGCAGTCGGCGGATGCGTTCCCCACAGCCGTGGGGATGAACCGAATGGCCCATATCCGGCCCATCGATCCACCATGCGTTCCCCACAGCCGTGGGGATGAACCGCCTCATCGAACAGATAGAACGATGTGGAATTGGCGTTCCCCACAGCCGTGGGGATGAACCGTGGGAATGGGGGAGGCCGCGCTGCGTGGACTGGCGTTCCCCACAGCCGTGGGGATGAACCGGGGTTTGAGTTGGGATTCAGGCGGGTTTGGAAGCGTTCCCCACAGCCGTGGGGATGAACCGGGGGGGAGGCCGCGCTGCACGTTACAAAGTTTGCGTTCCCCACAGCCGTGGGGATGAACCGCAAAAGCTGAGTTTTATCAATCTGTCACACGAGCGTTCCCCACAGCCGTGGGGATGAACCGAGAATAACTAGGCATACCCACCCCACCCCACTGCGTTCCCCACAGCCGTGGGGATGAACCGCTTTTGGATGATAGTGTTCGGAAAGACATGCAGCGTTCCCCACAGCCGTGGGGATGAACCGCCTCGGGCCTGCCAGTGAAATTGGTTGAAATGGCGTTCCCCACAGCCGTGGGGATGAACCGTCAATGTTCGTCCCGCGCACGAACAGGTTATAGCGTTCCCCACAGCCGTGGGGATGAACCGCGACCAGATAAACAGGCGGTTTATCACCATCTGCGTTCCCCACAGCCGTGGGGATGAACCGCCCATAGTCCATTGTTTCTTCCTGTAAATCCCGCGTTCCCCACAGCCGTGGGGATGAACCGGACACCCTTTTACATCAACATCAACATAATACGCGTTCCCCACAGCCGTGGGGATGAACCGTTATTCTTTTTACTTCTTGTTTTTTCTCAATCGCGTTCCCCACAGCCGTGGGGATGAACCGAGAATCTACTCTCCAGTCTATTAATTCGACACGCGTTCCCCACAGCCGTGGGGATGAACCGGAATCTACTCTCCAGTCTATTAATTCGACACTAGCGTTCCCCACAGCCGTGGGGATGAACCGGCGCGAAACACCGGGTCTTTGTTGTACTCCGGGCGTTCCCCACAGCCGTGGGGATGAACCGTCGCCGGGGGTGTGGATTCCCTCCCCCTCCCCGCGTTCCCCACAGCCGTGGGGATGAACCGGAAAATTCTTGACCGTATTCTTCTAGTTGAAAGCGTTCCCCACAGCCGTGGGGATGAACCGACGATCCGCCTAGCCGTTTAAATTTTTCATGCGCGTTCCCCACAGCCGTGGGGATGAACCGATAACGTATGATGTTGACGGCGGCGGCCCTTGGCGTTCCCCACAGCCGTGGGGATGAACCGACAAAGGGTCGTTTTCCACGGGACGCGGTTATGCGTTCCCCACAGCCGTGGGGATGAACCGGGGATAACGGTATTGAGGGTTTAATTTCAAAAGCGTTCCCCACAGCCGTGGGGATGAACCGTTATGCTAAGCGAACAAGGGCTGGACCCGGTGGCGTTCCCCACAGCCGTGGGGATGAACCGATCAGCGGTCGCCAGGTGCTTATTAAAGGTGTGCGTTCCCCACAGCCGTGGGGATGAACCGGCCATTGAGCAATACCAGACGTTGTTTCATTCGCGTTCCCCACAGCCGTGGGGATGAACCGTTATACTGAGAATCCAACAACATTTGATTTAGGCGTTCCCCACAGCCGTGGGGATGAACCGCAAATAGGCCGGGAGCCGCATCGTCACTTGTTGCGTTCCCCACAGCCGTGGGGATGAACCGCCGCCGATGCAGTGAAACTGCTGCGCTGGCTCGCGTTCCCCACAGCCGTGGGGATGAACCGGGATAGGCTGGCCTGGGCGGCTGTGGTCGATAGCGTTCCCCACAGCCGTGGGGATGAACCGGCATCGCGCTCCTTCACCAGCGCATCCACCTCGCGTTCCCCACAGCCGTGGGGATGAACCGGCGCGGTTGTCGTCCGGCAGCTTGCGCAGTTTGCGTTCCCCACAGCCGTGGGGATGAACCGGTAGTGGTTCCATGGTTGGTAAACAGAATTTACGCGTTCCCCACAGCCGTGGGGATGAACCGATCACACAATCGGCGATTATCAACTTGTTTACGCGTTCCCCACAGCCGTGGGGATGAACCGTTGACGAGGGCGTCGAAGCTGGGTTTGTTGGGGCGTTCCCCACAGCCGTGGGGATGAACCGCCCGACTTTGAGGCGGGGACGGCGATGCCTGCGCGTTCCCCACAGCCGTGGGGATGAACCGTATTTGCGGTTGATGTCGATCAGCGCCATGCGGCGTTCCCCACAGCCGTGGGGATGAACCGCATGAACACTGTGCAACGCATCGTCAAAACAGGCGTTCCCCACAGCCGTGGGGATGAACCGCCGTTTGCGATAGTCTCGCATCCTTTCAGCAAGCGTTCCCCACAGCCGTGGGGATGAACCGATAACCATAGTAAAGGTCATCTTGACCTTTAAGCGTTCCCCACAGCCGTGGGGATGAACCGCATTTCAAATTGAAACGCGACCCGTTCCAGGAGCGTTCCCCACAGCCGTGGGGATGAACCGGCGTACCCGTTTTGCTAATGCCCTGAGCATGAGCGTTCCCCACAGCCGTGGGGATGAACCGACAGGGGTACACCCAGCGCCATACGCAACCCGGCGTTCCCCACAGCCGTGGGGATGAACCGTGGTTGGCAACGCTTGACAGGACCGTAGGGCGGCGTTCCCCACAGCCGTGGGGATGAACCGTATTTTGTGCAACCGGGGCCAAGCTTGGCGAAGCGTTCCCCACAGCCGTGGGGATGAACCGAATTGATGCTTGTAGGGCGACTTCATGTCTTGGCGTTCCCCACAGCCGTGGGGATGAACCGGCTTTCGCCATCACTGGATTGTTCGCGTACCAGCGTTCCCCACAGCCGTGGGGATGAACCGCGTCGGATATTGCCCGGTCTGCTTGGCTGGTCGCGTTCCCCACAGCCGTGGGGATGAACCGATAGCCGAGGAGAAAACCGGTAAAACCTTTTTGCGTTCCCCACAGCCGTGGGGATGAACCGACGCTAGGCTTATAGGATCCGATGGACGTGTTGCGTTCCCCACAGCCGTGGGGATGAACCGTACACGTTGATGCATTAATCGACGTCGATTGCGCGTTCCCCACAGCCGTGGGGATGAACCGAAAGGACAGCAACAATCACAGTCGAGAAATCCGCGTTCCCCACAGCCGTGGGGATGAACCGACAGGCCAGGTGTTTTTCATACGTCGTTGCCGGCGTTCCCCACAGCCGTGGGGATGAACCGCCGGACAAGGGCAATCCAGGGGTGAAGTTTGCGCGTTCCCCACAGCCGTGGGGATGAACCGCTATTACCGGTTTTTACCCTGGCACCAAGCTAGCGTTCCCCACAGCCGTGGGGATGAACCGCTATTACCGGTTTTTACCCTGGCACCAAGCTAGCGTTCCCCACAGCCGTGGGGATGAACCGCTATTACCGGTTTTTACCCTGGCACCAAGCTAGCGTTCCCCACAGCCGTGGGGATGAACCGCTATTACCGGTTTTTACCCTGGCACCAAGCTAGCGTTCCCCACAGCCGTGGGGATGAACCGGTTATTGACAGGGGAAACCGACCCAGCCAACGGCGTTCCCCACAGCCGTGGGGATGAACCGCAGACAAACAACCCAAAACATTGAACTAAATAGCGTTCCCCACAGCCGTGGGGATGAACCGGTGGTATATGGAAATTTTAGAAGGCGGATTTAGCGTTCCCCACAGCCGTGGGGATGAACCGGCAGTCCTGTCCACGCCGATGCCGCAGAAGTCGCGTTCCCCACAGCCGTGGGGATGAACCGTATCAATCTGTGCTGGCGTTGACGTATACCAAGCGTTCCCCACAGCCGTGGGGATGAACCGACTGTAGCTCAAACACGACAACCGTACCACCGGCGTTCCCCACAGCCGTGGGGATGAACCGATTTTCTAGCAGATAACCCACATCGACGGGAAGCGTTCCCCACAGCCGTGGGGATGAACCGACGATGAACTGGCCGACGTTGAAACCAATCCAGCGTTCCCCACAGCCGTGGGGATGAACCGTAACATTAATAGCACCAACACCAGCATTCAACGCGTTCCCCACAGCCGTGGGGATGAACCGTCACTTTGTTGAGAAAAATAGCCCAAATCAAGGCGTTCCCCACAGCCGTGGGGATGAACCGGTACATGTGGTTGAACCAGTTCCGGCCACACTGCGTTCCCCACAGCCGTGGGGATGAACCTAGCTACACCGTTCTGGATTTGATAGGTATTGCGCGTTCCCCACAGCCGTGGGGATGAACCGGCTTGGCGAACGGCATGGCAGGGAACCGCGCAGCGTTCCCCACAGCCGTGGGGATGAACCGAAATCGCCCAAATCCTCTACGCGCTCGGCAACGCGTTCCCCACAGCCGTGGGGATGAACCGCCACCCACACCATCAGTGCAGATAGCGGATTTGCGTTCCCCACAGCCGTGGGGATGAACCGGGCCATGTACAACGAACTGGAACGCCTAGGTGGCGTTCCCCACAGCCGTGGGGATGAACCGCTACCACGCTTTCCAAAACGCGATGAAAACAAGCGTTCCCCACAGCCGTGGGGATGAACCGGCCCCGCAGGTCCACACCGGCTGGCACCCGGAGCGTTCCCCACAGCCGTGGGGATGAACCGATCGCCTGCCGAGCTTGCACAAAATACCCCTTGCGTTCCCCACAGCCGTGGGGATGAACCGTTGTTTATGTCGTGCAGATAACAATCCCATTCGCGTTCCCCACAGCCGTGGGGATGAACCGAGCCAGCCCCCAATGTGCTTTGTGCAGTACTTGCGTTCCCCACAGCCGTGGGGATGAACCGG
>QJPH01000499.1 GCA_003242955.1 Candidatus Methylumidiphilus alinenensis
CTCCAAGGTGCGCTGGTATTCCAAAAACGAGGGGCATTGCATGAAGAACACCGAGAAGGCGCTCAGTCCGGCATCGACCAGCGTGTAGCTCTTGTTCTTGCCTGTCCGGGGGTCTATAAAAGTCTCGAAAGTGCCGCGTATCAGTCTCGTGATGTCGCCCATAGTCAGGGCAAATTGGCCAAAGGGTGCGCTCATTAGGAAGGTTCTAGTGGGGTTGATACGGCTACTTTACCGGACAATCGCCAAAATGAGAATTGCTGGTATCAGCTTACAACAACGTGAATGGAAATTTAATTTCTGAAAGACTGTATCTGCCCCCAATAGCCGGTAGTCGTCTCGCTCTTTCCCCTTTTTAGGAATATTAGACATGATTGATGAAACAACCGATCCAAACCCGGATAATTTTTCCCTAAGCCTCCCCCAAAGAAGTCTGCAATTGACAAACAATTGGGAGGAGGAATATGCCTATTCACTGGGCATTCAGGCATACGTCTATGGCTTTCCATGGATTTATAATGCCCAGTTGCGCTGGTTGTGGGCAACCGAGGCAGGACAGCAAGTTTCCCAGAAATTGGGGCTCCCCGATCTTTATGCGCCGGTAAATTCGTTTCATCATATGCAAAAACTGGCGAGCCCGGCTGATCAATCCGGTGGCTGCCCCAACTGTGATACCTTATATTCAACCGCTTGGCTAGATGTCGGAAAAGATCCTGTCGTGTTGTCTGTACCCGCTGTTGCGGATCGCTTCTTTTGCATAGAAATGGTGTGCATGGATGCGGATAATTTTGCCTATGCCGGTACCAGCGCAACGGGAACACAAGCGGGCAATTTTCTAATTGCCGATGCGCACTGGAATGGACAAGTGCCTGATGGCGTGTTGGATATTCTTCCGAGATCGCGCACGGCAACTGTATTGTTGCTTGGGAGAACTGGTGTCAACAACACCAGTCAAGAAGATTTGGACAAAGCCAACGCGATACAAGAACAGTATCTATTGACGCCGCTTTCCGATTGGCCGAATGCTCCATCTCCACATTCCGAGCCGGTGATGATCCCTTATGGGATTGATTACAACCACACTGCGGGCGCATGGCAAACAATGAACAAGGCCATGACAGAAAACCCGCCGGGCTTACCTCCAGGAATTAACCAAGAGCAGATGCTAAAGTTATTTGCAACGATAGGAATAGGCCCAAACCAAAACCTGGATGCACAGTCTGCGGCAACCCGCATGGGGCTTCAGCGAGCCGCCAAAGACGGTTTGGCAATACTCAAAAAAATGGCAAAAGGCAGAGGCAAGCGCGTCAATGGCTGGGCATATCCGCCGGCCGACATTGGCCGGGCGGGTCAGAACAGTGATTTCATCACCCGCGCTGCACTGCAATCGTTAGCTGGTATTTGCGCCAATGATCCGGCGGAAAATGTTTATCTCAATGTCCACACAGACAATGAAAATAATCAACTGAACGGCCAAAATAACTATACCCTGACATTTAAAAAAGGGACGTTTCCTCCGTTTGAAGCGTCGCAACATGGCTTTTGGTCGATAACGATGTACAACTCTACATTCAATCTTGTGCCTGGTTCGACTAGCTACTCCATTAATAGCCGCTATCCTCAGTATCAAGACACAGATGAGTCCGGCACCATGACCCTCTTGATTCAAAGCGATCCGCCAACAACGCTCCTTAAAGGGACTTACTGGCTACAGTCGCCGAGCGGAACAAGCGACTACACATTTTCTCTGATACTTCGGGTTTATGTACCAACACCGGAAATCAGCTTTACTCAAACTTGGGAACCACCATTGCTTGTAATCAATGGAGTCAGCTAGGTAGGCCGGAATAAGCCCGCCCATATTGATGTTTTGGCTATATAAAGGTCTGTAAGTCGGGCGTTTCCGGCAATTCCGGATATCTGCCGGAAACGCCGGATCGCGCTCGAACTGGCCAATTCCGTCTGGTTAGACGCCGCAAAATCGCCTGATCTTGGATGCGCTTCAAATCATTAAGGAAGCCCTGTAGGTCGGGCGCGTTTCTTGTGCGTTGCGCCCGACATTTGGGCGGTCGGTCAGGAAAGTCGGGCAACGGAAAAGAGGTTGCCCGACCTACAGGGTTGGGTTTGAAGGACGTTTTTATTACTTTACTGATGTTACGCATCGACCTAGGGCTGGAGCGTCAAAGCTTGCTTTGACAGGCAAAGCAAGCTTTGCCTTTCCAATCTCAAGTCAAAGCAAGCTTTGACGCTCCGTAGTGTTAGGCGGTAAGTCATCGTCTCATGCAGCTTTCACATCCGTGCGTAACATCAGTTACTTTACCGTGGAGAATCAAAAGATAATCGAATTGAAGCTTGCCGCTCAAAAACCATAACATTTGTCAACAAAGGTCACGGGGGGCTTACATAGTTTGTCTGCCCTTTCCAACGCCTTCATCCCAACAACAACCCACTAAGGATACATTACCATGTCAAAATCACTAGCAACGCCGGCAATTTACCAAAACCCTTTCATGGCCCCCAACGATTTCAGTGAAATCCACTTTAACTCCTACCAGACCGACACCTGTTCCGTGCAAGGCCCGGCCAGTGCACAATATCAATCTGTGCAGCACAAGCTGATGATGCCGCCGGGCATTGCCGCATCGCTGGCATTCAATGCTAAAGGTCAGCTCATAACCATCAGGATTGGCGCTTTTTCCGGGGAGTCCGCTAATCCAACCATTATGCTGCTTGAACCCGACACCCTCGACACCTTGGCCGAATGCACCCTGCCACCGCGACCAAAGACAGATAGCCTGAGTTTTGCGGGTGGATACTTTTATTTGGATCAGCTTGGGAATGTGGTCTGTGTAACTGCTGACCAGAAAATCGGCATTTATTCAACCGACAATGACCAGATCGAACTCGTCAACTCCTGGGACTTGAGCGTGGCACTCAACAACAATCCAGCCGATACCCTGAATTCGGTGCTGCCGGACAGCTTGGGCAATCTTTGGTTTATTTCGCAGGCTGGCGTTGTTGGCTATGTTGACTACACCAATCAAGCAATACTGGCTAGCTGTGTCCAGAATGTTAGCGGTGCCAACCCGGCCGAGACTAACAGCAAATCGTTTGCCAGTGATGCCAATGGCAACGTGTACTTGGTGTCCGACTATGCCCTCTACTGTTACCAAGCCAGCGCAAGCGGGCCGCAAAACATGTGGCGCACGGAATATGATCGTGGCAGCGAAACCAAGTCCGGCCAAAACCAGCAGGGATCAGGCACCACGCCAACGTGTTTTGATGATTTTGACGGCAACCAATTCGTTGCGATTACCGATAATGCCGCTCAGATGCATGTGAATGTGTATTCTCGTGGCACTGGCCAGATGGTGGCGCAACAGGCGGTGTTTACGGACTATCCTTCGCAAAATTCGTGCGAAAACTCCTTGATCGCGCTAAATCGATCGATTATCGTGGAAAACAATTATGGCAATACCAGTGTGAAAAGCACGATGGGCCATAGCACTACTACGCCCGGCGTGAACCGAGTTGATTTTGATCCAGCGACGGGAAAATCGGAAGTGGTTTGGGCCAATAATTCGATTTCGGTACCGTCGGTCGTCTCGCAACTGTCCAGCGGTGATGGCATGGTTTACACCTATGCCAAAGACCAAAACGGCTGGTATTGGGCGGCCCTGGATTTCGAAACAGGGGAATTACTTACACGTTCACCGACTGTCGAATTCGTCCATCGAGGTGATGGCTTGGTAGACGACACATTGGCCAACAACTATTACGCTGGCCTGACAATCGGTCCTGACGGCAGCGCCTATCTCAGCGTTTTTGGCGGCATTGTGGTTTGGCGGCCAGCGGCGCAAGCCTGACGAAGATCTGCCGGGTAAGCGATAGCCACGAAAGAACGGGGTCAGGTCTTGTCTTTTGCTTTTGAATACTGCGGTTAGCCGGGTAGGGTGGGCAAACGGCTCTATCGTTTGCCCACGCGGAACGGAACCTCAACCCGTAACCCGTAACGCGGTAAGGCGCAATAGCGGTACTCCGCGTATTGCGCCGAATGGAAAAAAGAGCAAAATCCATGCACGTCCGGCATTGTCTTTCTGCCCACCCGCCTAACCCGCCGTTCCAGCCGACCCGCGTGGACGTTTGGCGTGTTCATTCCGGCCCCTTACGCGCGGGCGGCTGAACGGGGTCGTTAGGCTTAATCTCTACGATCACTCTAAGGAAACAACTTCATGAAGAAAAATGTTGCAGCATTCGCTATTTTAGCCGTGGTTAGTAACGCATACGCTTTCAATGAGTCTGATGCGGCCAAGCTAGTTAAATCCTATAGCCAGACAGTAGCCTGCCAACTTGAGGATACACAATATGAAGCAGTCAAGGTTTCTGGAAAGCCCGGTGAAACGGAAGAATGGGCAGACAAATACGTTGTATTATGGAATGGTGATTTTGGTTGCGCTGGTGGTAACGGAACAGTTGTTCCAAACTTGACAGTTGTAGAAATTCATGGCTTTTCTACCCCAGTAGTTTTGCCGGACTACAAAACGCCTGAATTACCTTTAGTTGAAATCGATAAATTTTCCGGCAAGGATGGAAGCATAACTATTGGAGGAGTAGGTTATGGAGATAAAGACCAGCAACATGCGCCAACAAAAAGATTTTCCTTCACGCTAAAGCTCGGCAAAAATGGATTTATAAAACAGTAATCTCACACTTCCATAGGACTTACTCAAAAAGTTTTATTTACGTAAATCAACGCGGTAAAGCGCATTCGTAAGGTTGTAAAGCGCAATAGCGGCTTTTCCGCGTATTGCGCCGAATGGAAAAAAAGAGCAAAACCCATGAACACACAGCAATGTTTCTCTGCCCACCAGCCTAACCCGCCGTTCCAGCCGACCCGCGTGGACGTTTGCCCTTTTCATTCTAGCTTCTCCTGCGCGGGCGGCTGAACGGGGTCGTTGGGCGCGTCGAAGAAAGAGCAAAAGCGCGCCGGGCGGCAGGGTCCACGGCGTTATTTGGCCGTGGCTGTGCTGGAAGGGAAAGCATCCGTTTGCACCACGTGCTTTTTTGGGCTTT
>QJPH01000595.1 GCA_003242955.1 Candidatus Methylumidiphilus alinenensis
AGTCGCAAATCCATGCACCCCGCTAGGCTTCCGCAATATTTTCCAAAGAGCACTATGTTTTTCTTGACATCTAAATTACATTGGTAATACATTATGCATACGCAAATTGTGACTTGGAGGATTTATGGCGCTCAAGGCCGTCACACTGAGACTGGATGAAGAAGAATACGAGAAGTTGAGAGCACATCTCAGCCAATTCGGTGACCCGGATATCAATGTGGCCTATGTGTTAAGAGCCTATATCAGGGACCTCAACAGGACCATGCCGTTACTGATGAATTCGGGCTGGGATTTGAAAAATTACTTTGGCCTAGTCGGTTACTGGCTCAAACAAGTTTGTTCAATCACCGACTTGGAAACGTTCACGAAGATATCGCTCAATCCTTGGTTTTTGTGGAAGCCCAATGAACTTCATGGCAAACAAGAACAGGGCAATTCTGCGTCCTCCGAACAAGCCGAACCGTTTGATCCAAACGATAGGCCGCGCAATCTTGGAGGGGACAGCGCAAGTTAATTCCCTGAATCGAATGTTACCCGTTCGATTTCTCTTTTAAGGCTGGCAACAGAAAAAAGTAAAAAAATTATGTATAAGAATGAAGATATCATCAAAAATATGATGGATCTATTTTCAAACCCCCTTTTCAGGGCAGGTTTTTCCGACTTTATCACCAAAGCTCAGCAGGAGGGGCTTGAATCAGCTAAGAAGTTTTGGGGAATGTCAGATTATGGCACGCAGTTTCCCCTAACTGGTGATATATATGAACGCTTGACAGATTGGTATTCAGTTCTCGGTTTTGTGCCTAGCACTAAATACAACCAGATTTTGGATGAAAATACTAAGCTGAAAGCTGAAAACCAACTTCTAAGAAATATGATTAAAGACTTGCAGTTAAACCTTTTTACCGAAGGAGGTGAAAAAGCCCAGCGAGTTTGGCATGATATTATTGACAATCAAATCAAGATGAATACCGAAGTGGCGAATAGTTTTTTTGAAACTATTAGACAGTTCAAAGCAGGTAGTTAATTGGGCCTTGGTCATCGTTTAGCCCACCCAATGTGGAGTGCGGCGACTCGTCGCCGCACTCCACAAACTCACCCATCGGGCTGAACGATGACCAAGGCCGTTAATTGCATTGGCTATATTAACAATGAATCGCTAACCATAAAACCCACATGAGGACACGAAAATGGATAAAGGCTTAGAGTTCTTTGACGCTTGGGCAAAAACCCAGAAGGAATTTCTTGAAACTTCTATAAATACGCAGGAAACTTTTCGAGCGCACTGGCTCGATTCGATGAAAAAGTCGCAAGAGTCTTTTCTTAGCACGACTGGTGCAGTGGATAATCCACATACAAAGGAAATTCTTAAGTTATTTAATGCATGGATTGGAACCATGATTAACACCTCAGAGCTATTCAACGGCGAATTTGTGAAATTACAAAAATCATGGGGACAGACGCTGGAAAATCAAATTGAACAAAGCAAGGAGATGACAAAAGTATTTTCAGCGTACATAGAAAAAGCTGGAACCAAGTAGTTTAGTGCTGGCAGAGCGATTGCCTAGGCAAGAAGAGACTAAAGCTGCCTTCTTCTTGTTGCTCTTGTTTATTTGGGCGCAACGTATTGCCGGAGAAGCTGTTTAAAAGCCCACCGAGGGGATTGGTTATGGAAAATACACAAAGTTATTTTGAAACCTGGCTAAAAGCGCAGGAAAAGCTGTTCGATGGATTAATCGAGAATACCAAACGAACACAGCAATTATTCATCAATCAACAATATCCTGGATTTTCGGGAGATGCTGGCGGATTCAGTAACCCTTATTCGTCTTGGATGTCGGCAGTGATGAAATCCTTGTCCGAGCCGGGAATCAACAATCAAGTCATCAAAGACAACCTGTCGAGAATTTTTGGCGGCTCAAACGCCTATACAAAACTCTATGAAGTATGGTTGCCACTGATGAAGGCTGCTCAAGAAAGGAGCGTAAATCCAGAAGCGTATAAGGAGTATATTGACCCTTCCAAATACAAGGAGCTTATCGACAAGGTTTTTGGTTTCGATTCAGAAGCCACCAAGCTGATGCTCAATCAGGCGGTTCAATTTCTTGAATTGTTATCTGGATCAGGCCAGCAGTTTACTGCACCTTGGGTCAATGCCATGAAGGAGAGCCTTGGCGCTTTCCCACAGTTAGCACAAGGGCACCCTGAATCATTCATGAACATGTTTCATTCAATGTTCAATGCCTTTGATAACACTGTCGGCAAGGTTTTCCATGTACCCCCAGTCGGCAGGGACAGGGAAAAGCTTGAATTGATATTGAGATGCTTTGACGACCTTTCGGTGTATGCGGCTAAAAATACCGAATATCAGCATACGATATATATCACTGGTCTGACGGCAATGGACAAGGTCGTCGAAAGGCTTGCAGAAAAAATTACCTCGGGCGAGGAAATTAAGCAGTTCGACGAGTTTTTCGATATCTGGATTGACACGAGCGAGCAAGCCTATTACAAGCTATTCAAAACCGAAGAATTTGCCAAGCTTCAAGGTGAGTTACTTGATACCTCATTGGATGTCAAGGCGCATTTCTTTAAACTCATGGAATCGCACCTCTCTGACCTTCCAATTGCCCTGCGGTCTGAAATGGATGATCTTTATAAGACCGTCTATGATCTCAAGAAATCGGTCAAGAAGCTTGAGAAACAACTTAAGGAGAACGCTCAATGAAGGCACCTTTTTTGTCCTTTGACGCACAGTCCTTGATCAAAGAACTCGGTGACTTCAATACCAAGTTCATTAAGGGCGTGGGGGCGTTGACTGAAATTGATGAAATCGATGTAGGCACTGCCCCCAAGGAATTAATTTATGCAGAAGACAAGTTAAAGCTCTACCGTTATTCACGGAATGATCCAAACACCTGTAGTACACCCGTGTTGATCGTCTATGCGCTGGTAAACCGGCAATACATGCTTGACCTTCAACCCGATAGAAGCATGATCAGAAACATGCTAGACCACGGTTTGGATGTATTTATCATTGATTGGGGATACCCAAGCAAGGTGGATATGTACCTTGGCCTCGACGATTATGTCAATGGCTATATAGATAATTGCGTTGATGTGGTCAGGGATATTGCACAGAGTGAGCAAGTCAACCTAATGGGCATCTGCCAAGGCGGGACATTCTCCATGATGTATTCCGCGCTCAACCCAGATAAAGTCAAAAACCTTATCACCTTGGTTGCCCCGGTTGATTTCTCGACCAACGATGCTTTACTGTTTAACTGGTCCAAGTATTTGAACATTGACGCACTGGTTGAATCTTACCAGGTGATTCCGGGCGATTTTATGAATGGTGGCTTTTTAATGCTGATGCCATTCAATTTAAACATCCGTAAATACGTGGATATGCTGGATGTCATAGAAGACAAGGAAAAGCTGCTTAACTTCCTTAGGATGGAAAAGTGGATATTCGATAGCCCCGGACAGGCTGGTGCCTGCATTCGGGAGTTTATTAAATACTGCTACCAAGAGAATAGGCTTGCCAAAGGCGAGCTTATGCTAGGCGATAAATTGGTGGATTTGCGCAACATTACGATGCCTTTGCTGAATATCTACGCATCCGGCGACCATCTGGTACCGCCTGCCGCAATAAAGCCTCTAAATGACCTTGTCGGTTCGCAAGACAAGACTCTCTATGAGTTCAAGGGCGGACATATTGGTGTTTTTGTGGGTTCGAAGTCGCAGAAAGAGCTTGCCCCTGCCATTTCCCAATGGTTGCATGACAGGGACAGCGCGCCTGAATCTGTAGCGGAAACCGCCGAAGAATCCGAATCGGCTGGCATTGAAACCGCACCCGAAGAAGCCCCGGAAAGCACATCGAAAAAACCTGGCAGACGAAAAGCGTAAGCCTTTAGGATATAGCCGAAAACAACTTCCCTGTTTAATCAGACAAGATGAACAGGATTGACAGGATGGAATCGTGTGAATGTAGCTACATGTCACAAGAAAATCCTGTTTATCCTGTAAATCCTGTCCTGTCTTTGTATGCCTCCGGCGACGCTCCAGCGTCGGAGGTATCGAATCGCAGGAGCGGTAAAGGCTGCATTCCCACGCGGGAGCGCTCGACGTTATACACAAGTCCGACCAAACAAGAAACGTCGTCATTCCGGCAGGGATTGCCGGAATCCAGAAGCCATGGAGGGCAAACTCGTCGATAAGCAAGTGTTTGATTCTGGTAATTTCCATCCCGCAGTTTCACCTCCCTGTGTTCTGGATACCGGCAATCCCTGCCGGTATGACGGCGTTATAGCCTAACTGAGAATTGCTGCTCAGTGTCTCAGTCTTGTGAAACACTGGGCGACGGCAAAAGCTTGCCGCCCTGTCAAAGCAAGCTTTGACACTTCAAAAAAAAACGCGAGCCGCTACGCGGCAAACGTCAGAGAAGAGCAGAGCAAAAGCCAGAGATCAGAGAAGAGCCAGAGAACAGAGACTACAATGGGGACAACACAATACGAAACCCGAAGTCGCTGCGGCGGTAGCCGGGCTCGCGGCTGCGGCGGGAGGCACAGCGGACGCGGCCCTGATCGCTGCCGAACGAGCCGCCGCGCAACACCTGATCCCCCCCTGCTTTCAAGTTTTCCTGCTGTTGGCGTTTTTCCCCCTGTTCCGGGTAAGGATAGCCTTTATAAATGCCACGGGTCCATTCCCAGACATTGCCGGATAGGTCTTCAATTCCAAAAGGGCTAATGCCAGCGGGAAAACAACCTACGGCAGAGGTCTCACGCAAACCGGTGTCACTATAGTTTGCCTTTTCTGGGTCGGGTGAGTGGCCCCAAGGATAACGTCGTTCATCAACTCCCCTTGCAGCATATTCCCATTCCGCCTCTGAGGGGAGGGTGACGGTTAATCTGCCATCGGCCAAGCCTTGCCAAAAGCTTTGTTCGGGTGAACTAAAGACCGACTCGGTTTCCAAAACCGATCTGGTCTGGGGCGGTTCCCGCTTAGGATGCGACGTGAAAGATTTTAAGCGTTGTGCCGCAATCTCCTTCAATCGCTCGTTCAACCA
>QJPH01000243.1 GCA_003242955.1 Candidatus Methylumidiphilus alinenensis
TGTAAAGTTGATTCTGTAAAGCAGCCGATAAAAACGAGCCTTTATAAAAAAGCCGCAGCTTGTAAATTTTATTTATCGCTTGCGGCTTTTTTATGGTTGATTAAGGTTAAGATATTGTTTGAATATGACAACAAGGATGTATTATTGTTGTCGGCATAACGATGATTCTCTGCCGGTATTGTCTGTGAAGTCATTGACAGGGGTTTATTTACTGCGGATTGCAAGCATCATTGAAGAATTCACATGTTGGATACAATTAGCTTTGGCGACTTCATCATGCAGGAATATGGGTTATCCTTGGTCGGTGATCTGAAAACCGATGGCGGATTCCATTATTTAGGCTCTACAGAGGACAAGAAAGGCAGGAAGCCATTTCGCTACTGTGTTCATTTGGATGACCCGCCTAACATTTACTACAACGATCTGAAGCGCGGCTTTCGCGGCACTTGGTATCCACAAGGGCATGAAGTACTGGATGAGGCTGAGCGGGACCGGCGGCGGCGTGAATTTGGGTTGCGGAAAGTGAGGCAGGATGCCGAGACTCAAGACCGGCAGGCCCAATCCGCAAAACTGGCAAGGGACTTGTGGGCCAAGGCGGTTTCAGCCGGTGGCCATCACCCGTATCTTGTCCGTAAAGACGTTGATGCCCACCGGGTTCGTCAATTGCCCAAATGGCAAAAGCGCAGTTATCAGGAGGACGGCGCTTTTGAGACGGTCATCGTTGAAGATGTCCTGTTGATACCCATGCACGATGAAAAAGGGGAGCTTTGGAACGTGCAGGCGATTTTTCCAGAATTCAATGAAGCTTTGGGCCGTGACCGGGACTTCCTTCCGAGGGCGCGAGTCACCGGCTTGTTCCATTGGATGGGTCCGCGCACTCATACGGTTTATTTGGCGGAAGGCTACGCGACGGCGGCCAGTATTTTTGAGGCGACCGGCCAGCGTGTGTTGGTGTGCTTCTCGGCGGGCAACCTTCCTGCCGTGGCTCTGGCGGTCCGTGCGGCGATGCCCGACGTGCAAATTATCGTTTGTGCTGATAATGACCTTCCAGACAAGAATGGTCGCCGGCCTGGGATCGACAAGGCCGAAGAAGCGGCGGCTCTGGTCGGGGGCATTGTGGCAATGCCCCCAATCAAGGGCGCGGATTTCAATGATTACGCGGCGATTCTCAAAACATCCAACAAAGGCCCGCTTAAAATTTTCGCGTAGCGAAAATCAGGCGGCTTCTTTATGGTCGTAAATCGACCCATGCAGGAGGGCAATCGAAATGTCTATTTGTTGCTCCAACAATTCGGATAGGGCCACGGCAAGCTCCCCGGTTATCTGTTCGTCTTCCTGCATACCTAACTTTGAAAACCCGGTCAGTATCCGTTTAACACGGGTCAGGTTATGGGTTATCTCGTCGGCGTAACAGATTTGCCCATTCGGATAAATGGATTCGAGGACCCTGGCTTTCGTGGCAGGGGTAATGCTTTGCAGCAAAGCGTTATTAGGCGCGGATGTGGTCATGGTTTGGCTCCTTTGTTTGGCAGTAGAGCCGTCACCACCGCTTCTGACGGCAATGGGTGGCGGCTGGAACGGGGGTCAGAAACCGGAACAAAGGGACCGGCCAAGCCGAGGCTTGCCCCGCCCAGCCACCATTGATAGGCGGATTTTGGGCAAAGAAAAAGCGCCGGTTGGCGCTGCAATGCGCCTTTGTTCGTCGGGTTCTGACACCCGGCCACTTTGTTAAGTGACAATGGAATTATAACATTAAGTCACTGGTTGGTATGATGTTTCACGCTCTTTCTTCACCAAAGCCCACGCGCAGACGTAAAATAGGGAGTCCGCCTAGCGGACGAGTCTTTTTACGCGGAGCGCGGGCAAAACGCCTTTGATATTTTCGCCTACGCGAAATAATGGTGTCACAAAATAAAACGATAAATGACATGGAAATATTTTCGCGTAGGCGAAAATTTGTGGCTACCTCTTTCTGTGGAAAGATACAAGGATATGCGTATCCATAAACCACGGTATCGGTGATTTTTCTTTGCAATGATTCACGCCACGCCATCCGCCTTCAGTTACTGAGGGCTATAATGATTGGCAAGCCAAGCAACACTTCCATCACTAAAAATAACAACACGCATCATCACCATGAACAAAGCCGAACTGATAAACTCCATCTCTGAGAAAACGGGCCATACCCAACTAGATACCCTCAAGACCCTTGACGCCTTGCTGGAAACCATCGAGGCCACGGTTGCGGGTGGGGACAAGGTGCAATTGGTCGGGTTTGGAATCTTTGAACCGCAGCATCGGGCCGCAAGGGCAGGGCGCAATCCCCAGACAGGCGAACCCATTGAAATAGCCGAGGCAACCCTTCCGAAATTTACCCCCGGCAAGCTTTTTAAAGATAAGGTGGTGGAGGCACACAAGCCTAAGCCAAAGCCAGCCTCTACTGGAAAAGCCAAAGCAAAAACCAAAACTGAGGCAACTACAACCGATAAAGCCAAAGCAAAACCAAAGAAGGTTTAGAATCTGCCGATTAGAAGAAAACGAAATGTCGGACAACAATAAAGCCGTTGCCCGACATACCCAGCTAGACGACTTCCGAAATCGTGGCTGTTTGGGTTGTTTGACTGTCCCTGCCTGTCCTAGGCAACGCTGAACTCGTCCAAAGACCTCCCCTGTTCGATTAACTCACGCAGCCACTTAGGCTGCATACCACGCCCCGACCATTGATGCTTTGGATTCTCCGGGTCACGGTATTTCACCGGAACCTTAGTGCCTTTTCTAGTGCTTCCTGCGGCGTTTTCAGGAGATATTTCGGTCAACTCCACGTTGTACCCAATCGACGCGGCCAATTGTTTAATCTCGGCGACGACTTCCTTGCGTTTTTCGAGTTGCCTATCGCGAAGGGTTTTCTGTGCGCTGCTAATCAGTTTTGCCAATTCGGCTTCGGATAATTCATGTAGGTTTTCGCTCATCGTTTCCCCCCGATCATGTTTTGTGTTAAGGTCATAAAATGGCTTATTATACAAAACTATGTCTTTTCATTGTTAATGTTTACAAACTACTGGTCTTACCGCAAGCCAAGCATTTGTAGTAAAGTCCGTATCGACCATTCTTCATATCAACCAGTCCCCCGCAGATATGGCAACATGGCTCGTTGCTATCGCCCTGTTCCCATTTCCATAAACGCCAAGTGCTGTGGAATACCCACAACACAGACCAAGCCATTAAACCAATCGATGCCCAATAAAACATTGGAGCTATGCCAGTGGCTATAATCGCTACCATTGCGTTTGCCTTTCCAGTTTCTACTAAGTTATTAGCCATAAATTGAACCAATATAGAAAAAAGTATTAATAAAATCTGACGTATGTAAAGCCTAAGAATCATCCAGTCTTGTAATCTCATCTCATGCCCCTTATATTTTCTTTTGAGTTGATATAAATAACCGTATTATCCAATACATCGCTATGCCTATATTTCAAGCTGCATCGGCCACCGCTAGAACATCATTCCTTGCTTGCTCAATCCAACGGTTTGGGATAATCCAATTTTTATAGGTTGGGTTCCATCGGCCCCAATAGCGTTTGGCTATGTCTTTTACGATGGCGTTGACTTCCGGGTTGAATGCCCCAACCCGAATGGCAAGGTCGCCCCAAGGCAAATACCGCAAGAACACCCAAATACCTTTGATGACAAGCTTTTCTTCGGTATAGGAACGCTGCTTCTCCGTTGGCGCGAATAGCCATTTCTTAGTTGATAAATTATTCAAGATAGCCTCTTTTGCTGCCTCCACTACAAAGTTTTCTGGGTCATAGCATCGCAAGTTAATTTCCAATGCGCGAAGTCCAAGCACTTCCAGTTTTTGGATTTTGGCATCGTCGGCAAACGAACTGTAAGCTACCTCAATCAAAATGGAGGCGTTTCCGTTGTATCCGATTAGGTCGGGTATTACTGAGCCATGTCTGATCGTTCCAATTCGCATTTCTTCCTCAACACGATCAAATAAGAACCAGTAAGGGAGTGGCATACCTGTATGTTCTGGAACCGCAAGCCCTCCGCTTTCTTTGATAACGCGCTTGGCGAACTTGTGCAGCAGAGTCTCATGGTTGGTGATGCATTCCTGCTTATTGGATTCATGGGCGAAGTGGTGGTCACGCTCCGGGCCTTTTTTGGCAACCATGCGCTCATTGCAAACCAAGCAATAGCAGTCGCAGCCTAGCCCTCTTTCAACCTCGGAGATGTGAAGAATCCGCTTGGTGTTATCAATTGCAAACTGAGTGCTCATAATCATGTATCCTCATAAGAGTTAATTGGAGCACTTATTTTTATGAATCAGACAACCGACAACTACCCCCAAACCCCCGCAAACCCGGTTGATCCGGTTGATGGGGTTATGCCAGAGGTGATCCAGTGCTTTGTTGACTGGCTCGAAGTCGAATGCAAGAGCGACCAGAAGGCGTATCACATCCTCAAGGCAATGGCTCAAGAGTCGCTCAGCAGGAAAACATACTCCCAAGATAAACGTCGATTTACAGCTAAAGAGATAGCGCTGTTAACCAAAGGATCTATGGACATGGACGCAACAAAATGGCTCAATTGGAATAAAACTGTAGAAAAATACTGGAATTCCCGAAAAAAAGGAGCCATCGACTTTGCTAGGAAGCGCGGGTTGAAGCATTATCCAATGATACAACGGAATAGTACTTCAGGCGGACAAGGCAATGAAGCGACTTATGAAATCATAGCTAAATTTATTTCAGAAAATGAAAATAGAGTTGTTCCCGACGTTAAGTTTATGAATTTAGGCTATTTTTAGGTTCCAAAGACCCGCCGGAATCCAAAACAGGTATTCAATCATTGAGTCCAAGTGGTTTCTAATCCTATGCATTAGACAGTGGAATGTCTTCATTCCGCCAATGGCATGTTCTACGGAAACGCGGGTTCCCGCATGCTGCCTGTTATGTTTTACCTGCGCGGCGGTCAGTTTTGGCTTTGGGTTATTTTTGGATTTCTTCGGCCTTTTGTGTGGAAG
>QJPH01000320.1 GCA_003242955.1 Candidatus Methylumidiphilus alinenensis
ACCGATGGGACCTCTCAAGTTCTCGACGCTTCTCTTTCCCCATGCCAGGCGCTAGGGACCTCGGCAGGCCCTCGGGAATCTCACCGCGCCGAAACCTTAGATCGAAGTTTGTGTTCTCTGTTGTCCGCCTGGTTTCCCGGCGGTGCCACGCTATCTCGATCATCATTCCGACTTGCCGATTCCTCTG
The DNA here is from genome assembly GCA_003242955.1 of Candidatus Methylumidiphilus alinenensis. Taxonomy (GTDB): domain Bacteria; phylum Pseudomonadota; class Gammaproteobacteria; order Methylococcales; family Methylococcaceae; genus Methylumidiphilus; species Methylumidiphilus alinenensis. Next base: position 188 of record QJPH01000320.1, read on the forward strand.
TATTGGCTTCCGTTGCGTTGACGACGTCGCCACCTGCATTTTTGCTCTTAACGAGGTTGAATCGCTTCGGGGTGGTGCATCACCCCACTGGCCTAGGGAATGCTCTGTCTACGCTTCACGACTTTTGTTCGCCTGTACCGCAGGTCACACCCCGCAAATACCGCTCCGCCAGCCGCGCAAGACTCGATACGGGTGGGTGGCTAGCCCTTGCCCGACAGGGACTTTCACCCCGCAAGAAGCGTCAAGCTTCGCTTGACGCACCAACGCCCGAGTTGACCGCCCCGCGCCCACGGAGTCCGAACAATGAAGCCAAAGCGTAACGCGGGTGCGGTCGAACGCCGGGTTGGGCGGCTGGCTAGAAAAGAGTGGCTTTTGCTCTTTGCTTTCCGCTCTTGGCTTTTGCTTTTTTTCGTCGGGCAACGAAAAAGATGTTGCCCGACCTTGACTGCCTAGACTTAGGCGGCTTTTTCCCAACCGTCTTCTGTTTCTTTAAATGATAAGTGGTTTTCATGCTCGGCACGATCCAACTCATTGAGATAGTCAACCAGTTCAACATAGGTTTGCCTAGCGTTGATGACCGTCTGCAGGTAGATGTGGCGGATCATAAAATCCACATCTTGATTGACCTTTTCCGATTTTTCCCACACGGCTACGGTCTGCGCTTCCTTACCCATCAGTTCCCCTATCCGTTTTTGCGACATATCAAGCCGCAAACGCAGGAAGCGAAACTCACGCCCCGTCAGAGGCGCGGCTTTTTTGGTGAGGCACTCGGAAATGACGGCATCCAACTGGTTTGCCCGTTCGATTTTTACCGATTGGCCGTAGGGTGTCTCTACAATATCAAAACCGTTTTGCAGCCATACGTTGTCCAGGCCGCATTGGACATAATGATAGGCGTTCATAGGCGGTTCTCCACTTCAATGACTACAATTCCCCAACTCTCTTCGTGTTTCATTAACGCGACATGAACGCGCACAGCCAGACCCGCTCCGAACCTTTCCAAGACACAGCGGATATGACCATGAGCGTCTACCCTAGGCTCTTCAACCAAGTCACCGGTCTTGAGACATAAATCCACTTGCCGCCTAGACATCAGGTTATACCATTCCCCTCCATTAGGAGGGTTGGGAATCAAGACATTTCCACATTCAACAGCTTGTCGAATAATAGCTAACGTGTGTTCTGATGTGATTGGGAAAGGATGGATGCTCATGGTATGACATTTTGAGAGCCTATAAAAATTATAGGTCGTCACCAATGGATAAGCAAAGACTATTTTTAATGCAACGAATGGCTGATTAACCTAAAATGATAGATGTAACAAAAATAAAGTTGAAAAACAGACACTAACGTGGGAGTCTTGCATTGTAAGAAGCACAGCAATGGAACCCCGGACAAGCAACGCCCAACGCGTAACCCCGCGTCCCCTTGAGCGCCGGGTTGGGCGGCGGACTAGAAAAGAGTGGCTCTTGCTCTTTGCCTTTCGCTCTTGCAGCCCTAAACCGCCTACTAGTGACGAGTTGTAGGGCGGATACAGGGATGTGATCCGCCGAATGCTGGCGACCGACCCATAACATTCGGCGGAACCCGTCCATGGTTCCGCCCTACGGACCTTACTCGGCATTTTCATCCCCTAGCTTATATCGAACCAAGATGGTTCTCGTCTGTTTGACTTAATATTGAATATTGTTTAGGCTCAGGATCATAGGGCAGAACCGTGGACAGGTTGCACCGAATGCTTGGGCAAATTATTTCCATTCGGCGGATCACATCCCTGTATCCGCCTTACGGGTTACCCATCACGCAGCTTCAGTGTCGAAACGACGAATGCGCAAGAGATCGTCATGCAGCATAGCCTCGGCTTCCTCGGTATCGTAATCGGCTTGCAGCCCCAGCCAGAAACCCGGCGTTGTGCCGAAAAAAGCCGACAGCCGCAAGGCCGTGTCTGCCGTGATGTTGCGCTTACCGGCGCAAATGGACGAAATGTGGGCATCGGTGACGCCAATGGCTTTTGCCAGTCTATATTGGCTGATTTGCAACGGGATGAGAAATTCCTCACGCAGCACCTCGCCGGGATGGATATTGGGTAATTGCTTCATATCGCTTCCTCAGTGGTAATCACAGATTTCAACTCGTATCGCGTGGCCCATATCCCAAATAAAGCAGACCCGCCATTGGTCATTAATGCGGATGCTCCATTGTCCTTTTCGATCTCCCCGCAAAAGTTCCAGACGGTTATTGGGTGGAATGCGCAAGTCCTCAATGCGTTGGGCGTTGTTGATCATGCGCAGTTTTCGCCGTGCCACTGCTTGGATTTGTTCAGGCAGTTTTTTCGAGAACTCGCCTTCCCAAACCTTGCGTGTTTCCTCGTCATGAAATGTCGTAATCATACTGCGATGCTATCGTTAGACGAAAGCACAGTCAACATGGAAGCGTCATAGAAAAAATTAAGACAGGATTTGCAGGCAGATTTTCAGCCCGCAGGATGCGCTGAGCTTGCGAAGCGCATCAATCGCGACCGATGCGCCTCGTACCTCGGCGCATCCTATGGCCCTAGGGGGATTTTCGGGGGGGGTAGTTCCCAAGCTCCAGCTTGTTGTTGGCCGTTCCTCGTGAAGCAGGAGCTTCTAAAGACTGCATTCCCAAGCGGAGCTTGGGAACAAGCAACGAGCAAAAGCATTATTTCGTATCGGATCGGTCTGACAAAATATGCTGGAGCAGTTTGGCGAATTTACCCATTGAATTATTGAATGTTGTTTAGGCTCAGGATCGTAGGGCAGAACCATGGAAGGGTTGCGCCGAATGCTTTGGCAAATTATTTCCATTCGGCGGATCACATCCCTGTATCCGCCTTAAGGGTTGCGCCATTCGTACAATGCAGTCTTAGTGAAGGGAAAGCAGCGTTATCCCACGTTCCAGCTTGGCAAGGCAGGGCGGATTGTATGTCATTTTGCCAGCAAAGCCCGCTTCCAACTCGAACGGCGCTTGTTTAACACCTCGAAATTACCGGTGACGGATTTTGCGGCATCCATTGTCAACACGCAAGAATTACCGTAACCGTAGCAATTTCCGCCCCAGCCGGAAAATTGGTAACCAGTGACAGGGGTGGCTCTGAGCATAACTTTACTCCCATCGCAGAAACTAGCAGTGCAGCTATTGCCACAGGAAATGCCCGTTTGATCGCTGTTTATGATCCCACGAGTAGAGTTAAGATTGCTTACTATCAATGTCTTACCAATCGTCACCTCAAAACTCAGCGTCTTCGGCAATGCGGGATTGTAATTGTCATTGCCCGTTTGGTTGGCGGTTATGGTGCAAGTTCCTGCGCTGATTCCAGAGACGGTAACGCTGCTGGTATTGCCTGAAACAGTGCTATTGCCGAGTGAGCATTTATCGGTAGTTTGTGATGTGAAAATTACCGGATTGCCCGAATAGCCACCTGTTGCTGAAACTGTTCCAGTGCTATCTACTAATGAACAGGGTGATGGGGAAGGCCCGAAGGTAATATTTTGGTCAGTCTTGGCGATGAAATTAGCAACCACCGACCTAGCTGCGCTCATGGTTAAGGTGCAAGTCAATGAAGCGCCGGAACAATCTCCAGTCCAACCCGTGAAGATATAACCGGGGTACGCGCTAGCCGTCAGCACCACCGTAGAACCGGCTGCAGCGAAACAAGGTCACCCGGGAAACATCGCTCACTATAGTTTTCATATTAAAACCTCACTGGCGTAATAGGCAATCCTCCCAACTTAAGGTCAGGAGTGGATAAGCAACTTATTGATAGCGATTATGACCTAGGAAACCATTGCCAAGGTGGCTAGACAGATTTTTCGGCGGTTTGGTTAATGTCGGACAAAGGCGTCCATCGGTTAATTGATAATGAACGAACCCAAGCTCTCAACATCCAAGTCGGCTTCTCGTCCTGCAAGGGCGGCGGGAGGACAATCAGTATTTGCACTACATTACTAGTCCTCCAAAAACTCCACCTTGGCATAGATTTCCGTCAATGGAATGACAATGTCTAGTGTTGGAACCATCAGATTCCCTAGGCGGTCATCAATCTCCGTAAACTCCCAGCATCCTTCTTTGCGCACGAAATGCTCGACATGGCAGGCTTCCTGGGCAATCAGGATATATTCCCGCAATGAGTCCAGCCGCCGGTAACTGGCAAACTTGTCGCCACGGTCATAATTCCGGGTGGCAGGGGACAATACTTCGACGATGACAAGAGGGTTGGTGACAGTGTCTTTCCGCTTGTCCAGATACTCCGGCCTGCCGCACACCACGGCCACGTCGGGGTAATGGTAAGCGTTTCCCACGTCCGCCTGGACGCGCAAATCAGCCGAATAGACTTGGCAATTAGTATCCCGCAGACGATTGCCGAATTCCCGTGCGGTATTGCCCGCGATCAACACATGTTTAGGCGACGCGCCGCCCATCGCAAATATTTCACCAGCCACATATTCGTTCTTGTATTCCGCCTCGCGGTCAAGGGCGAGATACTCTTCCACGGAATAACTGTGTTTGGGTTGAGATGACATACGGTTTGCCTCGATTGGTTTTAGGCTTGTAGGTTAGATGCCTTGCTCTCGACATTCCGGCAAGATCGTCGGACAATGATACATCCTTTACCCGACATACATGGTTAAACCATCACTATGTTTGGTTTTCATGACCAAAAATAGGCCTGTAACTACCCGGTTCGAGTTCTTCATTTTTGGCGTATTTGTGGTGATGACCATGCCACGTTTCTGCAAACTCAATTTTCAGGCACAAAAAAGCCCGGTGGCCTGAACCACCGGGCTTTTTGTTTGCCTTAAGCCCCAAG
>QJPH01000552.1 GCA_003242955.1 Candidatus Methylumidiphilus alinenensis
CGGCAGGAGCCAACTACACGTTGGTTAATGAGCATTACAGAATCAATGCCACTGTCAGGCTTAAGCCATTCCCGCCCCCGGCCAAAGAACCCGGCGTGACCCGGCTACTGGTGACGCTGCGCGAAGGGCAGCAGCCGACCACCGAGACGCTGAGTCCAAACAAGCACGTCCTGAATGATATGTATTTACTGTCAATATCTGTCCATGTCGATGGTTATGATATTGGACAGCCAGATCAGTATTATAAAGGATTTGAGATTACTCCAAAGTATAGAGTCAACAAGGGCCTAGAGTATCTATTAACGTCGTTGGCTTCTAATTACGATGTATTTGAGGATGATTTAGACGGCTATAAAATCAGCCCGAACGATACATGGATTGACCCGCGCAAACTTAACGCAAAATTGCCACATCTTCCTGAATAAAATTGCATTTTAGGTTAACGCATGAAAAACATATTTGAACATCAGTTGAGTGACGGGGCTTTGCCGTTCCTGCCGTCCGACGAGGACCAGAAAAAGTGGGTAAAACCTGCGTGGGTCATACATAATGCCGCCATGGTCAACTATTACCCGACCATATTATCCCTGATAAAGCGCGGCGTAAGCCTGCCCTCGCCCGATGCACTGGAAGCATTTGCCCTCCACGCCGCAGAAGGCCCATGCGAGGTTGACCCGCAAGCATTTCTGGCCGACATATCAGATAACGACAAGTGTGTCACCAACCTCGACCGTGCCCTGGCCTATTACTGGGCCGTGCTCGATCTATTGAGGCAGGGCCGTGAGTTGCCGGACCTGAACGGCCTGATGGCTTATGCCCGGTTGACTGATGCCATTCAGGATGCCGCCCAGGAACCTACCCGGCAAGTTGAATTCGACCTGAACGGCTTGATGGCTTACTGGCAGGTCGAATTACCGGGCAAAAACCTTGAACCGTTGCTCAAACATTTGAGGTTTATGGCTGTAAAGGTCGCCGACTTGGTTTATGCAGCAAGTTTAAAACCCGGCCTGGAAGAATCTGGCTCAGAAGAGATCACGACTCATGGCGTTCGTTTCGCACTGTCCGAACAATTGGGGGAGTTGATGGAACATTGCAACCGTTCGGTTAGCCTTTGTATGGAGGCTGCTGACGAGCCTTCAACCAGACAACTTGACGACCGCGATTAAAGTAATAGCCTATTAGTTGCCCAGGCAGCCCCGGCTGTCGGCTTTGCCGTGCCTAATGATAGAACTAAGGGTATGTGATTGAAAGAACTGATCTATTTATGGGTTTGGCACCATGAAAAAACCTAAAACCATGAAACTGCCCAAGCCGCCCGCCTCGAAAGAAGATGGCGGGGCGTTGTACGTTGACCCCCGCCAGACTGACCTATTCAAGCGGGAGCCGCCAGTGCCAAAACTGCGTTGCGTGGCCAAGCTGGAACGGATAGCCGAGGAGCAGAGGCTAAAGCGCGAACGTAGGGAAGAGGAGGAGCGATTGGAGCGCGAACGCTTGGCCGCAGTGAACCCCAGGCTACCCCCATGGCCAGACACCAAGCGTGCCGTGCCGAACTTGGCGTTGCGGTCGGCGCTGTTCGCGGCGGTGCGGCACAATAAACGCCTATTCAAATACAAAGTCGCGTCCGTTGACGGGGTGGACATTCTCTATACCGGGGAGCAACTCGACCAGACCTGTTTGGATGTCTGGGAGGCCGTGATGCATCTGTGCCGCCATCAACAGATGGGTACGGAGCTAGAGTTTAGCGCGTATGAGTTTTTAAAAATGCTCGAAAAAGCCGACACAGGGAAAAACCGGAAGGACTTGGACGATGACCTCACCCGCTTGAATGCGTGTGCGGTCAGGGTTCAGGTCGGAAAGAGAATCTACCAAGGCGGCTTGGTCGTCTATATGCATAGCGATGAGAACTCCCAATACTTCAAAATAGGGCTGGACCCCAAGCTCCTCCTTTTGTTTGACACCGACCAATACACGCTGTTGGATTGGGCCATCCGCAAGGATTTGTCCGGCAAGCCCCTGGCACAGTGGCTGCACGGCTATTTTGCCAGCCATGCCAAGCCCTACCCGATCACGTTTGCCAAAATACATGAATTGTGCGGCAGTGAGAGCAAAGACATGCCGGGTTTCAGGCGCGATGTGCGTAAGGCGTTGCAAACCATTACCGAGGTCTGCGCGAAGCACGGCAAGCCCTTCAGCGTCGAATTTAAAGAGGACAGGGTGATCGCCAGCCCGACCCCTTCGTCCAGTCAACAGAGGTGCCTTGAGAAAAAGCCACCCGATTGAAAAACACACACGCTAGCCGTACACGCAAAAAGCCGTTTTTTTAAACGGCTTTTTGCGTTGTATAGGGGCAACATCTACGTTGTATATTGACAACAATATGAATGTTTGCCTGTTGATAAAAGGTTATGAGCAGGCATAAAAACACCGAGGGCTTGACAAATGAATTTCGAGGGTTAAAACATGAAAATGCCGAGGCTCGAAACGTAAAGTGCCGATGTTTCGGGCATGTGATACCGATCCTTGACACATCCGGGAGGGTATACTCCTTATTTAGCTTTTAATCTTTCTTTAATCTAAAAGCTTTAAAATGCAAAATTGCGAAATTCGGGAAAAAAAAATTACAAATCGGGATGACATTACAAATCGGGATGACATTACAACCCGGACGGCACTCGCTAGGGCGAGTGCCGGACACTTGAATTCAAGTTGGGTCGCCTTGAACGAAAACCACGGCAACCCGAAACACAAGGAAAAGCGTTTTACGCCAAGGGAGGGAAGGATTAGGCTTCAGAATAGACATTCTGGCTTATTAGAAGCTTGTACAGACTGTTTTTAGAGGGTGGCGGGATAGTGGCGGGTATGGTTCTTATTATTCTTCCAGAGGTTCTAACAAAAATTTGGTGGCTCTTGTTTGGCGCAAAAGCCTCCAGCTCCCCCGCACACTTCCAGGCAAGAATAATATGTTATATATATCAATAAGTTGTAATGTTTAAGCTGGCAAGTTGAGATTTGGGGGCAGGGGTTTTCATGACCTGCCACGCGCTCGAGTCAAGAAATAACGACTTGACTACTGCGCAAATCAAGAACTATTATTTAATTGTACTATAACCTTTGGTTACATTATTTATGGCTGATTTATTACAAAGAGCATGAAAATCATGAGCATACCTGCAAAGATTCTGACCAAAACACCGCTCCCCGTCGTCATTTCGCATGACAACAAAGCCGTCACAACCTCCCAATCCGTCGCCGAGTATTTCGGCAAGCAACACAAGAACGTCCTCCAATCCATTGAAAACCTAAAAGCCGATTTGCCCAAAGATTTGTATCAGCTGAATTTTCAGCTGATACAAATCGACACGGATTTAGGGCTTGGTCGAACACGCCAAGACCCCGCCTACGAACTCACCCGCGATGCCTTCACGCTGCTGGCGATGGGCTTCACCGGCAAGGCCGCATTGGCGTTCAAGCTGGCCTATATCGAAGCCTTCAACAAGCTGGAGGCGAAACGCGCTGTTCAAGCATGGTTATCTTGTCGCCTAGCCGTTCTTCAAGCGTGTTTATTTTGTTGTCTAGGCGGCTCTCAAGCACGGTTATCTTATTGCCTAGCCAATCTTCCAAAGCCTTCAAATCTTCCTTGGTTGCCAAATCCTTGAAAATGCAAGTCATTGTCTAACCTCTTCCAGCAATTCGGGATGCTTCTCCAAAAGACGCAGCAGCAGGATGGTGGATTTGTGCGGCTGGGTCTTGCCCCGCTCATACTCCGAAAATGCCGAGACACCGCCGCCGAATAGCTTTCCGGCCTCAGCTTGCCTGAGTCCAAGTTTTTTGCGGATGGTGCGCAGCCAAATGGTTTCCTCGGCATCTACCCTAGCCGCAAACGCATCGATCTCGGTACTGTGTCTTTCCGCCTCTCCCTCGCCGGGTACGAATTCACATCCGCCGCACACCGGGCAGTGCCAGCCGTGTAGGTTGGACACTACCAAGACATTGCCCTTGTATTCAAACGTCAAATCGCGCCGTGACAGTATCAGTTCGGTGCCATCATCGCATTGCAAACAGAACGGTGGTTTTCTCATCTTATTTTTCCTTGAATTGAATGATGACCGCGCCATCTTGCAACGTCAGCTTGATGTATGCGGTTTTGCCGTTGGGGCAAGGGGCGCGGTACACGTCCTGCCAGATACGGTGATCGGCGTGAGTGGTCATGCTTTTGAAAAACATGCTTCGACCCAGACCCATCACGACGGACAGCGTTTCTGATTCGTTCAAGCCCATCCGCCTGGCACCTTGTCGTGCCGTCGAAGTGAAAGCGGCCAAACGGATGGACATGACAACCGCCTTGACGGCATCAAGATCGTAATGGGCAGTGCGTTTTTCCATGGATAGGCATTTTATGGATTACATGAATATTCTTCAAGTAATTTTATGGAAGGCACAAAATCTATTGACATCTGCTGTGAGAATGTTGATGCGGCACTTCACGGCAAGATTCCTGCCGGAATGACGGGCAAAAGCTCACAAAAAAAACATTGACTGGATTTTGTTAGTTCAGAGCAGCTTGACCAGCGTGGCGACCGCACCCACGGCAACCACCATCAACCCGCCTAGCTTGATGGTCATGCGCTGCTCCATCTCGCGCATGTCGCGCTTGAGGGAAACCTCCAGTTCATTCATGTCGCGGCGGAGCAATGCCGCCTCGCGTGTCAGATCGTCTTTGGTCGCCAACTCCTTGAGATTGACTTCGAGTGCTTCCGCCAGTGCTTCCGCCTCGGCCTCGGCTTGTTTTTCGGGGATGCCGGCATCCTTCAGGCGCTTGGCATATTTCAACGTGTCGAATGCGATGGTGGCCATGGGGTACTCTTGGGGTTCTCGGGCGGTCTTGTTAATGCCTATTGTAGCAAATTACTGGAATTTCCGCTTGCATTCTGGAAAAAGCAGTGCTAGGCTTTTTCCC
>QJPH01000241.1 GCA_003242955.1 Candidatus Methylumidiphilus alinenensis
CACTTATTTCACTGCCCCCGGCTTGCCTTATTCTCAGATTCCCAATCCCGACACGTTCCACGAATACAATGGCGAGGTCAAATATCGCTATGGCGCGGCCAGTGCCACGGGCAATTTGGAATTGATCACCGGTGTCAACGACCTGACCTACGATACCCGCCCGACGGTTACCTACAGCTACAACAAAACTAGATATTACTTTTATCCTGGCTTTTATTATCGCATCATGCCGAAAACCCAATTGCTTGCGCAGGTGGAAGCGACTTGGTATCGATATCATGACGCCACCACGGCGAGGCAATTAGATTTCGACGTGCAACGTTATTTGATCGGCGCACAATGGCAGGCTACGGTGCAAACCTCGGGCAAATTACGTTTGGGTTATATGACCCAGCAATTCATCACGGGTGCCCCTGTCTCTTGTACCCGTTCCTCCTGCTCACCCTCTGTTGGATACAGCGGCTTCACTGGTGACATTGGCATGGTGTGGTCACCTTTGACCTATTCACGGTTCAACCTCAATGCATCACGGAATATGATGCCGACCATTGGCTACGGCACAATGGCAATTGTCAGCCAAGTCTCGATAGGTTGGATGCATGACTGGAGCAGCAAGGTAAACACCCATGTTAATCTGGGTTATAACTATATGCAAAACCGGAACGTGGTTCCAAGCACCGCTAACAATAACAGCCAAGTGAACAACCAATATTACAGTGCCAATGTCGGTGTCGATTATGCTTTTCGAGACTGGCTGAGTGTCGGGCTAAATTACACATTCAACAGCTTGTCGTCCAATTACAATGTGCAGAATTACGACCAAAATCGCATCATGATGTATGTCACCCTCAACCCGCATGCGGCATCTCAGACTAGTGCCCCTTGGCAATTTAATTTTTAACATGGCTACAATCAAACAATGGCTGTTGGTAGTGGCACTCGCCATTCCCTTGTTGGTGCAGGCGGCGGAACCAGCACACTCAGGAACACTGTCGAACTATCAGTTGGGTTCCGGGGACAAGATTAAAATCCAAGTCTACGGTGAAGAGGGTTTGAGCATGGAGACCAAACTGACCGATGCCGGCACGATTCTCTATCCCTTCTTGGGCGAAGTCCGCGTGGCTGGCCTGACAGTGGGCCAATTAGCTGATCGCATCGTCGAAGGGTTAAAAGGTCGTTACCTAGTCGATCCCAAGGTCAGCGTCAGTGTGTTGGAATACCGCGAATTTTTCGTCAACGGCGAAGTCAAAAGCCCTGGAGCCTATCCCTACCAGCCTGGCCTGACCGTGCAAAAAGCGGTGTCGATGGCGGGCGGTTTCACCGAGCGGGCATCGCGTTCCAACATCACCCTGTTAAAGGAAAAAGATGCGAATGCCACCCCCGACAAGGTCGATCTTAGTTCGCCGGTTTCGCCCGGCGATGTGTTGACGGTCGAACAGAGTTTTTTCTAATGGGCGCATTAACTTCTCAAAAAGAAGGCAAACGGGCTTTGCGTTTGACACCAGAGATTGATTTGATCGGTGGCTTTGATGACGAGGAAATCGACCTAAAGCAATATTGGCATTTGCTACGCAAATATCTATGGACTATCCTTGGCATATCGCTCTTAGTGGCCTTGCTGGTCGCATTATTTGTTTCCTCGTTACGACCGGTTTACCGTTCCACAGCAACCATGTTGGTGGAGGGCCAAGGGAACAAGGGGTTGAGCTTGGAGGAAATTTACCGTGCGGATGCCTATCAGAACGAATACTTCCAAACCCAAGTGGAGATTTTAAAATCCCGCGACTTGGCTCACAAAGTGATCGCACGGCTCAAGCTGGGCGAGAAACCTGAATTCTTAGGTTATCCGGAAGAAAAGAAAAAGCCGTTGTTGCCTTGGCGCGAATGGCTAGCGTGGATGCCTGCGTTAATAAGCCTGAAATCGACGGACGAAGCCAAGAATTCGCTTGTGCCTGATCCGGAAGAGAAGATTATCGCTGATTTCAAAAAGCGTTTGACTGCGGTCCCTAGACGCAATACGGAGCTTGTCGATATTAGTTTCGAGTCCAACGATCCACGCTTGGCCAAGGATATTGTCAATGTCCTTGGTGAGGTTTTTATTGAAAGTAATATCGAGACACGGGTATCGGTGACTCGTAAAGGTTCGGAATGGCTGGGCGAGCGCCTGCAAGCGTTAAGAGAAAAGCTTTCTGCTTCCGAAAAGCAATTGCAGGATTATCTGGAGAAAGAGCATCTGGTCGATTTGGAAGGTGTGATGACGCTGACTAGCAAGGAAGTGGACAGCAACAGCCAGCGCCTTGCCGAGGCGCGCAGTAAAAGGGCTGCGGAGGAAAATCTATATAGCAAAATCCGTTCTCTGGGCGACAATATTTATAAAAACGTCGAGGCCGTACCCGAGATTTATCAAGATGCCAGTGTGCAAAGCCTCAAGGAGAAAGAGGCGGAAATCCAAGGCAAGATATCAGACTTGGGACAGCGCTACGGTCCCGACCACCCAAGCATGGTGTCGGCACGGTCAGAACTGGAGTCGGTCAATGCCCTGTTGCGCAGGCAGATAAGCACCATTGTCAGCGGCATCAAGAACCGTTACGATGTGGCCAAGGCGGATGAACAGGCGGCATTGAACAGCTTGGAGACCAACAAGAGCCAAGTGCAGGTGATAGGGCGCAAGCAAGGCATGGTCAGAGAGTTGCAACAGCAGGTCGACTCGAACAAAAAGCTTTATGAGACATTTTTCGACCGATTTAAAGAAACTTCCGAGGGCGCCGATTTGAAGGCACCGAACATCCGCTTCATCGACCGAGGCAATCTGTCGGTGGAACCGGTCAAGCCGAAAAAGACGATGATCGTCGGGCTTAGCTTCGGCGGGACAGCATTCATCTGCATCTTGCTGGCCCTGCTGCTGGAGCGGGTGGATTCAACGCTGAAAACTCCTGAAGATGTCGAGACAAGAATCGGTGCTGGAGTCGCGGTACTTGGCGTGATTCCGTTGTTCAAACAGAGTAAACGCAAAGTCGATAATTTAGAAGTTGGTCGAATTATGCTGGCCCAGCCCAAATCCGGCTTTTCCGAAGCGGTGCGCACAGTGCGTACTAGCATGGTGCTTTCTGCGCTGGACAACCAGCACAACGCTTGGTTGATTACCTCGTCGATACCAGGTGAAGGCAAGACCACCTTGGCGATGAATATAGGCTTCGCGATGGCACAAATGGAAACGGGCGGTGTCATATTGTTAGAGGGCGATCTGCGCCGTGCAACGCTGGCCAAGCGCTTGGACCTGCCATCACGGGCCATGGGGCTGTCGCATTTTCTCGCCCACGAAGCCGAACTGGATGCCTGCATACACACTATACACGACAGCAAGCTGAAAATCATGCCGGCTGGTTTGATACCCCCCAACCCTTCGGAATTGTTGTCCTCGCATAGATTTACATTGTTACTGGATGCATTGCAAGCACGCTTCAGCATCATATTGATCGACTCGCCTCCCGTGCATAATGTCAGTGATGCCTATTTACTCGCCCAGTATGTGCAATCGGTGATTTATATCGTCCATGCAGACAAGACACCGGTGGATATTGTCAAGCGAGGCATCAAAGGCTTGCAACATTTTGGCGATAAGATGCCTAGCATCATCCTCAACAAGATTGATTTTGACAAAACCCATCGTTACGGCGGGTATTACAACAATTATTATTACCAGCATTATTATGCCAAGAACCCCTACGGCGATGATGACACGCCTGTGGAAAGCGGCAAACAGGCTTAATGACTGATGTTACGCGCAGCCCACGGTACTGTTGTCGGCAATGGGCCGCCGACCTACGGCGATTTATTTTGGAGTGTCAAGGCTTGCCTTGACAGGCAAAGCGAGCTTTGCCACTCCATGTGTAACATCAGTTAATGATAGACCTGCACTGCCATATGCTACCAGGCATTGATGACGGGCCTAAAACCATGGGTCAATCAATAGCGATGGCCCGTCATGCCGTTAGCCATGGGATGCGGTTTTGCGTGGTGACCCCGCACATCCATACGGGGTGGTATGACAATGACTGCGACAGCATTCGTGTCTCGTATCAAGCGTTCCAGCAAGCCTTAACGGTTGAGCACATTGCATTACAGGTTGGGATGGCGGCCGAAGTGCGAGTTGATGCCCATTTACCGGGGCTAATTGAGGCAAGTAAAATACCTTTCATCGGAACATGGGATGGTAGGCGTGCTTTGCTAATTGAGTTTCCTCATGACCATCTCCCAGCCGGGTCCGAGGCTCTGGTTCGGTGGCTCCTAGACCGCGATATCCTGCCTGTGATTGCCCATCCCGAGCGCAACCGGGCCATCGTCCGCCAATCCGGCAGGCTTGCCCCATTTGTGGAACTCGGTTGCCTGCTGCAAATTACCGCCAGCTCGCTGACTGGCTTATTCGGCCCAGACGTGCGGCAATGCGCCATTAGCCTAGTGCGCCAAGGTTTGGTCACTTTCATGGCTTCGGATGCCCATAATCTCGAAAAGCGCACACCCAACATGCGGCCAGGACTGAACTCCCTAGAAGCGTTGATCGGCAAAGACAAGGCCAGTGAGTTAGTTGACGCCAACCCAAGGAAGTTGCTAGGACTAGAAGAAGTGTTCAGCATGTAGGGTACGCTGTGCGTACCTCCCTGAATTTGAATGGTACGCACAGCGTACCCTACGGTTTGGCTTTCATCGTCGGGGATGTCGGCAAGTTGACATGACTGTATAGTGTAAGTGTGAAGTAAATCAAAGGTTTTACTTCATTAAAAAATAATCTAGTGATTATTAACCTTGAAAAAACTGTATTCGAATATTAAACGAAAACTGGCTTACATCCCCATCGTTCTGCTGCTCTTGGCGGCGGTTTATTGTTTCCGAATGGCTCTGGCTGATGCCTTGACGACTCAAGTTGCATACCAACTACACCAGCCCAGCCTGTCAG
>QJPH01000178.1 GCA_003242955.1 Candidatus Methylumidiphilus alinenensis
TCATTTTCCTCTTTGCAAGTTCCAGCGCCAATCGCGCATTTTCCCTGTGTTCGGGCAAATAGTTTAAACTCATAGCAAAATCCCTGTGCGTCTCGCAATTTCAACAATGGGAGATTCGCCAGTATGCGCATCTTTTAGCACTATATCCAACTTTTGGTCACCCAATGCAATGATCAGTTCGCCATAGAGTGTGCAAATGGTTTCGGCACGGTTGGGTAGTTTTACATCGGTTTCAATATACAAGTCAATATCTCCGCCGCGTCGGCTATCATCTGTGCGTGACCCGAATAACCAAACCCGATTAGGCACGGCGAGTACCCGGTTTACCGTGTTTTTGGTGGTCTGTACCTGAGCAGGGGTGATGCGCATTGTAAACTCTTAAGTTTTGATATGTTTCTGGCCTCTCAACTCATGTTACAGCATTTTCAACATCAAAGAGTTACTTGGTAGTGGGTATGATAGAACAGGTTATTCGGTTAACCTGAAGGTTTAACGGAATGTCTGATTTAGGTATATTTTTAAGATGAAAATGCTGTATATCAAGATTTCTCTATGATTCACATACCTTTTGCAGAAATGTATGCCAACCAATCATTTAAACGCGTATAATAATGCGCCTATGGTCTTCCCTCAACGCGGTAGGGCGCAACAGGCTGTTCCGTCGTTTTGGCAACGTCTTTTGTTGACCGTCAAAACGGCCTATGTGCCATTTTTTTCACTGCTAGGAGTCCCGATTTGCATTCATGTACAGCGTTTTTACTTAACAAAGGAAAATAATAAAGGACACTCATTCAAACTATCCTGTGTGTCTGTGCTTTGCAAAATGGTATAACCCAACAAGTAACTATTCGATATTAAAAACGCTGTAATTGAATTCCACCCGTTGCTGTCTTAACCACTCCGTCAAATCGCTAACCTCAGTCCAGTCAAACATTTCTTCTGCCAAGTCTTGCAGTTTTTCAACCGGCAATGTCTGCAATTGTACCAGCGACGGCCCAAGTTCGGGATGGATGCCAAACTTTCGTATTAATAATCGCGTCACTAATGAAATACATTCTTCTTGCCGGCTTTCTTGCAAACCTTGCTGCTCTCATTCTTCGGTCCATTCGATTACCCGTTCTGCCAACATGCTTCTCACCTCTTGTAATTCGTTTAGATTGTCAAAATCAAAGTCTTTCACCCAATCCTCTTGCACAAAACCGCGCAGCAGGTCGGCGACCATCTCGGGGTGGGAAAACAGGAGCTTGTAGCTATGGTCGTGGTCCATGCAGGCATTGTAACTGCTGGCGGGGAAGTTGGGAATAGGCTATTTTAAAGTCTCCTGATTAGGAGGATATTCAGCTAAACACAAAACGTCGTCGTTCCAGCATGGCGCACAAATCGGCCATCCTGCCGATTTGTCCGGCGATCCATGCCGGGATGGCGGAATAGCTGAATCATATTTACTAATCAGGTGTTTTTATCAACGGTGATACTGCCTTTTTTAGTGTAGTAACAATTCCAAACATTTCTGCCACCATGCCAAAAGCGATGCCCAGCGTCTCAATCAGTTCGCCGTGGTCCATGCAATATTCGTGGGTGATCTGATTGCGGATTTCCCTGATTTCTTGCCAACGCAAAGTAGACGGCAAGTAGCGGTATCTCTCCAATAAATTTAAAATATCAATCACCGGCATAGACTCGACGGGTTCATGCAGTGCATCCAACGCAAACCGCCGGAACAACTGAACGCTCATGGTATCTTGCAGCTTAGCAAAGCGATAGGCAAATTGATCCAAGGCTGCAATCAAATCTGGGTTTCTCGTGGCAAAGTGGCTTACCGTCAGGGGCTGTGGGCAGCGCAGCATCGCTTCGTGAATGGCTAGGATATGCAGTTCACATTCGTCCAGCAAATCATCTAAGGGTCTCATACCGGCACTCCTTGCTGTTTAGCCTTGTTCTGAATTGAAGAAGATAGTTGATTTTCCACCACCACATCAATCTTTTGATCGCCCAAGCAACGGCGCAATTCCGCGCAGAAGCGCAAACGCCTGGGAACGGCATCTTCGGGCGACCAGTCTCCCGGGATAAAAAGGTCGATATCGCCGCCCCGCCCGATATCGTCCAACCGTGACCCAAACAGATGCGGCACGACACCGAAGTGGCGCATCCCCGCATCGCGAATAATATTTCTTTGCCGCTCCGTTAAACGCATTGTCGATTTTTAATGTTTCATTAAATTTACAGATTGGCAAGTTGCTGCCTTAGCCACTCGGTAAAATCACTGATTTCCACCCAATCAAAAATCGCCTCCGTCAGGCCTTCTAGCTTTTCCACCGGCAATTTTTGCAATTGCGCCAGCGAAGGGCCAAGCTCGGGATGGGTGCCAAATTTTCGTCTTAATAACCGCATTACTAATGAAATGCATTCTTCTTGCCGACCTTTTTGCAAGCCTTTATGCTCCCATTCTTCGGTCCATTCGATTACCCGTTCTGCCAACATGCTCTTCACCTCTTGCAATTCGTTTAGATTGTCAAAATCCACACTAGGCAAGCGCCCCGGCAAGAACACCCGTTTTAGCCATACGGTGAAAGCCCGGCGTAGCGAGTCTTGTCCAGGGGACTTCAGCCATTCGACCAACGCCGACAGCACCTGTTCCACATCCTGTGGAGTGCGGCTGTTCTCCATACGGAACAGGGCTGCCGCTAAGTTGCACAAGGGGGCCAGTTCGCCGTCGGCATAGCGGCCCTCGTCCAGCAGTAAATAGCGAAGGCGCGGCCGGTAGCGGTCTAGTCCGGCAGGCGAGGCAGCTACCAGATCGGCAACTTCCTCCGGCGCGGTCCATCTCGGTTTGCCGTTATACAGAACAAGCGGCAGCACTGGCGGCAACAGGCGATCCGGCGTAAGCCCCCCGGTTCGGATGATATCTTGGTAGAGTAGACCGAGGTAGGCCAGCACCCGCACCGCCATGAAGTGGTCCACGCTCGACTGGAATTCTATCAGCAGGTAGACATAAAGCCATCCCCCCCCAAAGCGCACACGCCAGACGATGTCGTCCTCCCGCTCGCGCAGGTCGTCTGCGACATAGCCGCCACTGACACGTTCCAAAGTGGCGAAATCCAAGTCTTTCACCCAATCCTCTAGCACAAAACCGCGCAATAGGTCGGCGACCATCTCGGGGTGGGAAAACAGGAGCTTGTAGCTATGGTCGTGATCCATGTAGGGATTGTAACACTTGGCAGGGGAGTTAGGTGATATCCAATAAAGAACATCCCATCCAAAGGCCAAGCTGGGGCTTGGCGCTCCCAAAAGGAACGCCAAGCCCCAGCTTGGCAAGGTAGTTTACGGAGGATCGGTTTTGGTGGATTCATTATTGGAAATCACCTTAGGAATGCGCCAAAAGTACTTTGCTCAACGCTACCAATGCGTCTCGCGCCGGGTGCTATTAAAAATGATGCACACAAACTCGGCAATGCTTGAAATTACGCCGGGAGTGCAAGGCTTGCCTTGCCTGCACAACCCCATCGCAAGGCAAGCCTTGCACTCCCGCATCACTTTTAATCGCACCCTCTCGCACCACAGTTTACTCCGTGCTTACACGGTGATCCAACGTTTCTAGGCTATCCCCCACTGCCATTAAGTTAAGCCGTTCGTGGTGAGCCTGTCGAACCATGAACGGCTTAACGATCAATGACCTGGGGATTTTCCGTTCACCCTTCGACAGGCTCAGGGCGAACGGTAAATCCTTAACTTAATGGCAGTGAGGCTATCCCCGCGCATAAGCTTTCGGGAGAACTTATAACGACCTCACAACGCATCCACTTCGGTCGAATCGCCGTAGGTTTCAATCCCCAACCGTTCCGCCACCTTGCGCGCTCGTGCGTCGATCATTGGTGAAATGACGATCAAGCGGTTGGCTGTGCGCTGATGTCTTTGCTCATAATACCGCGCCTTGCGCTCAAAAATGTACATCCCTGCTTTATCAATGGAAGATTTCAGTTCGCAGATCAGCAACAGGCCGTTTTGGATAATCACATCCAACTCTACTTGATCGGGCCGACCGAACACCACGCCTTCGTCATCATACTCGTTGACGTTGACGACATCCACCCCGAAATTCTTCTCTAGTATCCCCGCCAGTGCATCGCGGAACGCCTTTTCGGATTGCAGGCCCCAGCGCGAACCCAGCGCACCGATACTACGGTCATGTTTCAGAGCCTGTAACATAATCTCTTCGTGAATCCGCCGCAATCCCGCCTGATTCTCGTCCCACTTGCGGTTCTGTTCGTCCCACTTGCGGTTCTGAACGTCCTTATATTCTACCCATTCGCGGGTGCGCTCCTCCCTGTCGCGGCGCAATTCTCCCAGAAGGTCATAAAATCGGTCTTGGGTCTCCGTCCTCCCTGCATACTCTTGCCTAGTCAATTCAAGAATATAAGCACGGAATTCCTGGTCTGTCCGCAAAAATTCTGGCAGTTCCCGTTTAATCGCTTCTTTTAGTGATTCGGTATTCATTGTTCGGTGCTAATAAGGTGCTCTACCGCTGTGACGCTTAACCCCGTGACAGCTACGATGTTTTCAATGGCGACACCTTGCTGTATCAGCTTTAAAGCTATGGTTTTTGTGGTTTTTTCCATTCCCATTTCAATTCCTTTCTCGATTCCAGCAGCTTCACCTTCGTGATAACCATCCCCAAACGATGACTCGAACATGCTGGCCTGGTAATGCAAGTCATCTTTGTAATGTTCGTAGGCTTTTTGTTCATTTTCCGGCAGTTTCATGATACTGAGTTTTTCTTCTGCTTCTTTTAAGCCTTTTGCAGTGAAGTTTTCTTTGATTTCTTCATTTTTTAAGAAGTAAATCCATTCGTCCAAGGTGTCTTTGGCGATGTTATTAAAGCGGTTTATTTTTATCAGGTAATATTCCGGGTAGAGTGCTTCCACGCTGTCTTTTTT
>QJPH01000534.1 GCA_003242955.1 Candidatus Methylumidiphilus alinenensis
CGGTCGTGCTGGCGCTTCCAGTAGCGGCCATCCCATTTAAGCTGGATGTACTCCTGCTTGGTCAGTGATACGATGGCTTTGGAAAATGGCGTTCCCTCCTTCCGGAAGACGGCGGGCTGATGGGGTGGAATGATTGGCAGTGGGTTCATGTGTTCCATAAACCGCATTTATACAGGAATTTGCTTCGTGTGTCCCGCAGTTTTTTTATTTCGTCAATGCGGGCTTCGCTGGCTCTGACGGGTTAGCCGAATATTTACCAACTAAATCTAACTCAACGTTCCAGCGGAGCTTCGCTATCGCTCAACGCGGTAAGGCGCAATAGTGGCTCCGCCGCGTATTGCGCCGAATGAGAAAAGAGAGCAAAATCCATGAATACCCGGCATTGACCCATTGCCCACCCGCCTAACCCGGCGCTCAAGGGGACGCGGGGTTACGCTTTGGCCTGTTTTCCCCTAGTTTAGTCCGCCCGCGCCCCTTAGCTAGGGCGTTCGGCGACCGGTGCCAATACAATTCCTTACGACGGGAGAATTTTAGATGAAACGCGCAAATTTTAAAACGACTGAACTTCGGAAACTCGGACTTCGGTACCTGTGCATCGTTTCTTCCTTCCTACTAGCCTAGATTGGCTCTGGTAGGAATAGATATTCCGTTTTTAACCATTAAAAGAGCGACCATGGCAACCACAGAAAAGAAAAAGAAAAAAGACAACCTGCATGCGAGGTCGCGCGCGGGCCTTTACGAAACCGTTTGGCCTTTAGAACATGCTGATGTCTGGAGGACGCAAACATCGCCAGGCGGCGGACTTCCTGCCAATTTCAACAAGGAATCGATTGTCAGGGATTTTATTCACCTTGACCAGCCATTTACCGGATATACGCGCGACAAAAACCAGGTGTACGTTTTGGGGGGCACTCCGTTTCTTATGAACATGTACACAAAAATGTATATGGCTCATGCCACCTATGTAGGGGATAGCACGGCCGCAGATCTTGTGAAAAATTGCCAACATATTCCGTACATCGCCAAAATAAATCCTGTTACGCTGGAACATCAGATCGTGGAACTGGCGCAAGGACGCAACAGGGCGGAGAACTATCCGGGCGGGGCCTTGGTGCATAAAAACGGCTTTGTATATGCCCAGGCACAGGCGGTGCTTTATAAAATTGCGGCGGATACTCTGGAGATCGTCAAGTGGGTGAAACTGCCCCTGGTGAAAGGCAAGCCGGGAACCGCGAAATCGACCATTTATAATGGCATGCAGGTGCTGGGTAACGGACGCATTATAACCAAGTGCTTTACTTCACAAAACATAGGCAAGGGGTGGATACTGCAAGTGGACCCGGACTCGCTGGAAATTTTAGTGGCGAAATTAATCGATGTCCAATCGGCCCGGCAGATGGTGGATGAGCCGAGCGCTGGTGTTGCTTACGCCTACAACCCAACGCTTTCCCAGTCGCGCAGGTTTTTAATCACGAATGATGACTTTGTGCTGGATGAGGCCTGGACCGCTGACTACCGGGATGAGAATAATGACAGCACCACGTGGGCGAATGGCACTGTATTTATGAAGAGCCATGTAGTGTTCCCGGATAATTCCGCGCCGGGTGAGAACATCGCTCAACCCCTACATAATTTCTTTCACCCGGTGGAGAATCCGCCCAAGGCGCTGGAGCCACAATTTGCCGTGAGCGATAAACCGGGAATCAACTTCTGGAAAGTGGCAGGGGACCCTTATGCCAATGCGGATCATGGTATTTTCATCACTTTTACGCCAACCAACGAAAAGATAGCCGCGTACCGCCTTTTTGCGGATGGAAAGCGGGAGATGCTATGGGAAAAAAATTATTTTATCAGCGCCTCACCCGCCATCGTTACCGCAAGTGATCTACTGTACATTAACGACTACCGGAATGGGCATGATAATTTTGTCGTGCTCAGGTTCTCGACGGGCGAGGAACTTGCCTATATACCGGTGCCGGAGGCGGTTGAAACCACCATGGGGATTATTTTTCCGGGGATGAACAATGATGTGTACCTGTGTAGCACGGAAACCAGTGGTGGCGTAAACAGCGGGATATTCAGCCGATTTTATATCAAGTAATCGGAAAAACAAAGGGGACATTCTACTTTTCCACGTTTCGATCACGAATTGACAATTCAAAGGGGTCAGGACTCATAAACGCGTTTCACGGCCGTTCTTGTCGTTGGCTGAATCAAGTTGTATCGTAATTCAACGAATGCCGAACAAGGCATTCAACACGGACGGCGAGTACGCCGCCGGTTAATTTTAACGTTAGGCGTTCAATCAATGGAGTCTGACCCCATTGATTTTTTGACCCCATTGATTCTCCATTGATTCTCTGGGGCTTTAGGTTAAACATACTAATCAAAAGGAAACAATCATGACCCAAAAACCTAATATCCTGTTCATACTTGTCGATCAGACGCGTATGCCACCTCCACAGTCCAATCTTACTTCGCAGGTCGCTCAAATCAACCAGGTACTCAGTTTTGACCCCAGTTTGGAGGCGGACAATCCATTTATCAAATTTTTCCCTGCCTTCGAGCGTCTTCGCAGGCACTCGGTACGCCTAGCTAACCATCAGATCGCCGCAGCGGCATGTGTTCCAAGTCGCTCCGCGCTGTTTACTGGTCAGTATTCGGTACGCACTGGCGTGACCCAAACTGTTGGGATGTTCAAACAATCTTACGATCCAGGTTTTCCCTGGCTACCCAATAACCAAGTACCAACAGTCGGGGATTGGTTTCGTGCCGCTGGATACAGCACCCATTTCTTCGGACGCCACGACTTTACGACTCCGCCAGCTCCATCTCTGGAAGAGTGGGGCTTTAGTAATTGGTCTCAATCCTGGCCGAGCAGCCAAGGGGGTGGGCCAGGCAATCTCGGTGTGTTCCGTGATATTGGCTTTGTTGACGTGACCAACACCTGGATGAATCAGAAGGCCTTGGGTTATGAGACCAATGTACGCAACATCCACAACAGCACCAATGCGACGACTGCCCAAACGCCCTGGTTCGCAGTGGCCTCATTTGTCAATCCCCACGACATCACGGGCTGGCCTTTACCTTGGTTCGGCGGCATTCAAGCAGTGAATGGATTACCCGAATCGGCAACTCAGGACGAAGTTTTTAAAGCAATCGGCAAACTTTTAGCGCAACCAGCGAAAATCCCCACGGCAGACGAACTGAGTATGCCTCCTCCTGGCGGAACCTACCAGGTCAACCTCAATCCCGATGGGTTCCCCCAGGAAAATGGGATCTTGCCGACCAATTGGAACTGCGACCTTGCCACTAAACCGAGTTGTCAGCTCGAAGCGTCGTATAAAATCAGTCAAGGTTTCCTGTCCACTGCTCCCTCGCAGATGCAGCCTTTTATGTCTTTTTGGCCTTACAAATCGACTCATAATCCACATGGCTGGCTAACTGCACATTTGCAGGCATATATCTATATGCAGTATTTGGTGAACCTTGAGATTGACAAGGTGCTCACTAACCTGGAAATGAACGGTACGTTAGCCAATACCATCATTATCTTTACTTCAGACCACGGCGAGCTTGGCGGTGCCCACGGTGGTCAAATTGAAAAGTGGCATAATGCCTACCGCGAAACGATTCACGTGCCGTTGATGGTATCGAGTCCACTGGTCAATCAAGAGGAAAGCATTATGCGCGACCTTCCAATGGTGACGAGCCATATCGATCTGGTTCCGACCCTGTTGGGGCTGGCAGGTTATGACAAATCGGCTCAGGCACAACTTGAGAAATTGATTCTGGGTCATAAGGTTTATCCCCTTGTTGGGCGTGACCTAAGCCCTTTGATTTATGGTCAAAATGACAGCGAAACCTGTGACACAAATGCAGGAGTTCTGTTTGTAACGGATGATGAGATCACCCTGCCCACCGATACCAGTAACTTGCCCTCCAGCTTTGTGGATTACCTCAAGATTGTGAATGCGGCTATTGCGGCAGGCCAACAGGCAACGACCGAAGGCTCAATTGTCCAGCCTAATTCGATCAAGGCTTATGTGGAGAAAGATTGGAAGCTGGCACTTTATTGGGATCAGCATGGGGAGGCTCAGCATCAATGGGAGATGTATTACCTGAAGGGCGATCCAGAGGAAAATATCAACCTGTTAAATTGGTCAGAGGGCTTGCCAATACTGAAACCAGAACGCATGAACCCTTCCTGGGGATTAAGTATTGACGACCTGACAGCCGCACTGGCGCGTCTTCGTCTGTGCCTTGAAGAAAGCCTCACGCGTGCGGGCTATCAGGGGTCTGCGGAATCAACACGACTTAAACGGAATGAGCCAACGCTCAGTCAGTTTAATTATAATTTACCATAGGGCTATAGAAAAGATAATCGAAGATAATCGGGGTCAGATACGAATTAAATGTTATAGGGCCGGGCGCAATAGCAGTATTCCGCGTATTGCGCCGGATGGATAAAAAGAGCAAAATCCATGAAACCCCGGCATTGTCTCACTGCCCATCCGCCTAACCCGCCGTTCCAGCCGACCCGCGTCAACGTTTGGCGTGTTTATTCTGGCTCCTTCCGCGCGGGCGGCTGAACGGGGTCGTTGGGCGCGTCGAAGAAAGAGCAAGAGCGCGTCGATCATGTGCTATAATTCAATCAAGCCGCTATTTTTGATATACAGCGTTTTTAATATCGAATAGTTACTTGTTGGGTTACCATTTTGCAAAGCACAGACACACAGGATAGTTTGAATGAGTGTCTTTTATTATTTTCCTTTGTTAAGAAAAAACGCTGTACATGAATGCAAATCGGGACTCCTAGCGGTGAAAAAAATGGCACATAGGCCGTTTTGACGGTCAACAAAAGACGTTGCCAAAACGACGGAACAAGCCTGTTGCGCCC
>QJPH01000476.1 GCA_003242955.1 Candidatus Methylumidiphilus alinenensis
CACCCGCAGCATCTCGCGTAGGTGCTCGTTTTTGGTGATGGAGCTTTTGCGCTTGAGCTTCTTGGTTTCTATCTCGCAATACTGCAAGTCCTTGTGGACGATTTCAAACGCCAACGGCAGGTTGACATCGCCCGCGTTATATAGGCAGTTGAGGATGTTTACGCCCTTGACCGAGCGGTTTTTG
This sequence comes from Candidatus Methylumidiphilus alinenensis, assembly GCA_003242955.1. Classification (GTDB taxonomy): domain Bacteria; phylum Pseudomonadota; class Gammaproteobacteria; order Methylococcales; family Methylococcaceae; genus Methylumidiphilus; species Methylumidiphilus alinenensis. The sequence goes on from QJPH01000476.1 coordinate 185, forward strand.
CTATGGTCGAAGTGCCATGCGATGATTTCGTTTTCATCGCTGTGGGGCTTTTCCTGGATGGTGTCGTCGAAGAGCACCGAGCTGTCGTCCGTTTCGACGGCGCGGACGGTCGGTTTGACCAGTGCCCACAGGTCGCGCGAGGTGTATTCGTCACCTGACAGGAAACGGGTGATTTGATCATGGCTGTACTCGTTGTCCAACAGCAGGGACAGGCCAGTTGCGGTGATCAGCGCGAACGAACTGATCAGATAATCGCTGTACAACTCTAACAAAGGATTTTTCATGGGACACGTTTCAAATAAGCCAGATCAACAGCGGCATTTTATGCCTTTATCAACGTCCGTGCGTAACATCAGTTAATAAGGGAAAGCTAATACAGGCAGTATTGACCGACCAGCGAAGGCAAACACCAATCAGTGTCGGTCAGAAATCATTCAGAGATTGGCAGTTAAACAATGAAATTGCAATGCAAGGCAATCGACGAAGGGCAGGGCGGCCATGGCAGCCAGGCTAGGCTATAATGAGTTAGGCGAACTTAATTCTTAGACGAAAACGATGATTCCTGACGCTACCGACAAAATCGAAATCCGCGCCTCCCTTGACGACGGGACGGGGTTGCGGTTCTCGTCGAACCTCATGAGCTTCCTGACCAACCGGGAGGATGGCGGCGGTTTTCACCTGGGCGACTGGCTGCAATCTTTGGACGACGAGACGCTCGGGCATTTGCAGCAGCTTGCCGAAATGGCCCTGTACGGTTCGCCCTCCGTCGGCGCGGCACTGGAAGACTTGGTGCTGGTGGTCCTCCACGCCCTCGCAGCCGAACGCCAGACCGAACAAATCACCTTTGGCGAAGAGCAACTCGGTAGGCATGTCGAACTGCTGAGCATGCTGGCGACTTTGGAGCGGCTGCGCCGCCGGGGGCTGTTGGCCTACGCCGATGTCATGAGCATGGAGTTGGATGCCGCTAATTCGATAGTCCTGTCACCTGAGGCGTTTGCCCAGGAGGAGGACATCCGGCGGCAGATGATGCGGGGATTGCATTGAGGTTCTGCGTTCGCAAAGAAGAAAGAAGAAAGGGGATAGGCATTTTCTCAAATCCGCCTTGTTGGTTGTCCTGTTGTAACGCTTTAGACCAGCTTGAATAGCTGTGCTAAAGTGTATGTACCCCATCCCCATCTTTAGCCATTAGCCAATGAACGCCTCCCTGTCGACCTTTATACGAAAACCCGGACGCGCCGCTTCGCTCGCCAATGTGGTCGTGCTGGGGCAGGCCGACCCGACAGCGAAACGATTACGTCTGTCGCTGTTCCTGAGCCGCATTTCCGCCGGTTTCCCGTCGCCCGCCGACGATTATGTGGAAAGCCGGTTGTCGCTGGACGAGCATTTCGTGCAGCGCCCTGAAGCCACTTTCTTTTTGCGTGTGCAGGGCGATTCCATGGTCGGGGCTGGCATTCATGACGGCGATTTGCTGATCGTTGACAAATCGCTGGAACCCCGCCACGGTAGCATCGTGATTGCCGAGGTCCACGGCGAACTGACGGTCAAAAAACTCTACCGCAAAAACGGCGAAATTGCCCTGCTGGCGGAAAACCCCGCCTACCGCCCCATCCCGGTAAATGAAGAAAGCCAATTGGTGATCTGGGGTGTGGTGACCGAAGTGGTTCATACGCTGCGTTGAATAAAGCCAAATGTTCGCCTTGGTCGATGCCAACAACTTTTACGTCTCCTGCCATCGGGCGTTCGACCCAAGCCTGAAGGGCAAGCCTGTGGTTGTCCTTTCCAACAACGATGGTTGCTGCGTGGCCCGCTCCAACGAGGTGAAAGCCTTGGGCGTGAAAATGGGGACACCTTGGTTCCAACTCTACGATTTGGCGAAACAGCATGGCATTATCGCGTTGTCCAGCAATTATTGCTTGTACGGCGACGTTTCCCTGCGTTTTATGCGGATATTGGCCCAATTCAGCCCGGTGCAGGAAGTCTATTCCATCGACGAATGCTTTCTCGATTTTACCGGCTTCAATTATATTGATATGACCGGCTACGGGCAAACCATCCGCCAGCGGGTGCTGCAATGGCTGGGGCTGCCGGTCTGCGTCGGCATTGGCCCAAGCAAAACCTTGGCCAAGCTGTCCAATTACGTCGCCAAAAAGCGCGAACAGCATCAAGGCGTGTTCGACTACTCGCGCCTCAGCCAACAAGAACAAGACGAACTGGTTTCCAGCATCGAGGTTGGCGAAGTGTGGGGCATCGGTCGCCGCCTGTCCGAGCGGCTGGCTCGGCAGGGCATCGAGACGGTGAAAGACCTGCGGGACGCGGACACCAAAACCTTGCGGCGGCAGTTCAGCGTCGTGGTGGAACGCACCGTGCTGGAACTGCGGGGTGTTTCCTGTCTGGATTTGGAAGAGGTCGCGCAAGCGAAAAAAGAAATCGTCTCATCACGCTCGTTCGGCAAGCTGGTCGTCAAACTGGACGACCTGCAACAAGCCGTGGCAAGCTACACCAGCCGCGCCGCCGAAAAGCTGCGGCGGCAGCACAGTGTCGCTGGCGCATTGCAAGTGTTCCTGCAAACCAATCCGCACAAGACCGGCGAACTGCAATACCACCCAAACATTTTGATACCCCTGATCGAACCCACCGCCGACACCGGCTTGCTGGTCAGTCACGCGATGCGGGGACTCAAGCGCATCTACAAACCCGGCTACCGCTACCAAAAAGCTGGGGTCATGCTAATGGACTTGAGCGGTGCAAAAACCAGTCAGCCCGATTTGTTTAGCCACGTTTCCACACAGGATCGCCAGAAATCGCAGCGGCGGATGGAAACCCTAGACCACATCAACCGGAAAATGGGGCGGGGAACCCTGCGGCTGGCGGCGGAGGGGTTCCAGCACACTTGGAAGGTCCGCACCGACTACCCTTCGCCCTGCTACACGACGCGCTGGGCGGAGTTGCCCATCGCTTATGCGAAATGAACAGTCCAAACGTCAATGCAACAAATGAACCGCAGAGGATGAACGCCCATGCGCGATAGCAGAAAACCCCACCCGCGCAGCGCGGGCACAGTCGTCGTGCTCGACTTCGAAACCACCGGGCTGTCCCCCGAACAGGGCGAACGGGCCATCGAAATCGGCGCAGTGTTGCTGGAAGGATCGCACATCGCCGACCGCTTCCAAAGCCTGATGAACCCCGGCATGCGCATCAATTCCTTCATTGAGGGGTACACCGGCATCTCCAACGCGATGCTGCGCAAAGCGCCCCCTTGCGCGGAAGTCATGGCGGGGTTCGCCCGTTTCATCGAAGGGCATAACCTAGTAGCCCACAATGCCTCTTTCGATCAAAAGTTCTTGGATGCCGAACTCGGGCGCATCGGCAGCCAGCGACAGGGCGTGTTCGCCTGCTCAATGCTGGTTTCGCGGCGGATTTACCCGAACGCCCCCAATCACAAACTGGGCACGCTGGTGAACTACAAGAAACTCAAGTCGGATGGCATATTCCACCGGGCCTTGGCGGATGCCGAGATGGCCGCGCATTTATGGGTCGCCCTGCTGGAGGACATCCAACGCCGCCACCCAATCGGCGATGTCCCGTTTGCCCTCATGCAAAAACTGGCCCGCACGCCGAAGGCATCCGTCGATTCGTTGCTTCGGCGTTACCACCAGTCAAGCGGGCATGGGCCGTGAAACACGGCATCCATATTTGACGGGCGGCTGGCGGCCAAAAAGAGACAGTCGAAGCAAAATTCTCAGTGACATTTGATTATCCAGAAGCAGCCGTTCAAGTTTTCTTTATATCGGTGTTTTCTAGTCGGTTTGGTTCTGGTTCTTGCGTTAGCTATGCAGCGGGGAAATGCCAAGATGCCAAGCAACCATATTGTTCAAAACCGATAAGGAATTCGGATGCCCGGCGAGTCTTCAGAAAAATCCTTAGTGTTCCGAGTTATCATTGTGAGTCCGTGAGTTTTCGCGCTGGCCCAGATAATCGCGTCGGGCAGTTTTATTCGATGGACGCGACGTAGTTGGACGGCCTCCTCCCGAATCGTTGCGCTTATCTCAATCAGCCTAAACCGGTTCAGAAAATCCCGTGTACCCACTTCGGTGTCGGGTGTGGCACCGACCAGAACTTCCATCCAAGTAATGACGCTGATGTATTTTTCGCGGTGGAGAGCCAACTCGTCGCGGGCTGCCGCGACGGCGTTAAGATAGTCGATCAGGATGCAAGTGTCGAACAGCACACTCATGCTGGCCACTCGGCGCGCAAGCATTCTTGGTATTCAAGCCCGTCGGCTGGCGATTCTTGGCACTGCCAAAGGCCAAAGGCATCATCGGTTTCGACAGTGTTGGCTTCGGTTGCTCCCCTGTCCGGCTCCAAGCAGATGACGCGAAGGGTCTTTCGGTTCCACGCCGCTCGGTAGGGTTCGGGGAGGTCGATAATGCCATCGTGGGTGACGGCGGTGAATTCAATGGCGTTCATAGTGTTTTCTTGGGTGTCAGGTTTTTCTGTACTTAGTTGAAATTCTGCTCACACTAGCCAGACAAATATACTGATTTCTCACTGAGGCTGAATGTTTGCTTACAAGTATAAACCAGTCATTCCCCGAATCCATCCCACCGACAGGAAGGGTCGTGAGCATGCGCACTTTTTTTGATGGGTTATCCGGCCTATTTGATCAAATAGATTGAGGGTTATAGGTTGATCCCCC
>QJPH01000453.1 GCA_003242955.1 Candidatus Methylumidiphilus alinenensis
TTAATGTGGCAAATTGTCGCAGGTATAAGCTTAATAATGATAATTGTGTGATCTAACCTATATATGTGACAATAGCCACATTAATACCCCCGTTTCACTCTAAAAATGTAAGCGTTCCCCCTAGGAGCGAGGGCATCTCGCTCGCTGAGGGCGGCCAAGATGGACGCACTCCCAGGCAAAAGCGGGGGGAGTGAACGCTTATCAAAAAAATAGCTACAAAAAGTTTTCCGATGTCAGCCTAGTTTGATTTGTCACGGGTTTAATGCTAAGGTGAATTTGGACGAAATGGATCGAAGAAGAGATAGCCGATTGGCTTGCCTGCACCGGTCTGCAAACAACACTCCATAAAATATAAAATCATATTGCAAGTTAGCCATGAACCCCGCAACAACTGGTTCACCCCCGCCTAACGTTCAGCGAAGCATAGCCAAAAAAACACTTGCCGTTGCCATCGCCTTCGCCGGTATTGCGCTAATTCTCTGGCTGGACAGTCATTTCATGCAGCATGCCGACATGCCAGCCTTGGACAAGGAAATGAGCTATGGCTTGCTGGCCCTAGTCGGCTTCCTGACTAGCTTCCACTGCGTGGGGATGTGCGGCCCGCTGATTGTCGGCTATACCGCCAAGCAGGCGACAGGGGGGCATAAGTCCTACGGTTCGCACCTGCTGTACGGTTTGGGCAAAACCCTTTCCTACACGGTGATCGGCGGACTGTTCGGCACCTTTGGTTCGGTCATCGCCTTCACGCCCTACACCCAAGGCATGGTCGGCATGGCGGCAGGGGTGTTCCTTGTCCTGTTCGGCCTGCATATGCTGAATGTGTTTCCGGCCCTGCAGCATTTCCAGATCAAAACGCCGGCCTTTCTGTTGCGTTTTGTCGGCAAGGAAGTCCGCAGGCAACATAATCCGTTTGTCATTGGTTTGCTGAATGGCCTGATGATTATCTGTGGGCCCTTGCAGGCCATGTATGTGATGGCGGCTGGCACGGGCAGCGGATACGAAGGCGCGGCCCTGATGTTCTTTTTTGGGGTGGGAACCTTGCCCCTAATGTTGGGTTTCGGTTTTCTGACTAGCCTCCTGTCCATCAACTTGACACCCAAGTTACTCAAGGCATCGGGCGTGGTTGTCATGGTACTGGGGGCCATCATGCTCAATCGGGGGCTGGCGGTCAGCGGTACGGGCGCGGATTTCCACACCCTAGTCGCACGCGTGTCGCACTATCTTTCGCCAGAGGAAGTGTCAGCGCAAAGCTTAGGGCCAGTACAAACCATCGCCATGGATGTGCTAGGTAGCGGCTTCTCGCCCCACCAGTTCACTTTGCGCAAGGGCGTACCGGTGAAATGGGTGATCGACGGCAAAGAATTGAACGAGTGCAACAGGGGCATCATCGTGCCGCAATACAACATCAAGATCATGTTGCACCCAGGCTTGCAGACAGTCGAGTTCACACCCAAGGAAACGGGCATCACTCCTTGGAGTTGCTGGATGGGCATGATTCCAGGGTCGTTCATTGTCATCGACAATTCCCCCGAACCGGTATCCCCCGCATGGGGGGATACAGTGTCCAATATCTTAGAATCTATGCGCCACAAACTCTCACTCTGGGCCGACCCGTGGCTACGCCGACTTGAACCACCCTGAGTGCATTCCATTAACACCCTGTTGTGGTAAACCAATCGGATGATGGCCCAACATCTTGCAAAATGCCATCTGGCCCTAGGTAATAGACATGATTATTATCCGAAGACACACCAACATATGAATTAGTGCTTTGGTAATAGCGATAATAATAGGGTGCTGATGTTTGCGAGGTAGCCCCTGCTGGTGAGAATAATTGCGAGTAATATGTTTCTGCCCAATTAAACAAACAATCGGCTTGGGATACTGGTTCAGGTTGCCCACCATTGGACGTAATTACTTCCGACAGTATGCCGTGCCCACCTTGCATTGGTACTTTTGGGTTATAAGACGACAAGTAGTACATGCAGGTTTTCCCCATAAGTGCGCCTGCGGAGCAGTCCATGTAAGCTAATTGCGAAGAGTCTGTGGGCCCTAATGTAGGATTTGTCGCGTTGAAATTTATACGGACACCAGCATTGTTATTTACCGGTGGATTAGTAGCTATAGATGATGTATTTAATTCAAATGCATACACATTAATGCCACCTTTCCCATCGCTCCCCGAGCCAAGTTGATAATTGAGGGACTCCTCGTTTCCCATCAAAACATCGTTCAGTGTGCCTTGCAGATTAGACACCTGTTGGTTAGCGGAGTTATAATCAAATGAGCCTTGGAACGTAGTGTCATCTATAAAAGTCAGTGTGACGTTATAGTGGACACTACCTGCCTGTGCTAGGTTAACCATGGTGGTCGCTATGAATAATAGAGTAAACAATGTAAACCTTTTCATTTTAATTCTCCTAAATAGTGGTTAGTAACTAAAAGTCATACCTACATACACTGATCTTCCTAAACCAGGTAGGTTTTGGGTATTAGCATTGGATGAACTTAGAGTCATGGCCGCTTGGTCACCAATGTAAACACCCGACAATGGATAATAATATTGCTTGTTGAGGATATTATCCAAGCCGACATCTATGCTTATGTTCTCCCATTGATATCCCGTTTTGGCGTTCAACAAGATATAGGAAGCTGTCGTAAGTTCATTTCTTATTGCCTGCACATTGGTTTTGGCATCAATAAATTGCACTTCAAAAGCACTTTTCCATCCCGCTAAGGTATGGTCAAGGCTAAGTTTAACGTTGAAAGGCATCATGTGATAAAGGTTACCACCATCCATACGTTCACCCCTGACATAACTCATAATGGAATGGGTTGAAAATTGTCCAAATGTTTTGTCTTTAAACAAATCAGCTTTTGCGCTAACATCAACACCCCATAGGCGAGCATCATGATTTGCAAACTGTAAATAGTAGAACCCATTGTTTGGTTGCTGGCAGCTAGCGCATCGGTCTACATCAATGAAATTTTCAACGTAGCTAAAATAAGGGGTTATTTTAATATTCCAAGCATTAGAATTTGGGTCATAATAGTTCGCAGTGAAGGTGATGTTGTGCGCAGTTTCAGGTTTCAAATTAATGTTCCCTACATATCCATTACCATCACCAAACCAACCATTCATTGTCATTGGCATCGGACTTTTACTCCATACATAAAGTTCATGTAACGAAGGTGCACGGTTTTTTCTAGCGTAGCCAAAACTATATAGACTCCACTGGTTAGGTGTAAATTGCATTAAAGCCGTAACATCAAACAAATTAAAGTTTCGTTGATGGTCTTCGGAATTAAATTTTTGTGCTTGCAAATAATCAGGAATTTGAATATAACGTTTAGGTACAACATTATTGTATCCTAGAACATCTCCGGTATCAGTCATGGTGCGATCATATCTAAACCCCAACATACTTTTCCATTCTTCTGACCAATACTTCTCCAATTCAGCAAAGGTACCAACACGATCTCTGGTCGCATTATTTAAATTAATGAAATTATTAGGTCCCATCATACTTGGCATAGTGGAAGTAGGTGGCCAAAAGTCATTGATCAAGCTACTATGATACTCATTGCCGAAACGAAATATATCCTGTTCACCAAATGGTATCTCTGCTTGTATCTTATAGCCATAACTCCTGCTGCGTGTTTCCATGGGCATTGGTTCAGGGGCGTGTCTATCGGATCCAAAGTTCATGGTATGGCTGGTGTTCTCAAGATAAAGCTTACCGTCCACTTTGCCCCAGTCGAATGTGCCTTTATAATGAACATTTCCAAAGATACTATCATTATTGGTCAAGTCCATACGTGCAGTTGGGAATCCCTCAAAAGGAATGTGTTGTAATCCGCCCCTTATTTCCAATAAATGATTTTCATATTTGAACGATAACGCTATTGCATGGTTTTCATTTTTATAGCTAGTTGATTTTATAGTCTTTCCAGCACCATCATTGTAGTCCCCTCTTTGAGTATATGAGCCAGAGTAATCTAACCTAGCATGTTCATTTGCAATCCCTGTCGAAAGACTGCCACCAAAGGCATTGCCATTGCTGCGATAAAATGATGAAGCTTTACCTGTGTGCAAGAAACTTTTACCGTCTTCAGCAAAAACGGGTTCAGTTGACTGTACCGAAATTGTTCCACCAATGCTGTCGCCACCCATACTGACTGGTGTGACCCCTTGTAATATAGTAATATTCCCAATGTTAGTACGGTCAATATAAGACAGGGGTGGATTCATATGGTTTGGGCATGATGCATTTACTGTCATTCCATTAACATCAACTTTGATACGGTTATCGTTCAAACCGTGAACAATTGGTAATGAAGACACCCCGCCGCCAGTCTGTAGACTCACCCCTGCGGTGTCTTCTAGTAATTTTGCAGTATCAGAGACTTGAGCTTGTTTCCGAGTCAATGTTTCAGTGGTAATTTTATCTTTGACCGAAATATCACGATGGGGTTTCTTACCGATGACTATGACTTCTTGAAGAACAGTGGGGGTTTCATTGGACAAGCCTTTTTGGGCTTCATTGTTAGCATAAGCAGCCTGACAAATCGAAGATGCCAACACCCCCAACGTAAATAATTTTTTGATGTACATAATGTACTACCCGTGATGATACTATAAAAGACTACGACGCTTATATATTCTATTTGCAAATTAGAATGATTATTGTTCTTAAATCAAGCCTTTAATTTAACTGAACGACTTGTACAAACATGCACCATGCCATAAAAGCAGACGACCTTTAAACTTCTTGATATCAACCATTATCTATATTATGC
>QJPH01000304.1 GCA_003242955.1 Candidatus Methylumidiphilus alinenensis
TATGTCAAAGTCCATTCGATCCTCGCAAGCGCATTCTCTTGGCGGCTGGCAGTTTCGGATTTGGAACTTGGGCTTGTGTTCGTCATGTCCTTTCCTCAGATTTTCTTACAAATACTCTAGTGGCAAGAGGTGCTAATCTCGAATGTTTAATCGAGGCCGACATACTCTGGGAAACTCCACAACATATTAAGACTCATATAGTTCGTGAACTGCCCAGCAAGGCATAACAATCGGTATGCAAAGGACAGTAAAAAGCTTCGCTCATTCTTTGATCGGCATTTTGCTGCCGGTGATGCGGATCGTTAACGCAGTAAGGCGCATTCAGGGCGGAATAGCGAAGTGTATTTCGCCGAATGCTAAAGTTTGCCATGCGGCGTAATGCGCTTCGCTAATGCGCCATCTTCGAACTAGTGCAAAACAACACTTGAGAATGCGGTAGCCTATGACTAAAAAGCCTAAATCTGAAATCACAGGGGAATAGGGGTACACCCATGCAAGCCATCAAACAATATATCGAAGTCATTGACGGCAGTATTCATTTCAACCTACCTAAAAACTTTACCGCCAAACGGGTGGAGTTGATTATTTTGTCCGCAGACGACAACGGCAATGATTCAGGCGACTTTCAACGGTTTCTGCTTGACAGCCCTGAAATGTCCGATAATGAATATCAAACGATTGAAGAAAAGAGACGGCATCTCAACCAATGGAAATGATTTGCCTAGATACCAACATACTGATTGCCCATAAAAGGGCGAAGAAGGCTGATAAAGACAAAACCTTTCTTTATCACCTTACAGCGTTTTCAATATCTGTTCGTTACTTACATATATGCGCCCCATGTCGGCAAAGGGTTGCCGACCTACTGCGTATCAAGGACTGTAGGGCGGCAACCCTTTGCCGCCAACTATTTCAAAACTTAATCAATGTAATCAATTGATATTAAAAACGCTGTACCACCAGGCAATCTTATCGTTTTGCGGTTTCGAGCATCACGGTTTATGAACTACTGCGCGGCGACAACCAAGACGAGGATCGCTATTGGAAAATGATGTTTGCCAACATGGAGATATTGCCTTTAGATTTTGCTTGTGCGGAAAAAGCCGCAATTATTTATAAAGATTTGAAAAAAAAGGGGATGTTAATCGAGGCGGAAGACTTATTCATCGGTGCGACAGCCATGCACCATAGTTTAAAACTGGCGACTGGCAATATACAGCATTTTGAGCGAATTGAGGGTTTGACGCTGATTAAAAAAGAGTAGGTGTCTTTGCCTGAGAATCAACGTTAGTCGCTTCAGCCAAAGTCTGGTCAATGGAGATTTCCAGCCGTTCGCCCGAAATTGTTGGCTGTCTCTTACTGGTCGAATTTGCCCAATTAGTTGGTTGATAGTTATTCTGGGAATGATGGGATACCCATACACTTGGCTGCGAACTGCATGGTCTTTTGTCGCGGCCTTGGTCATCGTTCAGCCCGATGAGTGGGTTTATGGAGTGCGGCGACTCGTCGCCGCAGGGTTCGGAAAGCGGCGACAAGTTGCCGCACTCCACATTTTATGGGCTGAACGATGACCAAGACCTTTGTCGCCAAGGGCTAGCCGCGCCTTATGGTCAGTTCCAGATAAGCCGCATCATAGGTCGTGAATTTCTCGGCACGGGCCAAGGCTAATATTTTATGGCAATTGAACAATCCAGAACGAGGCCGCTCACCTACGCCCCTCGTCGCGCAGTTCCTTCCACGACAGGCCATCAAGCATTGCCCCACGTCGCAATGATTTAAGCTTGAATCGTTCGTCGACAATGGACCGATCCAAACTAGGAACTACCCTCTTCCAGATAATAGCTTACACTGTTGCTGTGGTCTGGAAAAAAAACCGCCTCGAAAGGCGGTTTTTAGAATTTGAAAAAAAGCAAGGGTTAAGCCTTGACCTGCTTCCTGCGCGAAAACCCAAACACACCCGCCAAGGCCGGGGCGACGAAAAACAATGCCGCAGGCAGCGGGGTTGGGGTAACGTCGGTCATGCTAACGCCGTCCAACAAGGCAATAGGCGGTACACCACTTGGAGCATCTGTCGCCAGAAAGCTCAGCACTTCACTGGCACTCGATGCAGTAAAGGTGATCGTCGCTTGCTGCCACCCACTGAAGCCATGGCTTGCGTATGATAGAATGGAGGTTTCCTTTGTCTCAGCACCCAAGCTAACCCTCCATGCATTGGTGAGATTGTGGGGACTGCTATAGTTATACCACTCCGCACCCGCATAGTAAAAACTAACGCTGTACTGGTCGCCAACTGTCAAGCCATTGACGGTCTGACTAAGCAGGGGAGTGACATCGGCATTGTTGTAACCATAAGTGACATCGGTAGCCAGAAAATTGCCGCCGTCAGGGCTTGTGGCGGGTAGGCCATTCGCCGCTCCATTTCCCGGACCCCAGAGTGTAAGCGGTTGACCACCATTAGGCACCCCTGTCGTTGCTGTTCCGGGGGCGAAGACAGTCATGTAACCTGGTCCGGTCGCTGTCCAATCAGTGACTTGCGTGACACCCCAGCTACCGATTTGACCCACGCCGTTGGTCATCTGCTCAAACGAGCCGTTAGTGACCAAATTGACACCGGCTGCTTGTGAAGACGATGCGATGAGCATCAAAGCAAAGGCGGCAACGCCAGCGGTTGCGGTTTTGTGTTGGTTCATGGTGTTTTCCTCTAATGTAATTGATGGTACTCGTCGTTGGGGCAGTGTTCTTAAAGCAGTCGTCTGCTTAAATGCTTTTGCCGTTCCGCTGCTTTTTGAACATAATCAAACACCATGCCAACATATTTATATCATAAAATACATTAGCTTATAAATCTTCAAAACTTCCTATGAGACAGTTTTATTGTCTCATGCCTGTCTCATAGCCCTAAAATCGGTGTCTCTTAACTGTCTCATGAGACAGTGCGTTGGTGGGCGCGGTTATTTGCGGCAGAAGCATTTACGCCAAAATGAGAATTGCTAGCTTAGTGACGGCTTTGCATTGGATTCTCCGGTAGAAATCGTTATATACTGATATTCATATCCGTTATATCACAATCGACTTGACTATCCGAAGGGCAACACCATGAACCACCAAGAATCCACCCTTGACGAACAGCATATCGCCCAACTCGTGCGCAGCTTCTACGGACGGGCACGTGCGGACGCACTACTACGCCCGGTATTCGAAGCAGCCATCAACGACTGGGACGAGCATCACCGCATCGTCGAGGATTTCTGGTCCCGTACACTACTGGGGACGATTCGTTTGTTGCTCGTCTCGCTTTACTTGCTTGGCGCATCGGCCTTGGCGTTTGCCGGAGAAGTCCAAGTCGCCGTGGCCGCCAATTTCACCGTCCCTATGCAAAAGATCGCCGCCGACTTTGAAAAGGACACCGGGCATAAAGCGGTCGTATCAGTCGGGGCAACCGGTAAATTCTACGCACAGATTCAAAGTGGAGCGCCTTTTGAGGTTTTCCTCTCCGCCGACGAGACCACCCCGGCCAAGTTAGAACAGGAAGGCATGACCGTCCCAGGCAGCCGCTTCACTTACGCCATCGGCAAATTAGTGTTATGGAGTGCCAAGCCCGTTTTCGTCGATGATAAAGGCAAGGTGCTAAAAGAAGGCAAATTCGCGCATCTGGCCTTGGCCAACCCCAAAACGGCACCCTATGGCGCAGCCGCGCTAGAAGTGCTGAAAAACCTAGGGCTATTGGACACGCTCTCGCCCAAGTTCGTACAAGGCGAGAATATTGCCCAAACCCAGCAATTCGTCGCCACCGGCAATGCGGAACTCGGATTTGTGGCCCTTTCGCAGGTGCAGAAGGATGGCGAGTTGACCAGCGGTTCGGCATGGTTCGTACCCGGCAAGCTGTACAAGCCGATACGACAGGATGCGGTGATCTTGGCGAAAGGAAAGGGAAATCCAGCCGCTACGGCCTTGATGGATTATCTAAAAAGCGACAAAGCCAAGGTCGTGATCAAATCTTTCGGTTACGACCTTTAGGCAAAGGAATGGGGCATGGCCGATTTAAACACCGTAGACTTGTCGGCCATCAAGCTGACACTGGAACTCGCCAGCCTCACCACCTGTCTACTGCTGATGATCGGCACCCCCATCGCCTGGTGGCTGGCCCGCACCCGGTCACGGCTAAAAGGGATGGTTGGTGCCGTGGTGGCACTGCCCTTGGTGCTTCCACCCACGGTGCTGGGCTTCTACTTGCTGGTGGTAATGGGGCCTCAAGGACCCATTGGCCATCTCACCCAAGCACTAGGCCTAGGATTGCTGCCCTTCACTTTTCCGGGCCTATTGTTGGCATCGGTGCTATATACCATGCCTTTTGTGGTGCAGCCGGTGCAAAACGCCTTTGAGGCTATCGGCGAACGACCCATGGAAGCGGCGGCGACATTGCGGGCCGGCCCTTGGGATACGTTCTTTACCGTCGTCGTGCCGTTGGCCCGGCCCGGCTTTCTCACCGCCGCCGTCCTAGGCTTCGCCCATACCGTCGGGGAATTCGGCATCGTCTTGATGATAGGCGGAAATATACCGGGCAAGACACGGGTCGTGTCAGTGCAGATTTACGACCATGTCGAGGCGATGGAATACACTGAGGCCCATTGGCTAGCGGGTGGCATGGTGGTATTCGCTTTCCTGGTGCTGTTCGCGCTCTACACTTTCAACAACTCCGCCAACCGGACTAAGGATTAGACTAGAACCATGGGTACAGAAGGCATCCGTGCCGTTTTTTCACTAGCCCGTTCGGGGTTCCGTCTAGACGTGGATTT
>QJPH01000396.1 GCA_003242955.1 Candidatus Methylumidiphilus alinenensis
TAGGATTAGAGCGTTAGGGCGGTTCCCGATTACAACATCTATACAGTCCTTTGTACTGTAAACAGATTTGGGAAACGAAAACACATCACGCTTTCCCAAAATTTCAACAAGTAAGGTCGAACCACCGCCACCACCCGCTGTATGCCTACCTCTATTCCAGATTGTCTTGGCTATTATTTGTCGGTTTTCTAGGCGTTTTAAAACTACTTCACCTTTATGCCCCCTTCCTTCGACTGCGATTACTCCTGAATCGATTTCATTTACTGTCCCTTCCATCAAGTAGCGAATAGTCCAAGTTCCTCTTTCCTTATCATGGGAAGATACATAAGCATATCCCTTTGAAACTAAATCCAAAAGCTTCTTGTTTTCTATTCGCCATATACCAAGACGACCATCAGACCTAAGAGGCCAAGCTAAAGGACTATCCCCTCTCAAGAAAGGTCTATTACTTTCCACTTGATTATCTATGGATTCATCATCATGAAATGGTAGAGGTTCTCCAACATCAACAATTTTTACACCGGTAGGATCAAGAACAACTGGATAACATAGGTTGCAGCGACTCTTTCTATACCAAGCTGTACCACCGCGCATTATTGATTCCCATCGAATACCTTTTGATCTCTTTTCAGTAGATGGAAGAAGCAGATCATCAGCGACTGGACTTGGTTCAGCTATTCCTAAAAAGCAAAAAAAGGCATATTCCTCCACTCGTGACAACCCTTCCCCAGATGTACCACTAGGATTTATACAAATTGTTACCAGTTGACGAATTGCATTAGGCAATAATTCTGCCAGCAAAACACCTAAATGATGGAGTTCATTCTTATCTATCGTAACAATCAACACCCCAATATCCGGCTTGAGGAGTTTCTTGGCAAGTTTCAACCGCCGCTCCATGAACGCCAGCCATTTGCTATGTCGCCAACTATCATTACCATCCACATAATCATTATTGTACTTCCAGTCCTTGGCTCCGGTGTTGTACGGCGGGTCAATGTAAATGCAATCGACTTGCCCGGCATACAGGTATTCCAGCAGTTGCAAGGCATGGTAATTGTCGGCTTCAATCAGCGTATGCCAAGGGGCATCGAGCGGGCCATTTTGCACCTCGTCAATGGGCGTCAAGGCCGGATAGATCGGCTCGCCAAATTGCCTCACCACGATTAATTCATCAACCGGCAGCAATACGGATTCATTAGGCTGCTTGGTTGCGGTTTCAGGGTTTTGAAGAATTTTGCCACAGCTTGCCATGCCGTCACGAATGCGGCGGACTTGCCATAATTCAGTCAAGGCCCCGCCTTTTTTGCAGACTAAATCGCCACGGCGTGGGCGGGTTTGGTAGAGGGGTAATAATTCAGGCAAATGCTGCTCAAACACCAAGCCGAATTTTTTGTCCTTGACGGCTTTTTTCCATTCCAGCTTTAAGCGTTCGCGCAAAGCGGGGTTGTCGATTTGTTTGATGAGGTCGTCAATGGCTGACAAAAGCTTGCTCCATGATAGTATTGATGAGATGTCTGGCAAGATGGATGACTTGCGACCTCATTCATTTTTGTATTTTACGCGGGGGCGTGATGGATGGCAAAAGTAGAACCCGCATGGCGAAACCATGGACGGTTTCCACCGGATCGACGGCGCGGTTTATCGCCTCGGCGAATTTGCTCGTTCCCAAGCTCCAGCTTCACTGCCATTAAGTTAAGAAAAGCGCGTCGTTCCGGCAGGGATCGCCGGAACCTAGGCTCCATGGATGGCATAGATTGTCGGCATCCCTGCAATCTGGATTCCGGCGGTCCATGCCGGAATGACGGCTTAACTTAATGGCAGTGAAGCTCCAGCTTGGGAACGCGGACTTGGAAGCTCCAGCTTCCCGAGACACGACAAGCTGGAGCTTGCCAGCAATTGGTTCCCAAGCTGGAGCTTGGGAACCAGCTAAAGAAAAGCGCGTCGTTCCGGCAGGGATCGCCGGAACCTAGGCTCCATGGATGGCATAGATTGTCGGCATCCCTGCAATCTGGATTCCGGCGGTCCATGCCGGAATGACGGCTTAACTTAATGGCAGTGAAGCACCAGCTTGGGAACGCGGACTTGGAAGCTCCAGCTTCCCGAGACACGACAAGCTGGAGCTTGCCAGCAATTGGTTCCACGGCATGGATTATCTGCTAACTTGGAATTGTAGGCATATCGACAATGCGGAGAAAAAGCCATTGATACGAAAAAATTTGCCAAACTTATGGCTTTATTTGCCCGGAAATAGCCACACCGATAGAACTGATGGGGGTTAATGAAGATGATTGATGAAACTTTGCAAGAACTGTGGTTTATAAAAGACAACCTAGCCAAAGAACACGCTTACGATTTGGATAGTTTGGTTGATTACCTCAATGGAAAGTATCAATCAGATGGCGATAAAGCGCAAACTCATGATTATCAGAGCGTTCAGTTTGATCTAGATAAAACCAAAGCTGCATAGTAATAATTTGCACACCCGAAGAACTGATGGGAGGCGACAATGACTGACAGCATTATTGAAGAAGTCCGCGCTAACCGCGAACAACACACCGCCAGCTTGGATTATGATTTAGATAGGATTTATGCCGACCTGAAAGCACGGCAGGAAAAACATGCGGCAGATGGATGGGTGGTTGTTTCGCCCCCTGCCAATCCACCCTCAGAGCCTAACTTGGCTTTGCAACGGGTCCGTTTCGCGAAACGCTGATATAGCCCGTACAGGGCGAAACCTAAGGACGGGTTTTCCCCCGTGTGTTTGGTGTTCACTTGTCCGATCTACGCGGCTGTTCTGAATCGGACAGCACCAGTGGAAGTGCGAACACCTCCTGCAAATAAGCCCCGTCCAATGGCCCGGTTTTCGGCACCCTGCCGAGAGTTTCGTCAAGGGTTTGCACGACCCGGTTCACCCGATGGTCAAGGAAGGCCAGCCCGTCGAGCTTGTCCCGCATCTTTTTCAGCGAACTTTAAGGCTTTCCGGGTGACGCTTTGCCGCCCGAGCAGCGAGTTTTCTATCCAATAGGCGGCGTCTAGGGCGACTTCCCGGAACAGGGTGTCGCTCAAAGACCCGACCCAGCGGTCGAGGCTTGCCATCAATTCCGGCGAGATGCCTTCCTCGGGCAGTTGCGGTTGCGAGACCCGGAAGACCACATAGTCGAAGCACAGGTTCGCCGCGACGGTTTCCACCGGATCGTCGGTGCGGTTTATCACCTCGGCGAATTCAGGGTGCTTTGCAACCCAGCCTACTATTTCACTGGCTATGTAATTAGCCGAGATAACCAATAACCCGGCTTTTTACGGTGATGGGCAACAGCGGTAATTTGCAATGACCCGACGATGACCCGGTAAAATATTGCATAGGGGAAATGGGATAAGCCAATGCGTCTTACCCCCGAATCATGCACAAGACGCCATGCTTGTGGGCGATCCAAGGCCAAGCGCAGGGAGTTTTCAAATTCCACGATAAAAACCGCGCCAAGTCCAAGTTGGCGGTCTTCATAAAAGCGGATGGCATCCAAATACTCCGCCTCCGCCTCAGGAAGAAAATCATGGTTCACCGCAATAGCGCCCTTGCCTTTGCGGCAACTTCCTCACCCGGAATCGCTTGGACTGTTCCCGAATCGAATTCAGCGGCACGACGGGCGCTTTCTTCACCCCATAGCCGCTCAAATTCAGCCTCAGACGGTTCTTCCAGACTTAACAGAAGCCTGTGTGCCAAATTGGCCCTCTGCTCAATCGGGAGTGAAAAAATTTCTGATTCTATTTGAGAAATGTTCATGATCGAGTCCCGTCAAGTTTATTGTCACAGCGGCCTGTTTTAGCTTGGTTTCTAATGTCGTTATGGTATTTGGTTGCTAGTTCTTGACCGCTTTATGAGTGTGCTGTCCTATTTTACGCGGGTGCATGGGGGATGGCAAAAGTATAGGACCGAGCCTTCGGCATGGTCGGGACGGCCCCGGCCAGCTTTGCATTTCTTCGGCGGGTTCGGGGTAGCCGACCTCCATCAGGCGAAACCGGTCCAGCAGTCCCCAAGTTCTGCCGTAACACGCCTTGGTACAGGCCGCTGCGGTCGCCGCCCCCGGCGCTGTTGCCGGTGGCAACAGGGTAGTGACGGTCCTCGGTGGGAACGCCTACGGTGATTTGCACCGCCGGAGCGGTGCTGGCTGCATTCCCACGCGGAGCGCTCGTCGTTATACACAAGTGTTGGAGGCCCGTCATTTCGGCAGGGATGCCGAAATCCAGCGTCCATGGATGGCAAGCTAGAACTGATAACATTGATTAAATCAGGCATTTGCTGAACCGACAAGTTGCCGTCCTTTGACGATGGATACCGGCATGGTGTAGTCAACCGCATTCCGGCAAACGTCCAATGACCGGCATGACGACGGAATTGAACGTGGCGTTTGGAAGCCCAAGAGTGTGGCGGATGGAACCCACCAGTTCCGACTGGCTGGCAAGCACCCTGTCCACGGAAGCAGCAGGCAGCCCCTTGGCAAACGGCGGGTAGCGGGGTATCTCCTCGTCGTCGGGGTTGGCGGCCA
Organism: Candidatus Methylumidiphilus alinenensis; assembly: GCA_003242955.1. Classification (GTDB taxonomy): domain Bacteria; phylum Pseudomonadota; class Gammaproteobacteria; order Methylococcales; family Methylococcaceae; genus Methylumidiphilus; species Methylumidiphilus alinenensis. The sequence goes on from QJPH01000396.1 coordinate 4,548, forward strand.
TGTTCCTCTGGACAGGGGAAGCAGTTGACGGCTTGGTTTTTCTGAACAGGTCGAGCAGGGATTTCATGCCTGACAGGATGCCAGCTTTTCGCCGGTGTCGAGGGTGAAAAAGATACGCGATTTAGGCAATCTTTCCAGATGCCATTTATTTTTGAGTGTTTAAATCTTCAAGCTTTTGATCCGAGTTATTCCAAATATGATACCAATTCAACCTTTGCCTTCCTCAACCCCATTTTCTTTC
>QJPH01000124.1 GCA_003242955.1 Candidatus Methylumidiphilus alinenensis
CTTTCCTGGACCACAAACTGGTCGAGTTTTCAACCGCATTGCCGGATCGGCTGAAGCTACGCGGCTGGACCACCAAATATGTGTTGCGAGAAGCGATGAAGACTGTGCTGCCTGAAACTATCCTGAACCGGCCCAAGATGGGCTTCCCTGTGCCATTGGCGCGCTGGTTCAGGGGGGAATTCCGTCCGCTGCTGGACGAATACGTTCTGGGCGAACGCACCCTATCACGCGGATATTTCCAGCCTGATTTCCTGCACCGGCTTGTGCACGAACATGTCAACGGCAAGGCTGATCACATGGAGCGGCTGTGGTCGCTGGTCAATTTTGAAATGTGGCAGAGGCAGTTCTTGGATGGCGAAACCCATGTGGGCATTATTCCGCAGATCGCTGAAGAAAAGCGCGTCGGGTGAGCGATGTTCATGTCGATCATCTGTAGAAAAACGGCAGCATTGAAAAGCCGCTTTACTTCTAGCGACACTATAAGGCGTATTTCAGAAATGAACATACCAGTCCCCCCCTTTGCAAAAGGGGGGTTAGGGGGATTTCTCGCTTACGTTTTGTGTTGCAACCATGCCTGTCTAACCACGAAACGTTACGTACGGGATTACAAATCCCGCCCGGCTGCAGTAAACAACTTCCCAAGGGTGATTCCAAATGAGTATTGCTGATTTTAAGGTAATGGGCAACTGTCACTGATTTATGCAGCACTCATCAAGCACTGAAACATAGCGCACCCCAAGTCTCGCCCAACTGAACTCGTCGGAACTAGCCATGCTCCCTGATTGGTATCCTTCCGTCGTCTGTCCCTTTTGGATGTATTCATCGTACCAAAAAGCGATTGCATCCTTGATGCCTGCCAAATCGTCAGGGGCAACAACACGCCCCCCCCCAACTTGCCGAATAATATCAGATGTTGCCCCTTCTTCTACAATTGCCAGAATCGGCTTCCTAGCGGCTATATACTCATATATTTTAGCTGCGACTGTTAGTCGTTGAGTTCCTCCCAATAACACTAGCACGTTAGCTCGAAGGCTTTCCCTTAACGCGTCAGTCCTTGGAATAACACCGATGATTTCGGCAATTCCATCCAGTTTGTTTTCGGCAATCATCTCCGTCATGGGTCTGCCCCCCACGAACTGGCATGCGCCAACGAACCTCAAGGTTACCATGTGTCTGTCAAGCCTGCCCTCCGCAATGAGTTCTCCTATGGCTTTTAGCAGAGGTTGCGGAGTCCGTGAGAACGCAAAACTACCGACATAGCTGATTGTGAACCGGTTTGACTTTTCAACGGGGTCTAACATTGCGAATTCATCCAAGTCAAACCCGTTCGTAATAGTAACCCACTTGTTGTCTGGCAGGTTTGGGTAAAGTTGACGGTATTTCTCTGTCATTGCAGGTGTTACACACACAATACGGTCTGCATGCTGCATAACCATTTTCTCTAGTCTCCGATTGATCCATCTGGAAACATCATAGTGAATTTCGGACGGGTGAAATTCATACCACGTCCACGGATCCCGGAAATCCGCCACCCAAGGAATGCCAAACAGTCTTTTCAGCACCAAAGCGACCAAATGGGAGGTAAAAGGTGGTGCTGTGCTGATCACGCAATCTGGCCGATGTTGACCGATAATGCGTAGAGAGGCGACCAAGGCAAAAGGGAACCAGCCCTGAAATTCATCCGGTGTGTGGAGCAATGATAGAAAAGTCCCTTTTAGCCACCCATGTGCCGGTTTCACAACCTTCTGACTGTTGGGCGTAGACCCATCATTGAACTTGACGTTAGGGGCAGCGCTGACCAGTTGGCGGCGAGTCCATGCTAGCCATTTTTTCACCCATAAGTACGCATGGCGGGGGCTTGGCAAGCAGTGGGTGCGGATGACAAGGGCCGAATCAGCACCCGTGACACCGCTAGTGTTCTTAGATTCGTAATACTGTTCCCGCACAGCGACGACTATGGGTTGCCAACCCGAACGAGCGAGTTGTCGAGCTAGATAAACGGGGCGCACCGCGCCAATACTGAAATCTGGCGGCCAGCTATATGCCAATATCAGAACGGATTTCGACTTGGCAACATTTTTTTTTCGGAAAGGTAGCATAGATTTATTCTTCTATAATGATTGGATATTTTCACAAATTATATGGCTTGTTTCAAGTCAGAATATAGGATGTAACCAACCGCCGTAGTCATTTGGGATAGCCGTTGGCGCAGCCCTTCGCGAAGATGAAGTGCAAGCAATGCGAGGGCGGACTCAGGACGAACACGGACCACCGAAGGCAGAGTAGTCGCTAATTTTCGCTCTCGAAACCGGAGGGGACCCAATTTCGGGTATCGCGAAAAATAGCGACTCGCTTGCATTGCGGGTTTTAACCGACGAGTGCGACGTCACCCGTCGGCAAGTCCATGTTACTGAATCTGCAGACCAGTAGGCGGGGTTAGTGAACCGACACCAGCAACTCCAGTGCTTGCATTCGCAATGGCATCTATGTTCGCGCCCAAATCCAATCCGTCGGTACCTGCATTCTTGTACGGACTGGTAGTGGATAGGTGGTAGTCTCCTCCGGCGTAGTTCACAAAGCCAACCGCTAAGGTATTGGTAGGAAAAAAATTATTGGCGGGGTAAGACGAACTCAAATTTGGCCCGATGATAGCGTTGTTGGTGAATGACCAGTTGGTGAAATAAGTTTTCAAGCATATATTGCCTTCCCCCACTGCATTACCGAAAAATCCATACTGACCATGAGAAGCAAGGTTATTAGAAAAAACAAATTGATTATTTTTGGTTCCTGTACCTCCACTTATACCAAGATTGCTAGTGGCTCCAGTTGCAGTGTTTAAAATGGTATTGTGGTCTATGGTAAAATCAGTTATATCTGTGGAAATTTGAATTGACCTTCCAAAACCTCCACCAACTCCAGTAACTCCAATTACATTATTTTGTATCAACAAACGTTTGGTATATTGGCTGTGGTTAAGATTATCAGTACCTAGAATGTTAAACCCACTCGCCAAGTTGACCAGCGTATTGAGATGAAAGGTTATGTCTTGCGTCACCGACCATGGGGCCGTGCCGTTTTGATTGCGGGGCGTTATCAGTATGGATGCCCCATCCTGCGCATTTGGCCAATTGTTCTCAAAGCGGTTACCCTCGACCAGAACACGCTGGGCATTCTTGAATTCAAGAAGGTTTTTCACGGTCCATAGATGTCCATTCGTAAGCTGCGTCATCCACGACAGAGGCTTGAAAAAGTAATTATTCCTGATTTCGATATCGGAGGGGACGAGGTTGGCAATACCGGGGTCATTACCACCAAACATGACGTTTTCGCCGGCCGCCTCAAGATAATTATTGACAATCTTGAAAGGACCGGGACCATTCGTTGATGCCACCGCTTGGGTATCGGCACCGGCTACTTTGATATCTGAAATATATGAATCAACCACGGCCACGCTTGCACCATTCATGGTCACCCCTCGATTACTGCCTACGGTTGGGTCACCATGGATGTAACAACGGTCAATGGTGATGTCATGGGGAAGCGCGGCAAGAGACGTTTCACCGTTCCCTATACTCACAATACTCCAGAGATACGTTCCCGTTGTTGGCCTGATTTCAATGCCGACGAAGCGGTAGTGATGTGCTGCGCTGTTAGTAAGAAGGCCAAGACCTGCGTTCCCATAGGGTGAAGTAATCGTCGGCATGTTGACCACATCAGTAGGACTTACCCTGTTGCCGGGACTAGGCAGACTAGAATAATTGCTTGAAACGATATAAATCCAGCCTGAACCAGTCGTTTTAGTGGGCAAAGTAAAGGTTCCGGTAAACGTTGCACCCGCTTGGAGCACTATGGTATCACCAAGATTCGCATTATTGAGTGCCGCCTGAAAATCCCCACCGGCGTTTACGGTGATGGTGTTGCCTATCGACGGCGAATAGGTGGCATCAATATACACTTGTGGCAAGATTGGCAAGGCCGGCGTACTATTGCCAAGGTTCGGCCACAAGGAAAGCAAGGCAAAGCCTAATAGGTAGGCGATAGCAGTTTGGGTACTCTGAATTCTAATGAGGTGGTAAGATAACATTGTGATTCTCCAGTTTGGATGAAATCTACAAGGGATTTCGGAAAAATTGTCAAGTAGTGTAGCACGAAGCCCTCATCAGCTATCACTTTACGATAAGGCCAAGGATGCGTGGTTCCTCCCCCTTTGCAAAAGGGGGATCAAGGATGATTTATCAATAGTTTACTATGTAACCAATTCCCCGTAAATCCCCCCTAGCCCCCCTTTTGCAAAGGGGGGTACAATACTGATAGGTGGTGAGGCACGAAGCCATCAATAATTGGCACCATAGACCGACTCAGGACCGCCCGTCGAAACAGAACCCGTTGTCCAACCGTTCGGCAGGCTAGTCAGTGTAGTGGATGCGCTGGTTTCCGTCAGGTTCGTTCCCGTGCCCGGTTGACCCCGCAGGTTCAACGTCCCACCCGTGCCAAGTATCACTATCCAATAGGATTTGCCTGCGGACAGGCTCAATGGAGACAAGGTTATCGAGTTCCAAGCACCGGCCTTCAACACAGTCGATATACCAGCCCCCCCCCACAACGCATAGGGATGCCCTGTGGACGAGCTGGTATAGATGGCGGTACGCAGCCCCGTCGCGGTCGAACTCGCATCCACATAGACTTGGATGTTGGTCAGTGTTTTAGTCGTTTGAGGCGTTATCTGGAACGCTTGTGCCGTGCCTGCCGGGAGGGAAATCACCGTAGATTC
>QJPH01000427.1 GCA_003242955.1 Candidatus Methylumidiphilus alinenensis
TGGTAGGCTGCGTCGGAATAATCGGCCCCCTCACCGGCCCCCGCCTCGACAGCGACGGTGAACCCTAGCTTTTGAAGCTTTTCTGCCACTTCCGGCGTGGTCGCCACGCGCTTTTCCCCATCGTGAATTTCTTTGGGTATGCCTATTCGCATTATTCTAAACTCCTCTCAAATGAAAAAACGCACCACCATTGCAGTGCGACTCGCTATAACACACCTATAGAAGGTTAAACTTTTTCGTACCCAGGGGAAAGCCCAAACAGGTAAAATGATAAGATTCGATTTGAAATTTACTCAGCAATTCTTATTTTGAGCCAAAACGATGATTGTGGCCCGTCATCCCGGACGGAATGACAGCATTCTGGCCAAAATGAGAATTGCTGAAATTTTCTTGAGATTAGTCGGTTATCCGCTTAAAATGGCTATTAATATAACCATAATTTGGGTTAGACATGACAACCGTTTCCATTGCCGAAGCTAAAAATCAACTCACCCGCATTGTACAAGAGGCCGAAACGGGCGAATCCGTGCATATCACACGGCATGGCAAACCTGTCGCCGTGCTGGTTTCCGAGTCGGAGTATGAGCGTTTGCGTACCACCCAGTCTGAACCTAAATCGCTATGGGACACTGTGCTAGATTGGCGGAATGCCAACAATTTTGATTGGCTAGAGTTGACGGATGAAGAGATAGACTGTTGGCGCGATAAATCCCTGCCTCGGGAATTTGCATGGGACGATTGACCTACCTGCTGGATAGCAATATATTGTCTGAGCCGACAAGGGCAAACGCGAACCCGCTGGTGTTGAATAAATTGAAACAATTCGGTACCCGCACCTGCACCGCATCAGTGGTCATCCATGAGATGCGTTTTGGCGTGGAGAGACTACCGGAGGGCAAACGCAAAGCGGCTTTGGCAAATTATCTGAATCGATTGCTGGTGCAACCCATCGCGGTTTTGCCCTATGATAATGAAGCAGCCATCTATCACGCCGACGAACGCGTCAGGCAAGCGGCCCTAGGCTACAGTACGCTTTATGCAGACGGTCAAATAGCCGCCATTGCCGCTGTCAACGGCCTGACCTTAGTGACCAGAAATATAGCAGACTTTAAGTATTTCAAGCAATTACAGTTGGAAAACTGGTTCGAAACTTAACAAGCTTACAACCTCTTGCCCCTACGCCCACTCATGACCAGCCTGATTCAAGTTGAACAACTTTACCGTTTTTTCGCCGGCCACTGCGCTGTCAATAATGTCAGTTTCACACTGGAGAGGGGAGAAATATTGGGCTTTCTCGGACCCAACGGAGCGGGAAAAACCACCACAATGCAGATGATCTGTGGCAATCTTGCCCCCACGGAAGGCCAAATTTTCATCAATGGCATTGACATCCTCGACTGCCCTAAGGAAGCCAAGCGCGAGCTGGGCTATTTGCCTGAGGTGCCGCCGGTGTACAGGGATCTGACGACGGACGAATTCTTGCAGTATTGTGCGAGTCTACACAGGCTACCCCGCAGCAAAATTACCAAGGCGGTTGACAATGCCAAAGATAGATGCGGCCTGACGGAAGTTGGCAAGAGGCTGATTGGCAATTTGTCCAAAGGGTATCAGCAGCGGGTGGGCATTGCCCAAGCCATTCTGCATATGCCCGCTGTCATTATTCTCGACGAACCCACGGTGGGCTTGGACCCTATTCAGATCCGCGAGATACGCGAATTGATCCGCGAACTGGGCAAGGAACACGGTATAATCCTGTCAACACACATCTTGCCCGAGATTCAGGAGGTGTGTACGCGAGTGCAGATCATCCATCAAGGCCAGATCGTTTTGAATGATAGTATTGAAGGATTGGAACGTAACATGCGGGCCTTAAGCATCCTGATCAGAACTCAAGGCACACCTGACCTAGCCCGGCTTTATGCCCTCAAAGGGATACTCTCCATTGACGAATTGGGCGAAAACCGTTATCGGATTTTTCATGACAAGGAATCCAATCCTGCCTATGCCATCGCCGAAACCGCCGTTTCTTTGGGCTGGGGTATGCTTGAACTGGTGCCGGAGAAACGCAGCATGGAGGAAATCTTCATCGAAATAACCCGGCACAGCCCACAAACTGAGGGGGAATAGCACTCCATGATGGCTTTCACCATAGCGGGGCGCGAGCTTCGCACCCTGTTTCTTTCACCCTTAGCCTGGGCAATCCTTGGAATTATCCAGATCATCCAAGCTTATCTTTTCTTGGCATTGCTTGACACTTACCTCAATGAAATACAAGCCCGTTATGCCGGTTTTGAGCAGGCACCCGGGGTGACCGATTTCATTGTGGCGGGTTTGTTCCAAAATGCAGGTATCATTTTATTAATGGTGACCCCATTATTGACCATGCGCTTGATCAGCGAAGAACGTCGCAACCGCACACTCAGCTTACTTTTCACTGCGCCCGTTTCGATGACCGAGATCGTATTGGGTAAATATCTTGGGGTGTTCGCTTTCCTGATGATTTTGCTGGCTATGAATACTTTGATGCCACTTTCCCTGTTGCTGGGAGGCGGCTTGGATTTCGGCAAGCTGGCCGCTTGTGTCATGGCATTTGGGTTGCTGTCAGCCAGTTTTGCCTCGGTGGGGCTATTCATCTCATCCATCACCAACCAACCGGCTGTTGCGGCCATTGGCACCTTTGGCACTTTATTGTTGCTATGGATAATCAACTGGAGCAGGTCAGGGGGGGGCGGTTTACTGGAACATTTGTCCCTGCTGCGCCACTACGAGAGGCTGTTGACCGGCTTGATCAACACCGAAGATTTAACCTACTTCATATTATTCACCCTTGCCTTCATAGTGTTAAGCGTACACACTCTGGATAATGACCGTTTGCAAAAATAATGAAGATCAACGCCCGAAAACATCTTGAAATTCGTCTACAAAATTTAATTTTCACGCTATTGTTTCTAGGCGTAATCGGTTTGCTCGGCTGGCTAAGCACACGCTATTCCATGCAGTTCGACTGGACTGCCGGTAGCCGGCATTCTTTGTCCGAAGCCAGCGTCAAAATCTTACAGCTTTTTCATGGACCTATAAAAGTCATCGCCTACACCCGTGAAGAAAAACCGATTCGTGATCTAATCACCGAGCAGGTTTCGCGTTTCAGCCGCCACAAAAAGGATTTGACCCTTGCTTTTGTCAATTCCGACACTCAACCGGATCAAATACGTGAACAGGGCATCTCGGAACATAACCAAATGCGGATCGAATACGAAGGCCGCAGCGAATTGGTCATGGAACCCACTGAAACCGCCATTGCAAATGCCTTGCAAAGACTGGCTCACGCCAAGGAACTGCATATTGTCTTTTTGGAAGGCCACGGTGAGCGATCCCCCAAGGGTCAAGCCAACTTCGATCTGGGCCAATTCGGCGAAGAGTTGGCGAATAAGGGCATCAAGATATCCATGGTCAACCTTGGCATCATTTCCAGCATTCCCGACAACACCGACGTGCTGTTACTGGATGGACCGAGGGTAAACCTGCTGCCGGGCGAGGTCGCCCAAATCCAAGACTATGTCAAACGGGGCGGTAATTTGTGGTGGATGGCTGATCCCGGAAACTTGCACGGGCTAAACCCACTGGCCGGACAACTTGGGCTAAAATTCTTGGAAGGAGTGGTAGTCGATGCCTCTACGCAGTTATTTGGGATTAACGACCCCACCTTTGCCTTGGTGGCTGAATATCCGTCCATTCCCATCACGCAGGGTTTTTCTGTCAAGACAGTATTTCCGACTTCGGCGGCGTTGGAAAAAACAGGTGAAAGCGAATTCGAACGAACCCCATTTCTGACTACAGTTCGCAGTTCGTGGACAGAAACCGGTCCCATTGAAGACAAGATCAAATTCGATGCCGACAAGGGAGAGCACGAAGGCCCCTTGCATATCGGCTTTGCTTTGACGAGGGAGAAAAACCCAAACCCCCAAAACAGTCAGGAGGGGCAACAGAAAGCCACCACTGACAAAGCTGCCCGACAGCGTATCGTGGTCATCGGCGACGGCGACTTTCTCGCCAATGCTTACCTGGGCAACGGAGGCAACCTAAATCTGGGGCTAAACATCATTCATTGGTTAAGCGAAAACGATCAGTTTATTAATATCCCAGCCAAGACCGCAGTCGATTCAACACTAGCTCTTTCCAACATGAACATGGTTCTAATCTTCGTTGGCTTCCTTATCCTGCTACCCCTATCACTGTTTGTGGGCGGCGCATTAATTTGGTTTAAACGGCGGGGCCGCTAATGAAGCCCAAACTATTGTTAAATTTGGTTCTTTTGGTAGTGCTGGCCACTCTGGCAGGGGTTGCTTTTTACGAGCCAGGAAAAGAAGAGGTTAAGCCAGTCCATCTGGCAGATTTAGACGTGGATGCCATAAACCGATTTGAGCTAACCAACCAAGAAAGTTTAGTGTTTGAAAAACATGATGCCCACTGGTGGCTCGCCTCACCTATCCAAGCACCGGCAAATGATATACGAATCCAGCAGTTACTCAATATTGCCAAGGCTGAAAGCCAAGCCCATTATCCACTCAAACCGGAGGAGATGGTCAAATATGGCTTGGACAAACCACAGGCTGTATTGAAACTGGGACAGCTCACTTTGCTTTTCGGGGGTTTAGAACCGATAGATATGCTGCGCTATGTGCAAATCGGGGAGACTTTGCATTTGGTGTCCGACGATTTTTACCACCACCTGCTCGCCAAATCAACCGACTATGTGGACAAGAAACTGCTG
>QJPH01000338.1 GCA_003242955.1 Candidatus Methylumidiphilus alinenensis
GTGAAGTTCGATGGTAAGATAAGAGATGCAACGGCGGGCATCAACCCGGTAGGGGGCGACGATGGCCCGAGTTGGACAGATAACTAGGCATGCTGAGCAAGTTCCGCAGTTTTCCTTAACCGATGAGTCTAACGGCAAGTCAAGGCTGGTGTAAATTTCGCCGAGGAAAAACCAAGAACCCGCTTCCCTGTGGATTAAGTTGGAGTGCTTGCCGATCCAGCCTAAGCCCGCTTTGGCAGCCAATGCTTTCTCCAAAACCGGCGCACTGTCGCTAAATACCCGATAGCCGAAATGGCCCACATCGGCCTCAATGTAAGAGGCTAGTTTTTGCAGGCGGCTGCGCATCAGTTTGTGGTAATCCCGTCCCAAGGCATACCGTGATATATAAGCGGCCAAAGGGTTTTCCATGTTATCCCGCATAGAAACACGGTTTTCAGGCAAATAATCCATGCGGACGCTGATGACCTTGACGGTGTCTGGAACCAGTTCGTCCGGGTGGGTCCGCTTGCTGCCATGGCGCTCCATATAGCCCATTTCGCCGTGAAAGCCAGCTTTAAGCCAGGCATTGAGGTGGCCTTCTGCCTCGGAGAGATCGATATCGGCAATGCCAACTTGTTGGAAGCCTAGTTGCATCCCCCATTGTTTGATTTTATGCGCCAGTTCTGCAAGTTGGTCCGAATCTAGCTGCCGAACAGATGAATGGGGTGCTTGGCTTTGTGGACTGGATATAATAGACATAGATACGATTTAACAATGAAACATGAAATAATGATTGTAGGAGAGGGCCATGCCCGCGAGATACGCCGATTCATTCGGTATGATCGCGGGCATGGTCCGCTCCTACAATTTTCCTCGTCAACTGATTAGGTGGCAAGCCCCATACTCATGAACAACACCCCCCCCCTTCCCTCACGCCTTTACCGCGCCGAACAGGTGCGTGCCATGGACCGTTATGCAATCGACCAATTGGGGGTACCAGGCATTGAATTGATGCGCCGGGCTGGCACGGCCGCATTTGCCGCGTTACGTTGGCATTGGCCCGATGCGAAAACACTATCGGTGGTCTGTGGTTCGGGTAATAACGGCGGTGATGGCTACATGCTTGCCCGCTTAGGGTTAGAGGCCGGTATGGATGTACGGGTCTACCCGCTTGCCGCGCCGGAAAAGCTGCATGGCGAAGCCTTGGTCGCTTATCAGGAATATAAAGCCTTCGGTGGGCCGCTGTTGGATTTTGTACCTGCCGATTTCGAAGGTGCCCACGTATTGGTTGACGGCTTGCTTGGCACAGGGCTTGACCGTGAGGTGAAGGGGCTTTATGCAGAAGTCATCTGCGGCATGAATCGGTTTGCCGGCGGGGTGTTGGCGCTGGATATCCCTTCGGGGCTCCATGCCGACACTGGACTTGTCTTGGGCAATGCGGTGAAAGCCGATTGTACGGTGGTCTTCATTGGTTTGAAGCAGGGCTTGTTTACTTGCAACGGACCCGAGCACTGCGGTGCGGTTGTTTTTGACGATCTAAACTTACCACATGCTGTGCAGTCTGATGAACCAGTATCCGCTTGGCTTTTGCCCCCTTGGCAATCGGGCCTGCCAGCTAGGGCGCGTGGTGCGCACAAGGGAAATTTCGGTCATGTTTTAGTGGTGGGCGGTGCGCCGGGCTTTTGTGGCGCGGCAAGGATGGCGGCGGAGTCCGCTGCCCGTATAGGGGCCGGCTTGGTCAGTCTGGCCACTCATCCCATCCATGCCGCGTTGATGAATATTGGCCGCCCGGAATTGATGTGCCATGGTGTGTCCAACGCAGACGAGTTGCGCCCATTGTTGGCCCGAGCCACTGTGGTTGCCGTAGGGCCGGGTTTGGGGCTGGGGCAGGCTGGCTGGGGAAGGGTATTGTTCGAGGCTGTGCAAGATTCTGATTTGCCTTTGGTGGTCGATGCGGATGCACTCAACCTATTGGCACTCGCACCCCTAAAGCGCGACGATTGGGTGCTAACTCCTCACCCAGGCGAAGCCGCGCGTTTATTGCAAAGCTCCTCCAGTGCCGTACAGGCCGACCGTTTTGCAGCGATAGCCGCCCTGAGAGATCGGTTTGGCGGGACTGTTGTGTTAAAAGGATCAGGCACTCTGATTCTCGGTAGCTCCAAGGCCCAGCCTTCCATATGCACACAAGGCAACCCAGGCATGGCATCGGGAGGCATGGGTGATGTGCTTACCGGGGTGATAGCCGGACTTTTGGCGCAGGGGCTGGACTATGATGAAGCCGCAGAAATCGGCGTTCGCCTGCATGCTGCGGCGGGCGACAAGGCGGCGGAAGTCGGCGAGCGTGGTCTGCTGGCGGGGGATTTGATGCCATGGTTGCGTAAACTGGTAAATCAGTGAAAACAAAACCGTATTTAATTTACCTGCCCGACGAGGCGGCAACGCTGGATTTCGCCGGACGATTCTACCGGACGTTGCCTTTCGGGTGCATGGTGTATCTGCGCGGAACGCTAGGGGTGGGCAAAACCACTTTCGTGCGCGGGTGTCTCCGGGCGGCAGGCTATCAGGGTAAAGTAAAAAGCCCCACCTTTACCCTAGTTGAGGAATATGCCCTGCAAGGCCGGTCCGTATACCATTTCGACCTTTACCGTTTGTCCGACCCCGAAGAATTGGAATGGATGGGCATGCGCGATTATCTGCGCCCAGACGCATTATGTTTCATCGAATGGCCGGAACGGGGCGAAGGCGTGTTACCGGACCCAGATGTGGAAATTCACATAGCTATTGAGGGTTTCTCAAGAAATCTGTCCGTCTTGCCCTTTTCCACCATAGGATGCAAAATCCTGGAAGGTTTGAGTTCAGTTGATTTTAAGCGTTCACTCCCTCCTGGGAGCGTGGATGTCTCGTCCGCAGAAATGGCGGCCAAGATGGCCTCGCTCCCAGGAAAAAGCGGGTGGGAGTGAACGCTTACACTTGATTAAGCATACCGGTAACCCTGGAGTTCATCTGAATAGCCCTTTCAATTTCCATTCACGGGACGAACCTATGAAATACACCAGGGACAACAATATGAAGCTGTAAAACATGACATATTCATGAATGTTGTAGATTTCGGCACCAATCCCCACCATTCCAAGTGCCAATGTCAAAGATATGATAAATAGGGTTGTCTGTGGGACGGTGAATCCTGCGCGAAGTAAAATATGGTGCAGGTGGTCATGCCCAGGGGAAAAGGGACTTTTGCCTTTTAGCATGCGCCTTAACATGAGGCTAACCGTATCCAAAATCGGTATGCCAAGAATCCAAACAGCGGTAATCGGTGCGAAAGCTTTGGGCGTTTTTTCTGCCAAATCAATGGCGAACCATGCTAGCAAGAATCCAAGCATCATGCTTCCGGCATCACCCATAAAAACTTCCGCTTTGGACCGCCATGGCGAACGCATGTTCAGCGCCATAAATCCCAGCACTGCGCTTGCCACTAAAAAAATTAGTGCCGCCTCAGTTTTATTTGCACTCAGCAGGGCCATGCCCCCAAACATTATCAGTTCGACTATCACGACCCCGCCGGCTAAGCCGTCAACGCCATCTAGCATGTTAATGGCATTCATCATGCCGACAGCACAGAAAATGGTGAAGGGTATCGACCAGCCATGCAATCGGACGGGTCCCCATCCGCAAAGATCGCCCAAATCAGTCAAGGCGACTTCGCCAAAGTAGATTATTAGCAGGGTCGCGACGGCTTGTGATAAAAATCGGGTGCCCGCACTTAAGTCAAATCTGTCGTCACATGCCCCGGTTAAGACTATCAATAATAACGCGGGGAGTATCACAAAAGCGTCATTTTTTAATGTTCCATGCAAAAATGCAGTTAGTATGATTGCCAGCAGCATTGCCAAACCACCCGTGAGCGGCACCTCGCCATAGTGGTTTTTTCGTCCACAAGGCTTATCCACCAACCCCAGGCATTTGGCAGGCCGAGATAGCATGCTTATAAAAAAGATGGTTGAAACAAAGGCTAAAAAATACCAATAGATGATTTCCATGAGTTATCTTCAAAGTTAAAATTCCACTATTTTCTGAATTTTTCCCCAGAAATTCAAGAGGGCGCATCGCTGTATTTAGATGGATGGCATCCATCGTCTGGATAAGTTCATTAAGGTTGCTTTCCAACGAATTGAGCGTGTGGTCTGGCAAGTTGAATATTGCATTCTTCAATACGCCTTGTGGGGGTTTAGGTGAATTAACAAGCAGTTGCTGACCGAAATTAGTTATAAAAAGCGTGAAACGCTTGAGAACTTCAGGTTTGAAATCTTGCTTAGTCGGAGTCGTAACCGCCGCACTTTATTTTAGGTTTTTTGACGATTTCAACATGTTTGTTGGTTAGGGGTGAGCAGGTTCATCATTTAAGCGTTAACCCCCTGGGAGCGCGGGCGTCTCGCCCGCTGAGGGCGGCCAAGATGACCGCACTCCCAGGAAAAAGCGGGGGGGTGAACGCTTACTTCGTCATTGTTTGTAGGGTGCGCAATACGGCGTAATACTAACGGGTCGGCAAATATTCTACAAGGTGAAAATTATTGTGTACATGCATTTGTTGGCTATCAGCTTAAGGCGGGACATGCGTAAGGCTTAACCGTTCGTCCTGAGCTTGTCGAAGGGTGGATGGTTAAGCCGTCCATGGTTCGACAAGCTCACCACGAAAGGCTTGAAACTGCCCCGCCTTAAAGTTGGTAGCCCATTTGTTTAAATATTGTTTGCTGAAATATTGTTTGAGTCAATGTTGTTTTGTGTATAATG
>QJPH01000588.1 GCA_003242955.1 Candidatus Methylumidiphilus alinenensis
AATTCCTACAACCTCAACCTGAGCAATCTCTCTGTTTCGCCAGCGCTAATCAAATCAGGTAACACCCCCGCCTCCTCGAACCCATGCCGCCGGTAAAAATCAAGTGCCGCGTGATTGAATTCCGAACTGATGGTCCACAGGTTGGCCTTGCCTTGTCGCCGGGTTTCCCCGGCAAGCCATGCAATAATGTCCTTGCCTATCCCCTTGCCTTGGTGCTGTGGCAGCACCGCCAGCAATTCCAACAGGGGACCGCGTAGCCAGTCGGGGCGCACCGTCAAACAAGCCGCCGGGGCTTCCCCGTCTAAGATTACCCATGATTGTCGATCCGGGGTAATGGAGGAAAAATACCGCGTCAGGCTTGCCGGGGAATAACCCAGCCTCAGCCAAGGGTCCATTTGGGCAAGACCCTCGCCAAATAAATTCGCCCATTCAGCATTCATGGGCAACAGGGCTTCGCGGGGGAAGCGGTTTGTTTCGAAGATGGGAAGTTCGTTCATATTGAAACCATCATTAAGAAAGTGTTAAACCCATTCTGTCTGTGATAAATTATTAACAGCTTCAATCAAAAAGGCATTTCAATGCAACAAGCATATTTCCCTCACCCAGAAGTGATTGGCTCGTTTCACAGGTTCGGGCCGTTCGGCATCCCTTACCAAGTTCTTCGGCCTGTTCGTGAGACAGAAAAAGACTGGATGGTAGAAATAGAGATACCGGAGTCCGGTGAACGCCTAGAATACAGCCTAAATGCCGTGTTGGACGATCCCGAGGAAAGCTGATGTTCGCCATTGCCTTTGATCTGGTGGTCAAGGACACCGCCGACAATAATCCAAAGGGGGTTCCAGCAGCTTATGCGGAAATCTGTGCGACACTAGCCGATTATGGCTTTCGTCGTGTGCAAGGTAGCCTTTACGTTTGCGAGAACGAGGATATGGCTAATTTGATGGATGCCCTTGATGCCTTGGCTGCTTTGATTTGGTTTCCTCCTTCTGTTCGCGACATCCGTGCCTTCCGCGTTGAACAATGGTCTGACTTTACTTATAGAGTCAAGCGTCAGAAATAGCCTGCCCGATGTTTAAGCAACTGATGTTCTGCTCGTTCCCAAGCTCCAGATATAATCGTTATACACGAATCCCGGCAAGCAAAAAACGCCGTTATTCCGGCAGGGATTGCCGGAATCCAAATGCCATGAATGGCAACACGGGACCACGACAAATGCCAGTATGTCCAAAGACGTGTAATTGGGGTACACGTCGAATGAATCAAGGGCTAGCCCAACCGAGACGTTACCGTCCATCTGGCCTGGATTTCGGCATCCATGCCGAAATGAGTGCGCCCGTGAGGGCATATCATCAACATGGTGCAAGTCCATGTCAAGGGAAGCTATCAACCTTGTAGCCAAAGGTAACTGCGTCGCCGCGAGGCGGGGTGGGGAGCAACCGGAGGCGAAAGGCCGGTCCGTAGGATAACGAACCCGATTCGGCGGGGTGTGGCGGCGAGCCTGCTCATTTATGGCGAAGCCTGAAACTCACGGGCCACGTTGCAGATGGCGACAAACGATGGTCTGGCGCACCGTGTGGTTGGGGGCGGAACGGTCAGAAGGTGATATGCAGTAAGCGGGGATACCTGCCGCCGGGGTGAGCGGCGGCAGGAGTCAGAACCCCCATAGTACCGCAAATCGGAAGCGGTCGCGGCAAGGCGAGGATATTGTGGCACCGGCGGGAAACCAGCCGGAAACGGAGAAGACGAAGTCGAGCCTAAACCACGACCGGGGAAGATGGTAACGGACGGGCAGCAAAACCGTCAATAGGGAAGGGGGGTAGGAAGGTGGAAATTCTTCATCGGTTGTGGGTCAATGAACGGGGTCAACCTATGGTACTGAACCCGAGAATCTGGAGCTATGCATACCAGCCTAAGGCCATGACCGGTGAGGGAGTTGCGGATTGAAGCGGTAACGCGAACGATGGAATCACCCTTGGGAAGTCGTTCACCAATCCGTCCCGAAGTGGAAACTGCCGACTGGAGAGCCGTATGCGGGAAAACCGCCCGTACGGTTCGGAGGGAGGGGAGGCGAGAGCCTTCCCTACCCTATCGGGGCTTCGGCTCATTTTTATATAACGATGAGATATCCAGCTTCCCTAGGTTCAGTCAACGAACAAGCAGGAGCTTGGGAACCAGCCAAATAACTTCAATCTCATCTACTAGGAGAACGCTGCCAATGCCTTTGCACGATTCCACAAACAAAGACGATGATGCAACTAACCGTCCACCCACATCGCCCTCGCTCACACCCAACCAAGAATTCAGCGTAGGGGCGGTGCTTAAAGAGCGGTTCGTGCTAAAGGAAGAGTTGGGTAGAGGGGGTATGGGCATCGTCTTCAAGGCACTGGACATGCGCAAGGTGGAAGCCAGCGACCGTGAAGCTTTCGTCGCCCTGAAGGTGCTCAACATAGGTTTCCGCGACGACCCAATTTCATTGATAGCACTGCAACGAGAAACCAAACGAGCCCAGACACTCTCCCATCCGAACATCATTACCGTCTATGATTTTGATCGTGATGGAACTCATGTTTTTATGACCATGGAGTACCTTAAAGGCCGCCCATTGAGCAATCTTATCCGAGAATTGCCCAAAGGCGGCTTAAGTTTCAAACAAGCCTGGCCAATCATCGAAGGAATGTGTCTGGCTCTAGCCTACGCCCATAAAAAAAACATTGTCCACTCTGATTTCAAACCCGGCAATGTGTTTATCACTAGGCAGAACGAAGCCAAGGTATTTGATTTCGGTATCGCCTCGGCCATGAGTGAAAATGATGCCACGGTATTTTATGCCCGTGACCTAGGGGCCATGACACCCGCCTATGCCAGCTTGGAGCAACTACGGGAGCAAGTTCCCGACCAGCGCGACGACATCTATGCCCTTGCCTGTGTGTGTTACGAACTGCTGACAGGTCAGCATCCCTTTCGTAAGTTATCGGCGGAAAATGCACTTGAGTTGAATTTGCACCCAAAGTCCATTCCTGGGTTAAGTCGAAATCAATGGAAAGCCTTGCAACGGGGCTTGGCCTTCAAGCAGGAAGACCGTATCAACAGCGTGGCCGAGTTTGTCAAGCTATTGCAACCGCGCGGCAAATTGTTCTATGTCGCTTGGGCAGCCGGAATTCTGATAGCGACCCTCACCGGGTATATCATTATTAGCAAAATTATCCCTCCAACAGTTACGTCGCCCATTGCCCTTAGCCCGATGACAACCCCTGCACCAACCACAGCACCAGCTACAGCATCAGCCACAGCGCCAGTCACAGCACCAGTCACAGCACCAGTCACAGCACCAGTCACAGCACCAGTCACAGCACCAGTCACAGCACCAGTCACAGCACCAGTCACAGCACCAGTCACAGCACCAGTCACAGCACCAGTCACAGCACCAGTCACAGCACCAGTCACAGCACCAGTCACAGCACCAACCCCGATGCCAACCCCAGGCACAATTTTCAAACAGGACGAATCAGGAATACCGAGGCCTGATAAACTCTACAAGGTGGTTAATGACTACTATGCGGCAATCAATCGACTTGATGTAACCTCCGCGAGCGATTTATGGAAAAACCCACCACCAAAATTAAGTGGGGACATTAAAAAAATTGATTACATTAAAGTCAATGATGAGAAGATTGTTAGTGCCGAATCGTATCATGCCATCGTGAGGGTTGATTACATAGGCAAAACTAATGACAGAGGAACTTCGCCGAGAACCCAGCAAGTTAATATCGAACTGGAACCCGTTTCTTTGGATAAATGGGCCATTGTGTCTATAAAACCATCAAGCCCGAAGAAATCTGATTGGCCTAAAACGACTTCAACCCCAACGAAAGTTCAAGATGAACTAGTCGCTTTGGTTCGCCAATATTGTGACGCATTGGATCATCGAAATGATGACGCTGCGCTCGCATTATGGAAAAAACCATCTGAAAAACTAAGGGCTCAGGTTAAAAACACTGAGTACTTTAAAGTCAATGAGGTGAGCTTTCTTAGTGCCGAATCGGATCATGCCAACGTTTGGGTAGATGTGAATAGCAAATCCTTTAGGGAGAGGTCGCAGAATTGGATAGGTTCAGTAGAACTGGAACTTAATGATAAAGGTAAATGGAACCTTGTGCATATGCATTTGCTTCCCAAATGATCATAAGTTTTACTTGTTGCCATTAATTTTCATACAGTCAAAACAGGTCTAAGGGGTAATAATATTGTTTAGGTTCACACACATCTACGCTATCACCCTTTGGCTTGGTGTAGTAAACCCAGTTTATGCTGTATTAGACGACCCTGCACAGACTGTCGAAGTATTCTATAGACATATTAAAAACCGTGAATGTGCCGAAGCGGTTATTCTTGCAGATGGATATTCCATAGACAAATGCAAGAATGTCTCTCGTCTTGAGATTGGACCTATATCAGGCGTAGTGAATGCTTCAACGAAAGCCTTTGTCAATCTCCATGTGGATTACCAGCAAATTAGTCCTATTAAGAACGTATCTTGTGATGTAACAATACCGCTAAATAGGAAAAATGAAAGCTGGGTTATTGATTTTCCGTCAAGGAAATTTAACTGTGCTAATTCCAATGTTAAAGTGGATGATAAGGGAGGCCAGCAAATTCCGTCTGCCAATAAAACTTCACCTTTGGATTCTCAACCTAAGCCGCAATCTAACCCAAACCTACCACCACAATCCGTACCACAACCTCCCCTGCCG
>QJPH01000478.1 GCA_003242955.1 Candidatus Methylumidiphilus alinenensis
CCGTCGCTTCGCTTCCGTTCCAGACTGCGGACATTGGCTGGTTGGCGCTGTTGTTGGCCGCCAGCAGGTACGTCGCTGTGCCGGGTGTAGTGGCGGTGGCGAGTTGTTCTTTCATGACAACGGTGTCCAGGCCGCTCATCGCCGCCGTCGGATACACCCAAGCCTCCAGCGTCATGCCGGTGCTCAGTGCCAGCAACGCCTTACTGCCGACAGAGACCCAGGCGTTCGTACCGTTGAAGCTCATCGCAGAGCCAAAGCGGCCCTGCGGGACCGTGACGGCATTTAGGGCGCTGCCGTAATAGCCGTTACCGGAATAGTCAAGCGGGGTTCCACCGTTATTGTCGAAGGAATAAGCCGCCACTAGTCCGTTAATGGTGCTGCTGCTCGTAGCGCCGCTGCCCGAGGACGATGCGGAAACGGTAATGAAATTCGGGTTAGTCTGGGTGACGCTCCCGCCGGGGCCGGTCACCGTGAGGCTCACGGTATAGCTACCCGCGTTCGCATAAGACCAGATCGCACTAGGTACGCTGCTTCCTGTCCCCCCACTGGTATTGCCGTCGCCAAAACTCCACTGCCAGCTGGTGATTGTACCCCCCGTCACTGTGGGGACGAATTCTGTAACGAGCGGGGCATTGCCGCTAGTTGGGCTTGCCGTGAAAACCACCGCCTGCACCACAGTAATGAGGTTTGCATAGGTCTTATTGATGCTCCACCCGCTGCCCGTCACTGTGAGGCTTACGGTGTACGTACCCGCGATTCCGTAGGACTTGATCGCATTAGGCACTGTACTTGTCGTTCCCGAATTGGTGGTGCCATCACCAAAATTCCACAGCCACCCCGTAATGGTGCCATCAGTCACTGTGGGTGTGAAGTTCACGGCGAATGGAGCGGTGCCGCTGGTCTGGCTCGCCGTAAAATTCACCAGAGGGGTGGCGATTGCGGTGGCTTCTGTGGAATGGCCGCTTTCGACGGTCTTCGTCAAGTCATAGGCCGTCACCGCGAAGTAATATGGGGTGCCTTGTTGCAGCCCTGAAACCTGATAACTTGTATTCTTCCCTGCATCAACGCTCGCGGTGTACACACCGCTACTGATGCCATAGTAAACTTTGTAGCCGCCGACGTTGGCCGAAACGCTAGCGTTCCAAGCGAGATTAACGTTGGCCGCTAGTAAATTCCCGCTGACAAGCAATAGCGCAAGGCTTACCCATAACAGGCGAGGGTTGAACCATCGCCAAGAAATTAACGTGTAATCAGCGAACATGACGTTGCCTCCGTAGTTGTTTGTACGCCGTGCGTTCGGCGTGATACGGATGTGCCACGTTCGCCCGGTAGCCCTGCGACCATGCCCCAATGTGTGGGGTTTAGACCAGCAGCTTTGCGTCCCATGTTTTCACATGGTTTGCCTTTGTCGGATAATCAAAAAACCTAAAAACCTAAGCTTGACCAGAAAAATTGAGGAGCCTTCGTGGCAGCTTTTATTACCATCTATGTTATCATGTTTTTTCTAATTAGTATGATGTTTTTTTACACATTTTTGGTGAATATTACCTTTTTTTCCTCTGGTGTAAGCGTTAGGATTTACACCATGGAAATTCTATTTTGGCTGAAACCGCTCTGGGTTCTGGAATCTCCAACCGACACGGCGTATTTTTGCTTGGTTTCATGGTAAACTATGTAAAATAGTCAGGATATTGATATTGGAAAGCAGCGTGACAGAAGCCTATAAGTGTCTGAATAAATGACATTTACTATGGATTACGCTAAATTTATTGTTACCCGATAAAAGCAAACTACGCAAAAGTGTGGGACGCAAAGCCACTGACCTAAACCCCTCGTCCACGAGGAAAAGGCAGCAGGGTTACCGGCGAAGGTTGTGCTTTGTAGTACGCCAATCGCAGGCATTTTTTTCTACGGAGACGCCACCATGTTCATCAATTTTGCGCACGAAATAATTTCTTTGCGATGGCTCATCAACCCTCGTATATTGCTGGTCCATGTTGTGCTATTAGCCATCAGCGCGAATGTGTTTGCAGCCGATGTGGCACTCACCTGGGCCACCAGCACTGCTGCCAATGTGGGCGGGTACAAAGTGTATTACGGTCAGAACAGCGGAATTTACACGGCGAGTGTCGATGTGGGGAATAGCACTCGCTATTCCGTACCTGGGTTGCAAAAAGGGGTCACCTACTATTTTGCGGTCAGAGCCTATGATTTGACGCGGACTACCGAAAGCAGACATTCCAATGAGGTCTCTGTAAATGCACAGGTCTCAGTATCCCCGTCAGTGAACTTCACAGCAAGCCAGACTAGCGGCACTGCCCCCTTTGTAGTGACTTACACACCTACGACGACGGGTATCATCACGGGTTGGCGGTGGAGCTTTGGCGATGGAACCACTAACGCAGGTACCTCAAGCACGGTGCCCACCGCGATCAAGTCGTATGCAAACGCGGGTGCCTATGCCGTGAGCCTCACGGTGACAGGTCCCGGCGGGACTGCCACGCAGACTCTATC
The DNA here is from genome assembly GCA_003242955.1 of Candidatus Methylumidiphilus alinenensis. Classification (GTDB taxonomy): domain Bacteria; phylum Pseudomonadota; class Gammaproteobacteria; order Methylococcales; family Methylococcaceae; genus Methylumidiphilus; species Methylumidiphilus alinenensis. The sequence goes on from QJPH01000478.1 coordinate 2,515, forward strand.
GAATCCGATCACCGTGACCACGCCGCCCCCGACGGTGAACTTCACAGCCAGCCAGACCAGCGGCACTGCGCCGCTCGGAGTGACCTTCACACCTGTTACTACAGGTGTCATCACGGGTTGGCAGTGGAACTTTGGCGATGGCACCACTCAATCGGGAACAACAGGCAACATTCCTTCCACGTCCAAGTCCTATGGAAACGTGGGCAGCTACGTAGCGAGCCTTACGGTGACAGGCCCTGGCGGGACTGCCACACAGACCCTATCGGATCCTATTACCGTCGCCGCACCGCAGCCTAACATTAGTACGGCCAGTAAGGTTAGCGGCCTAGTGGCAGCCTATGGCTTTGACGAGTCCAATGGGATTTACGTCGAGGATGCTTCAGGTTCCGGCAATTTTGGCTATTTCTCGTCGTCAAGCCTCACTAGGATAACTAATGGCCGATTTGGCAATGCCCTAAGATTCAATGGCACGAGTAACTGGGTCACCGTCAACAATAGCCCGTCGCTAGCCCTGCCCACCGGCATGACGCTGGAGGCTTGGGTGTATCCGACCGCGTGGATGAGCGGCAATAGCACCGTTGTCGTGAAACAACAGCCGAATACCGGATCGTACGGCGAGGCGTACCTGCTGGCCGCTAACAACAGCAGCAACCAGCCGATGTCCGCCGTTTGGGCCGGAGGCGAAGTGGCGGTCGGCGGCACCGTGCAGATCCCTCCCAACCAGTGGACGCATCTGGCATCCACCTATGACGGGCAATACCAGTCACTGTACGTCAATGGCGTCTTGGTCAGCATGATGCCGCAAACCGGTCCCATCACTGCTTCGACGGGGGCACTGGAGATTGGCGGCAACAGTCTATTAAGCAAGAATTTTAAAGGCTATATCGACGAAGTGCGGATTTACAATCAAGCATTGACTAACGCGCAAATCATCAGCGATTCCACGACCCCAATCAGTTTGTCGAATCCGCTGAAATTTGTTGCCGGCGACCCAAACGTCGAATCCACGGTGGCATCCCTCCCGGCGGGCACGGCACAGGCGTTCAAGATCACCGTCACAAAAGCCCAAGCGTTGACCAACATACTGGTCTACGTGGATGCAAGTTCGACCGCGACGGGGCTGCAAGCAGGCATCTATACAACGAACACCTCGACAAGGCATCCCTATAAAGCATGGGCCGTGGGCACATTGACTGCGTTGCAGGCCGGTGCTTGGAACTCGGTGTCCATTGCCCCTCGGAATCTCTCGGCAAATGTACCCTGTTGGATAGTGATTTTAGGCACCGGGGGAACGTTGAACCTGCGTGGGCAAGCGGGGACAGGCACAAACGTGACTGAAACCAGCGCATCCACTACACTAACGAGCCTACCAAGCACTTGGACAGCAGGCGTTGTTTCAACTGGTGGGCCGGTGTCGGTGTATGGTGCTGGTTATTAAGGCGATTTCCAAGAAAGTTTACCCTCCTTTTGCAAAGGGGGGGGACTTGTAGAATCATTTCTGGAAATCGCCTAATGCCCTTCGGCAAGATTAACTTAATACGCTTAGTCAAGGGTACAAACGTACGGGTCCACACTCCTCCCGCCACGACACCTCGTCCGGCATGGTCAGCGCATCCAAATCGCCGGGTTCGGCTTCGGCATCGTCCACCCAGTCGCGTAAGAGTTCGCTGCCGTTGATGAGGTCGATGGCAAGGCGGTCGTTTTCGTATTCATACGCGAAATCACGCCAGAGCGGGTAGTCCGGCCAGAGTTTGCGGATGGCTTTGAAGGCCAAGGCTTGCAGTCGCCAAGGGCGAAAGCTGTCGTGGTCGTAAGCGGGGTCGTCAACATGGATTTGCACCCCGGAACAGGGTTGGCCTGTGTGTTTGTGGAACGTAGGCTCAAACCAGCAAGTCCGCAAGCGGCAACCTTCAAGCCATTGCGGTGCCAACCGGTGCATTTCGTCTACCAGCTTGGGCGCGTCCAGGTCGGGTGCGCCAAACAACTCCAAAGGCCGAGTGGTGCCCCTGCCCTCCGAAAGAGTCGTGCCTTCAAGCATGACGGTGCCGGCATAGCAACGCGCCATCCACAGGTTGGGCGCATTAGGGCTGGGGTTGACCCAGGAACGAACGCCCTGCGGCCAGCCATAGCCCGGCGCTTGCTCGGGTTGCCAGCCTTCCATCTTAACGACGTGGCAATCGACATCAAGACGCAAGGTTGCCACAAACCAGTT
>QJPH01000240.1 GCA_003242955.1 Candidatus Methylumidiphilus alinenensis
ATAAGCACTTGACCACTGAACTTAAGTGCGTGTGTCAAGGAGGATAAACGGGGGATTGCCAGCCGATGCCGCCGCACCCAGACTATTAGCCCTGCGCCTAGGGCGGAACTTATAAGGGTTCCAAGGACCAAGCTCCAATAGCGAAAGCCTAGCCATGCCAATAATACGACGATACACGACTGCGCCACCCCGCGAATGGTTCCGATCACAGAAAGTGCTTTAAACCGGTGTTCTTTTTGCAACAATGCGGCTGGCACGGTTTGCAAAGAATTGATGATAAACCCCAAGCCCATGACTGCCACGACCTTGGGGAGGTCAGGCGCGTTAAAAAACCACCCCAAAGGCATTGCCACCACGCAAGACATTAGGAGACCTGCAATGCCTAGCAAAATGGATAGTGTGTTGATTTGTGCAATTTGATTTTCAGACAGGCCCGATAACATGACAATCGAACTGCCAATGCCAAACTCGGTCATCAATTCAAGCAAGCCCGTGTATACTGCCGCCATGGCCATTATTCCGTAATCGCCGGGGGTCAGCAGACGTGCGACAACCAGTGTCATCGCCCAGGTGAATAGCTGGATTGACCACTTGGCGGCCCCCGTCCAAGCCACGCCTTTGATGAACGAGCGGTCTAACTTCTTGTGTTCGTCCGCAGACAGGGGGGGACCCGATTTTAGAGTAGGCAAGGTTATTGTTCCTGTTCAGACTCACACATCCACGGGTTCGGCTACTGGCTGGGAATACGCAGCATAATAAGCATCGCCCATGCGTTCCCGTGACTTGTTCAGAACAATACCCATCAATTCGGTCTCTTCCAATATTTGCAGGGATCGGCGGATATCCTGCGCAGTCGTCTTGCCGTCTTCTACAATGAGTAGGGCGGCATCGAAATTGGGCATGAACAACAGGGTATCATCCGAAGCCAGCAACGGGGGCGTGTCGAACAGGATGATACGCGAGTCGTACTTATATTTCAACTCGTTCACCAGTGTGACCATCTTGGGTGATGACAGCAGTTCGGATGAGTGGGTCGTAAATCCTTTGCCGGGCAATATCACTAGGCGTTGAAAGCCGGGATTGATTAATATCGATGACAATGGAATGTCTTCATTCAAATAATCGAGCAAGCCCTTTTCGATATCCAAGCCAAAATACCAACCCACGTTGGGGTTCCTAAGATCGGCATCCACGACCAGCACGGTTTGGTTGACCTCCATGGCCAAGGCGATAGCCAGATTGGCTGTCAAAAAACTTTTTCCGGCATCAGCGGACGCACTGGTGATTGCCAAGCTATTCCATTTGTTTTCACGCAGTTTTTTAAGCACTTTGGTACGAAGCTGGCGAAAAATATCGATATGCGGGTCGTTTTTCAAGCCCATGATGGTGCGCCTTTGCCTCAGTATATCCGGGGTTGTTCTGGTCACTTTGGTATGGGTGTACTGGATCAATGACAAGGGTTGTTGATCGGTTTCTTGGGACATTATTTCTACCTGATCGGCATCAAAATTTTTGCACATAGACAGCCAGTCTATCCCATATTTCATCCAAAGGCATCACGACAAAATGGACGAGCAGGATCGCAATCACCAAGAATACTAGGCACCATATCCATAAAAGCATTCTTTTTCGCCGCTCAAGTGCCAAATCCTCGTCATTTTTGATGTAAGGAATCACAATCATCGGCGGAATGCCAGTGACCGCTTGCAAAGCTCTTTTCCCTCGCACGCTACTATCCAATAATTCCGCCAAGGCAGCCATCCCTCCCCCAGCTATTAAGCCGCCAAAAACTCCCACCAGAAGAAATTTTGACCGTTTCCCTTTTTCCGGCTTGTCAGGAAGCGCGGGCGGTTCGATTAGGGTAAAGCTCTCGCCTTTTTGTTCTTCCTCCAACGTTTGCGCCAATTTGGCCTCCTGTACCTTGGATTTGAGCTTGGCAAATTTCTCCAAGCTGAGTTCCCTATCCCTTAGCAGTTCATGATAACCCCGCTCCACTTGCGGAGTCTGGGCGATGATGTCATTGAGTTGCTCCAAAGTCTTTTGCAGATAGGCCTGTCGTTTTACAAGGTTATCCAACTCGCTCTGGCTGCTCTTGAGTTGCCCCACTAAATTGATATAGATTGGATCATCTGAACCCGCACCAACATCAGGGGCTGGCCGAGAATCGGCAGGCTTAGAGGCTGTCTGTCCTTCGAGCTTTTTGGCCTTTAGTTTAAGCTTGACCACATCAGGGTGGTCCTCGCCATATTTCTCTTTCAGTGCGTCCAGTTCCTGCCAGGTCTTCTCCAATTCAAGCGCCACGTCCTGCTGGTCTAGTGACCCTGTAAAACTAGGATCAAGGGCTTTGATCTGCCGTCCAACCCGCAAGACATCAGGGTGTGTAGGGTTGTACTGGCTGGACAACTGCATATATTCCGCTTTTAGGGTTCTGAGTTGTTCTTCCTTGCTGAGTCCGGGCGTGGGCTTTTCACCGGCTTGCTGGGGAATGAGGTTCGTTTGCCTAGCCCTGGGGAGTTCCGCAGTCAGATAAGCAATGCGGTCTTTCAGCAGATTGGCTAGGCCCTCTGTTTGTCGCAGCTCGTTGCTTGTCCGTTCGACTGCGGCTAGGTTTGACGGTAACAGCTCTGGCAGGCTTTTTCCATTCTTCTCTTTGAATTCGGCAATTTTGCTTTCCATGCCCTGAATTTCTCGATTAATCCTATCCGCTTCTTCACTAAGAAACTCGGTCGTCTTGGTGGCGCGTTGGGTTCTGACGCGGGTGTTTTCCGCCAAAAAAAGGTTTACCAGTTCGTTGGCAACCGACTGTGCTATGGCGGGTTGTTGAGATTTAAACGAAATGGTGAAGGCTATGGTGGCCTTGCCCCCTCCTTGGGTACTTTTTACGTCGGCAGAAATCAAGTCTACGTCTACATCGTCCTGAAACTTCTTTACCAAATCGCTTGGGGTCGATTTCTCCCTTTCCTTCTGGTAGAGGTGATATTTGTCAATGATAGAAAGGATGCTTTCCCTCGTCATGACACGCTGCTGGATAAACCGGATACGCTCATCGGCAAAACCAGTGACGGTGGTCTGGATCATGCTCTGGGGAACTTGCTGTTGTTCGATAAGAATGGTTCCCATCGAAACAAAAGTCAAAGGCATCTTCATCGCGACGACGGACGAAATAGCACTGATGATGATAAACGGTATAGTCAAATAATATTTATGGCGCCTCGCTATGTTTAGAAAATCGCTAATAGTCTCGGGTAAGGTCTTCTCGTTTTCTTCCATATTAAAACCAAGGTTGTCGGTTCTCGATAGTGCCACTGTAAACATTTGTATTATCGAACATATTATACTTCCCGGTATCTAACTCTTCGATTTCATCCAAGGCATAGTTCAGCGAAAGCATTACGGTGTTTGACTCGGCGGAGGCCTCTCCTTGGATTTTCTGCCATCGGTACAAATAGCTTCCCTTAAGCTGCCAGTTTTTCATGAAATCCCACACAACTGCCACGGTGTTGCTGAAAGTCTCGCGACTGTAACTACTCGCCTTGGTTCCAGCGGTCGATTGACCACCGAGTGATTCGCTCTGCAAAGCTATGCTATTGATGTTCAGCGAAAGATGAGGAGTAAACTTGTACGAATACCTAGCGGTAACAGATTGGTTTTGCATCGTTAAGCCTAGGGCACTTGGCATGATGGTGTTTGAATAGCCGATAGAGAACATACTCGGATCGCTCTGATAGATCAAGCTGGCATTGCCTAGGGGACTCATGCTTGAACTGTTTGGTGATGAAGTACCCGTTGAGTTCGATTGAATTTCCGTCCGCCTTATGCCTGCACTGAAGTTGGCAGACCAACGTTCACTAATAGCATACTGCCCGCCTAATTGAAGGCCGATTGACCGCTGTGTCGATGCGTTGGAACCCATATATTGGCTGTCCATAAAATACAGCCCCTCGTTCAAACTAAGATACCGGTCCCATGCATGGTTTAGACCCAGATTGATGGTATAGGAGTCATAGTTTTGGTAACTGGTGGGGGCGGTGGAACTGGTGCCTGTCGTCGAACTGGTACCCTTCGTCGAACTTGCGCCACCGCTATAACTTCTATTTGTGTAGTTGACACCTAGATTCACTTGGCTAAGTGGTGTCAACTGCCAAATCCAAGTTGGGGCCAGATTGTAATTTGTGGACTGGACACCGGGTATGATAACCCCTGTCTCCTGGGCTTGCGTGGAATAGGCGCAACTAGAGCCATAGGTTCCAGTCATCTTAAAAACGCTACGGCGGGTCTTGTATTGACTATTCAAGCCAACGGAATAGTTCTCACAGTCAAAGAGTGAATTGTCGTAGCGTTTAATGTTGCCCTGCGCTTTAACACTAATATTGTACGATTCCGAAGTGTGGATGGCTTGTAGGCTGGGATTCAAGAAATAGCCTGAAGCCGCCTGTGGTTGGGTGGGGCTCAACGTCATATTGTCATTATATTGTAGCTGTTGCACTAAGGAAGCTTTCAAATCCAACCATTCCGAAACAGAATCCCCCCAATCCGAGGCCGTTGCACCTTTGCATAATGCCATGCAGGCTAGGAAAAACAAGCCAATTTTATAGGGCGAAACTGAACTAAAGCGACTTTTGGTTCCCTTCACCCCAGCCATCAATGCTGCTGAATCAAGGTTTTGTCCGTCGTTCCGGCAGGGATTGCCGGAACCCAGTCGCCATGGAGGGCGG
>QJPH01000237.1 GCA_003242955.1 Candidatus Methylumidiphilus alinenensis
AGCCATTGCCGTGCCGGTGGGCGCAAATTCATCGTGCGGTATTGCATTCCCAGTGCGAAGCCCATGGCTTGTAGCATTTTTTGCTCCCGGCCGGAGCGTTGGCCCCAAGTCCAGGGTAGCAGGATGTGGGTGTTTGGCTGGTTCCCAAGCTCCTGCTTGGGAACCCACCCCTTGCAAGCTCCAGCTTGTTCGTTGACCGTTCCTAGTGAAGCAGGAGCTTCAAAGACCGCATTCCCAAGCTGGAGCTTGGGAACGAGCTTAAAGTATTTATCGTCATTCCGGCAGGGATTGCCGGAATCCAGTCGCCATGGAGGGCAAGCCAGATTCACCTCCCTGTGTTCAGGATACCGGCGAACCCTCGCTTCGCTCTCCCTGCCGGTATGACGGCTTAATTCGACAATATTGGGGGGTAGGGGAGGTTTCTCGGAGTTTGGCCTAGGTGCATAATGGGCAAGCTGTTGCGGGATGACGGTTTTTAAATTCCCCTGAAACAGACGATAAAGCTCGGGGATTGCGCTGGCTGGCTCTTTCCATAACTTTAGCAAAGCGGTTTCCATGCGCCAATGTTGCTGGGCGGGGCTGTCGGCCCATGCGATGCTGTCTTTTTGTTGTTTGACCTCTTCAGCCTGGTAGATTTTCAACCAAAAGTCTAAGGCTTGGTCGAAGAGGCTGAGCTTTTCCCCGCCATTCGTCGAGGTAGGGGCGGACGTGGAGGTTGGGGGGAATGTTGTGGTAGGGCGGGTTCCAAACCCGCCCAATATTTGGGTTCGGAACCCGAGTTTAGGGCGGGTTTGGAACTTTGGGCGGGTTTAGAACCCGCCCCTACGTTGGTGTGATTGTGGTTCTCCGCCGCCCACAATCCATTGATTAGTCGGGCGCGTAGCGGCGCAGGCCACAGCAAGCGGCCAGCCGGGCCCGCTGCCCGCGTTTGCCAGTTCCGCACCAGCCAAGGCGAGGCGTTTAATTGAAGCTGCTTGCGCAAGTGCCAAGCCATGCCGGTTTCCACCGGGGCCGGGGACAGTGCGCAGGCGGCTTCCCACAGGCGTTCGTCGGGGTTGCTGCGGATGCTGGCCCGGGCTTTCTCCGAGCCGATGCGCCGGGCCAATTGCTCCGGCAACAACCAATCCAGCCCATGGGGTTTGAGGATGGCCGGCAAGCCGGTGGTCCCCTCGCTGGCATCGACAAACCACAGCTTGGGCCAATGGGACAGGCCGCGCAGCAGGGTGTTGAGCTTGGCGCGTTGGTCGTCTTGGCGGTTTTGCCGTGCGATGTCCTTGCCGTCGGTGAGTATCGCCACCCAGGCGGTGTCACGCTGTTCCTCGATCTCGCGGGGGGCGAAGCGTTCCCCCAACGCCCCGGCCAAGGTAAACGGCGCACCCCAAAAACGGGCGGTTTCCAGCGGTAGCCCGTGATTCGGCAGCAGCCCCTCCAGTTCAGTCACCAGACGGCGCAGATTCGCATCTTCGGCGGCTTCGTCCAGCCACAGCCACAACGAGCGGCTATGCTGGGCGCGTTGAAAACAGGGGACGGGAATGCATCCGGTCTTGGCCGAGGCCCGTACCGTGGCCGGGATGTCCAATTGGCGGGTGGGGGTGTCGGCAATGTAACGGTCCATGCCCCAGACTAGTTCCAGTTGTTCCGCCCGGTTCAGCAGCACCGGCTCTTGGTCACGATGTCCCAGCCATAGGCGCGGGGGACCGCTACGGCTAGGCAAGGGTTCCGCCTTGGGAAACCAGCGCCGCCGCCGTAATGCGATGCGCAAGCCGGCTAGCCCCGATAAGGCAAGCAAGGCCAAGCCGGCTTCCCCCTCACCCTGCCAGTGGGCCTGGGGTGGGGTGAAACTAATTTGGGGGACTAGGCGAACAGCCAGTTGTGGTGTGGGATGGGTTGCATCGGGCAGTTTTGGGCTTGCCGTTTGGGTTTGGCTTGGTGGTTCGGGGGGCGGGACAGTCGGTAAAGCTGTTGTATTAAGGTTTTCCCCGTCGTTCCGGCAGGGATCGCCGGAACCTAGGTTCCATGGATGGTATGGATTGGTGGCATCCCTGCAATCTGGATTCCGGCGGTCCATGCCGGAATGACGGCTTCTTTCAACAGCATTCGGGGCAATCGGGGTGTCATGGCGGTCGCTCAGTATGACCAGAAGTAAAGCCAGCAAGGGCAGCAGCCGGCGTTTAGCCCAAGTTTGCAGGCGGGACTTGCTATTGATCTTAGGGGCTGGCTTGTTGGGGCTATCAGTCTGCCCCCTAGGCGGGGTTTGGACTCTATCCACCCGTTTAGGCTCGGTCCAGACCGGGGCAAGTGCTTGCCACCAGTCATCGACAATGCGGTCAAAGTTTAGCGCTTGCCCACTGTCTTTGAGGATGATGGAACGCAGCAGGGTTTTGACCCGTCGCGCCGGGTCGTTGGATGGCTTGGGTTGCAAAGCAAACACTTGCCGCAGCCGCAAGATTTCACTGACACCGACGTTGAACCCGCCAAGGCTTTTCCGGCTTTCCCTGACTTGTGTATAACGACGAGAGCGGGAACTTGGGAACGAGCAACAAGGACGTTATTTTCGGCCATATCCTTACATCCCTTCTAGGCGTTCCAATAATCCATACCAGTCTCTAGACGTTTCCGCTTCTTGCAATAATACGGCGAGACGCTCAAACTCGCCACCCGTGACGCGTATCAAGTGTTTTGCCAGGTTGGTCCGCAAAGATTGTGGGCAGCCTTGGGCGTAGTCAGTGAGGAAATCCAATAACTCACGGCGGGGACAGCAATTCTCATTTTGTCAAAGATTAATAAGGGCGGGTTTGGAACCCGCCCCTACGCAGGATATTTGAATGGCTTGAAGTTTGCCATCCTTGGACGCTGGGTTCCTGCATCCATGCCGGAATGACGGGCCATTTTTCTTCCTCATGCCCTCGCACAGGCCCAAACGTCAATCCTTCCGGCCCCCGCTTTGCGTAAAACTTTCGCCAGTTCGTTGACCGTTGCGCCAGTGGTCACTACATCGTCAAGTATTGCCACATGGGTGGCCGTCAATGGCTTGGCGATGGCAAAAGCATTTTTTATATTCCGCCGACGCTGCACGGCGGTCAGTTCGGTCTGTGCTTGCGTGGCATGAACGCGAGTGCAACTTTGATAATCCAAAGGGATGTCTAGGCGATTTGAGAGGGTGCGGGCAATCTCCAACGATTGGTTGTAGCCGCGTTCCCGGTAACGGCTGGGATGTAGCGGCACGGGGATGATTGCGCCTGGTTTTTCTTCAAGATCAACCAATTTGTCAGCCAGCAAATCCCCCATTAACCTTGCACAAGAATATCGGGCTTGGAATTTAAGTGCATGGATCAGATGGCGCACAGGTTCTTCGTAACGAAACAAGGCAAGGCTGCGGTCATATGCGGGAGGGTGTTTCTGGCAATAGCCACAAGGGATGCCGGTATCAAACGGCAGTGGCAGGGCGCATCGTGGACAGGCAGGTAAGTTGAAAGGCAGCGATGCAAAGCAGGCTAGGCAAAGATCACGCCCAGCAGTTCCCGCATCGCCGCACAACAGGCAGGTGGGAGGAAACAGCCAATCCTGTATAATAGACTTTATTGGAAAACTTGTTAAAGGTCGCACTGCTGCTGCATCAGACAATGGTTTCCGATCAAGTTTAAGGCTTAACCAGTTGTTCACGATTTGTGTGCTTTTGTTAATAACTGAAATTAAGTTAATAGTACATTAGGAAAATCTTGGCAATGCTAACAGAATCAATCGCCCATTCGGGTGGAAAAAAATATTGTGATGAAGTGCTTCGGCACGACTGGGGCTTGGAAGAGGTGAATGCCCTTTTCAATCTCCCTTTCAGCGATTTGCTGTACCAAGCCCAGACCGTGCATCGCCAGCATTTTGATCCCAATGAGGTGCAAATTAGCAGTTTACTGAGCATCAAGACCGGGGCTTGTGCCGAGGATTGCGCCTATTGTCCGCAAAGCGCCCATTACCAAACTGGCTTGGGTCGCGAGGAACTGATACCGTTGAACGAAGTCTTGAAAGCGGCAAGCTTGGCCAAGGAACAAGGGGCTTCACGCTTCTGTATGGGTGCCGCTTGGCGCAGTCCCTCCGATACTGATGTCGAGCGGATAGTGGCAATGATTCAAGGTGTGCGTTCGCTAGGGATGGAAACTTGCGTGACGCTTGGCATGTTGACCGAAGGGCAGACTCAAAGGTTGAAGCAGGCTGGTTTGGATTACTACAATCATAACCTTGATACTTCTGAGGAATATTATTCAGAGATCATCACCACTCGCACCTATCAGGACCGCTTGGACACCTTGCGACGTGTGCGCGAAGCGGGGATTAATGTCTGTTGCGGCGGCATCATCGGTATGGGTGAGAGCGATGATGACCGCGCCAATTTATTGATTGAGCTGGCAAACCTACCCCAGCACCCGGAAAGTGTGCCGATTAATCTGCTGGTTCGCGTGGAGGGAACGCCCTTGGCTCAAACTGCCAGTCTTGATCCATTGGTTTTCGTGCGCACCATCGCCGTTGCCCGGCTTCTGATGCCAAAATCACGGCTGCGCCTATCCGCAGGACGTGCTGAAATGAGCGATGAAATGCAAGCTTTGTGCTTCCTTGCCGGAGCCAATTCCATTTTCTATGGCATAAAATTGCTGACGACCGATAACCCCTTGGCGGATAGCGACCGCCAGTTATTCCAGCGTTTGGGG
>QJPH01000501.1 GCA_003242955.1 Candidatus Methylumidiphilus alinenensis
CTGTTGCGTGGATTGAAAGCCGTAACGGGGGAATGGACGCTGGTCTGCATTGCCTACAATTTGAAGCGGATTCATGTACTGGCGGGATAACTTTGCCCAAAGGGAAGGAAAAGCCGCTTTAATGTCGAAAAACGCTCTGTAAAGGGGCAAATCAAGGCAAAGCAATCGTTTTTTGAGCTTTTTTGAGGAAGGAAACTGTCGTACAACTCTAAGTCGGACAGGCTCCTAGAACCGCTAAGCCCACCCCCGGCGGCCACTGCCACCTTGGTCGTCACCGACCTCTACGGCAAAGCGGTAGCCGGTGCCACTGTCCAACTCCGTGCCGACGGAGATGTTCAAAGCCACCCCGCTGACAGGCAGATTCTTCTCCCCGCCGGGGATTGGGAGGCTCGGCTGGTTTCTGCGGACGGCTTTGCATCCCGTTGGCAAAAACTCACATTGAAAACCGGGCAACGCTTGGAGCAACCGCTCGCCTACGACAGCCTATTCCGCGACCGTCTGCGCGACGGCAGCCTGGGTCCACAGGTAGCGTCTATCCCCGGTGGAATATTCAAGATGGGCCAGCAAGGCTTGGCCGAGCCGGTGCACCAGGTGGCCATCAGCCCCTTTGCCATCGGCACGCATGAAGTCAGTTTTACCGAATACGACCGTTTCGCCGAGTCCACGGGGCGGCAAAAGCCGGACGAGCAGGGTTTTGGGCGGGATGCCCGGCCTGTCATCAACATCACTTGGGACGATGCGGTGGCCTATGCCGCTTGGCTGAGCCAACAGACCGGAACGGCATACCGCCTCCCTACCGAAGCGGAATGGGAGTACGCCGCCCGCGCCGGGACCGACACGGCCTACTGGTGGGGTGATGAGTATGGTGAGGGTTTGGCAAACTGCTGGCCAGAAGTGAAGAAGACGACTCCGGTGGGCAGCTACCCTGCCAACTCTTACGGTCTCTACGATACTGCGGGCAATGTCTGGGAGTGGGTCAGCGACTGGTATGGCGAATACCCCCAAGCCGCCGGCCAGCCCTCGCAGGACCCTCAAGGTCCAGCGCAGGGCTCCGACCGTGTCGTTCGCGGCGGCTCCTGGGACGACGGCGCCGACATCTGCCGCTCGGCGTTCCGCTTCAGGTTCGTTCCTTCGTACCGCCTCATCGACCTCGGTTTCCGCCTTTCGAGGACTGACCCTTTGCCCTCTTACCCTTTAACCCTTGGCACCCGGCATGAGCCAGCTATCGTTCAACGGGAAACAACGCCGCCTTCTTATGCAGAGTTGCGGGATAAATTGAAGGATGGGAGCGAAGGCCCTGCCATGGTGGTTTTGCCGGCCGGGAACTTCAAGATGGGTTCGCCTAATGGGGAGAAGGGACATCAAACCGATGAAGAACCGGTGCATCAGGTAAAATTGACGGGCTTCGCCATCGGGCGCTACGAGGTGACTGTGGGCGAGTACTTGCGGTTCGCCACCGCCACGCAGTCCCATTACCCCGAATGGTTGGAAAAGGACAACCAATATAATATCCGTACCGGCAGTAATGACTTATACAAGAAGTTTGGGGATGCCCTGCAGGAAGCCAATCATCCGATTATCGGCGTGTCATGGCAAGATGCCACGGCCTATGCGCAGTGGTTGAGTCGGGAAACCGGTAAACCCTACCGTTTGCCTACCGAGGCCGAATGGGAATATGCCGCCCGCGCGGGCAGTGGCAAGGCCTATGCCTTTGGCGACGACCCGGCCAAGCTCGGCGAATTTGCTTGGTGTGCTGACAACGCCCAGGGGAAACCCCAAAAAGTAGGCACCAAGCTTCCGAATGCCTGGGGGCTTTATGACATGCACGGCAATGTCTGGGAATGGGTCAGCGACTGGTATGGCGAATACCCCCAAGCCGCCGGCCAGCCCTCGCTGGACCCTCAAGGTCCAGCGCAGGGCTCCTACCGTGTCGTTCGTGGCGGCTCCTGGCGCGGCGTCGCCGACCTCTGCCGCTCGGCGCTCCGCTACCTCAACGTCCCTTCGTACCGCAACGACATCTTCGGTTTCCGCCTTTCGAGGACTCTCCCTTGATGCTCTTACACTTTTACCCTTGGATCGACGAAAATGCGAGTGAAAGGCCGACGCGCACCGGACGGCGAAGCGGGGCGTGCGTTAGCCGCCCCAGCGAGCCCGTCCGGTGCGCGTCGGCCGGGCGTATTGGCGGAGCTTAAGAGAAACCCCGAACAAATTCATCCTGAATTTATTCGGAAACCTACATCCGCAAACGCGGCTTACCCCGTAGAAACCGTTGATCTCCGCTGGAGCTACTGGTAACATTTTGACGGAGTTTTCATTAACCATGTTTTGTCGTATCATTACTCTTCGCTTCAATCCTGTCTTGGACGGTTTCGACGATCAGCCTCTACGGGAGCTTCTGGCGCATTGGGAGGTTATCTCGATCAATGATCACTTCTTCGAGCAGCAGGGAATCGCTTACCTGAGTTTGGTCATCTGCTATCGGCCCGCGCCACTATCACCGCCTAGCCCGAATCCAATGCACGGGGAAAAGGCGACTAAGGACGAATCTTGGCGGGAACTTTTGACACCCGATGAGTGGCCTTTGTTCAATAGCTTGCGTGACTGGCGTAGTGGGCGCAGCAAGGATGAGGGAGTGCCGCCCTACGTGATTTGCAACAATCGCCAGTTGGCGGAGATCGTCAAAGCCAGACCCCAGAGTCTGGCCGCCCTACGCATAATCGACGGATTCGGCGATGCCAAGATCAAGAAGTATGGACGGGCCATGTTGGCGGTGCTTGGTGTCCCAGTGGCCCAGACGGATGTGTATCAACCCTCAGCAGCTTCCGAAACTTTGAATGCATCGACGTTGGGTAGTGGAGGGTCGGATGGGAAACGTTGACGAACCAGTGATCTTCACCCGCTGGATGCAGTTTCTGGAATGGCTGTTGCCAACCACCGAGAAATTCCCCAAGCGGGTGCGCTTCACCTTTGCCGACCGCATCGACAGCCTCGCCTTGGACATTGCCGAGGACTTGGTGGAAGCCCGCTACAGCCGCGACAAGCAGCCCATCCTCCGCCGCATCAACCTGCGCTTGGAAAAGTTGCGCATCTTGCTGCGCCTGTGCCACAGCCTGCGTTACCTGCCGCACCAGGCTTACGAGCATGCATCGAAATCCCTCAACGAGGTCGGGCGGATGCTCGGCGGCTGGATCAAGGAACAGCAGGGCAAGGTGCCATGAAGCGGCAAGGCGGATTGTTCGGGCGCATTGCCCGCTTCGAAAACTTGCTGTCAGCCCACCGCCGCGCCGCCCGCAGCAAGCGGGACCGCCCTTCCGTGGCCCGCTTCGAATTTCACTTGGAAAACGAACTGCTTGCGCTTCAGGATGCCCTGTCCTCGGGGGCTTACCAGCCCGGCACATTTTTCACTTTCGAGGTGCGCGACCCCAAACGCCGCGCCATCTGCGCCGCACCGTTCCGCGACCGGGTTGTCCATCACGCCCTCTGCGCCGTGCTGGAACCGCACTTTGAGCGCAGGGCGGTTGCCGACAGCTACGCCTGCCGCCGTGGCAAGGGTACCCATGCCGCCATCCAGCGGGCTAGGCACTTCGCCTGCCGTTATGGTTATTTCCTCAAGTGTGATATCCGCCGACGACAAGCCGACATTGCATCGTCTGCTTGCCGACATCCGGCGCTTCCTGGCCGAACGCCTGTGCCTGACCCTGAAGGAAGAAGCCACCCTATTGGCTCCGGTGACAGAAGGCATCCCGTTCCTAGGGTTTAGCATCTACCCCGGACTGGTCAGGTTGAACCGGCGCACTCGGCAGCGTTTTTGCCGCAAGGCACTGGCACTGGAGCGCCACCATGCCAGAGGACTGGTGGACCATGCTACGCTGTCCGCCACGGCGGCCAGCCTGTACGCCCATGTCGCCCACGCCGATTCATACCGCTTGCGCCGCCGGGTGGCGGGGATTAATATGATCGACGGCTGACGGGAAACGGGCTCCAACCGTGTCGTTCGCGGCGGCTCCTGGAACAACGACGCCGACAACTGCCGTTCGGCGAACCGCAACAGGAACGACCCATCGAACCGCAACAACAACCTCGGTTTCCGCCTTTCGAGTACAGTTCACCCGCCCGATGGGTGCCGTCCAAGGATTGCGCCCCTGTGCACCAGGTCTGTCCAACCCCGCCTTGCCAGCGCCGGCCGTTGCCGGACAAAAAGCCCTTATGCCCCGGCGTCCGGTAGCGAAAAGCGAAGTCCGCCGGGGTTCCATTTTTCATGAGCGTTCTTATAGTGTTACCCTTGGTTTGCATTTGACACGGAATAAGCACCGAAAAAGGTTCATTCTGGCTAAAGCGATCTTTTGGTTTCCAAAACCAAACTGATTCCCCGTCCTGTCGTGTTGCTGTTGACGCTCTTTTGTTAGGCGAAAGTGTCTTCTTTGCTGCCGTTCAATTGCGCTTTGAACGGCGCGGCCAGCTTGAAGCGCACGGACTTCGACGCGGCAATCGTGATCGGCTCGCCGGACTGCGGGTTGCACCCGGTCCGCTCGGCGGTTTCCTTCGGTTCAAAAATCCCAAACCCGGTGATCGGGACAATGTTGCCTTCGGCCAATTCGTTGCGGAGGGTCTCCCCCAGCGCATCCAGCACAGCCTCCACGTCGGCCTTGGCGAGGTCGGGGCGTTTTTCGGCAACTTGGCGTTTGACTGCGTC
>QJPH01000123.1 GCA_003242955.1 Candidatus Methylumidiphilus alinenensis
CCCAGCATCCACCTTGATATCCATGAAATGGCTGCCAAAAGTGGACAACTCGTTCATCTCCGCCAGCGACAGCCGCCCGATCCGCTCGATCTGCGGCGGCGACAGCCCAATCTGCCGCAACAGCGGAAGCTGGCCGGCTGCGGCCAGGCGGCCGATGTACATCACCATCGTCGTCAATAGTTCGTTATGCAATTGCATGGCAATCCTCAAATTCATTAGCGGGAATAGTTTGCGTAAAGCTTACACGACCGAAACCGAATGATCATGAGGATTGGATTAGGATTACATTAAAATTAGATTAAGATTGTTGCCATCCCGCAACAAAACACGCAACAAGGCTTTCAAGCCCTGTTCCACACTGCCTTTTTTCCACGCAGCCAAGGCCCAATCGCCATTGGTCCACTAGGCCGACTGCGGCCACAACCCATCAAACCCAGAAACTGGCCGCCTTTCCTGTCCATCCTATCCAAGGGTCAACCTGATTAGGAAGGTCAATGCAATGGAATACATGAAAGACGATTTGCATTTGCCGCATTGAACCCCCATTGCGGTAAGATAATAAAGCCTCATGCAAGCCTTCCCGACTCCCCAAATACCCGTTTGGATTAAACAACAACCTGCCAACAACCCATGCCCCAGATGACCGAGATGCTTTCCGCCGTGTTATCCCGTTTCGGCTTGCTGCAAACCAAACAGGACACGCCGTCACTGGCTGTGGCGACTCAGCAGGCATACCCGCCACCAACCGACACCCTACCCGTCCTGCCGCCCGGCGAGTTGTTGGCACACCGGTGTGCCGCCGTCAACCGCATCGAAGAACTGGCCGGCACGACCCCAGCCCATTTCGAACAGTACTACCTCGACACCCTGCACCGCTTCGCCTGCTGGAGCCAGCAGCGCCCGGCATCCCCAAACCATTACGCCCATCCGGGCGGATTGCTGGACCTCGCCATGGAGACCGCCGCCGCCGCATTGAAAATCCGCCAGGGCCATCTGTTGCCGCCCGGTGCGCCGCCCGAGGAAGCCGTGCTGAAAAAGGATTTGTGGACTTTTTCCGTCTTCACCCTCGCCTTGCTTGGCGAAGCAATAAAGCCAACCAGCGAGCAAACCGTCACCCTGTTCGGTGAAACCGGGTCACGGATATGGAACCCGTGGTCAAGCACCATCAGCGACGACCCGGCAGTGCGCTGGTATCGCGTGGAATTCAACAGGGAAAACGATCTCAACATTCCAGAAAGCGCCTCGCTGATGCTGGCCAACCTCATCATTGCGCCTGTCGGGCTTGCCTGGCTCTCCTCCGACCCTCATGCATTTTCGGCTTGGTTGGCTTATTTATCAGGTGACAAGGCAACGGCTGGGGCGCTTGGTCACATCATTGACAAAGCACGAAAGCTCCCAGAATCAGTTTCGTCCAAGGCATCGGAGTCAAACAAACACTCCGAACCAAAACCAAACCCATTGCCCGAACCTGGCAACGTCCCGATACAATCCATTCATGAAAACGCGCTGGAATCGTTCGATTCGCCCGATGGCAAGGAATCACTGCTTGACCAGAAATTCCCCAGTTTAGAAACGACACGGCCTGAATCCAGTGAAATTGCAGAACTGGCGGAATTGGAGACAAGTGATATCGGAAAGGACAAGGAAGCCCCTGCCGCTAAATTTATGGAATGGCTACGGACGGGGATAGAGCAAGGACGCATTCCTTACAACGAAAAGAATGCCCGTGTTCATGTCGTACCCGATGGCGTTTTGCTGGTCACCCCGAACATCTTCAAGGATTTCACCGATGAATGGGGTGGCGGGCGTTGGGACACGGTGCAAAAGCTTTTCATCAAGCGTAAAGACCATGTACGGACTGCAAGCGGCGAGAACATACACCATTACATGGTGGGAACTGGATCGTCGCAAACGGTGTTGTCGGGGTTTCTGCTTAAGGATACGGCGTTGGTGTTTGGGGAATTTGTTCCAGAATCAAATCAACTTATTAGAAATGCAGGTGTATGCATTGATAATGGTCGATCATTCAATGGTAGCAGCTAAAATTAGCTTCAAGCTGAGGGGTCTAACAAGCGCATCCTGATAGCCGCACGAATCACTGCTGATTGGACACCTTCAAACAAAGGATCCTGTCGTCTGATCATCGTCATGGCTGTTTGGAGCTTTTCAAGAGTCGCACTGTCAATAACGAGCACATCGGATGCGTCATTGGTTTCATAATCCTCGCCAAGGCCAACAGATGTGAGACCTTTGTCTTTGGCGATTAGTCCGTCTATTGCTTCTTTGATCCATTTGCTTTTCCCTTTTTTGCCATATTCCATTTCGACGGATTCAAGCATGCTATTCCGCAATTCTGAAGGTAGACGGTACGTAGTCTTTTTTGAAAACCTCATACTCACAAATTTCTTTTTTGTTTGATTTCTCTTTCCAGTGCAACTATGAAATTCTTCCAAAGTTCAGCAACGACTTCGAGATCATTCCATTCCAAACTATCATTACTAGGCAGAATAAAATCGTTAACAGAAATGCTGGTCATTATTATTCGCAGTAGATTGCTGTTCGCTGTATGCCCCAAGTTGATTCTTGTTCTTGGTCTACCCAATTTTGTCGGGTTAGACGTGTGATCACTGTTTTGGACTTTTTTCTCTTGCAATGCTTTGTCGATAAATTTGATATCTTTACCTTCTTTGAGCATCTGTATTGCCTTGCTTCGCATTGTTTCATTTTTGAGTCGGCTAAGATATCCGCCTTTTTCTATGTTGTTAATAGTACCTGTTCGGATGAGTTCTTTAACCTCATCAGGACCATTAATGATGCTTAGGTAATGGCTGGCCCTAGATTTGGACATTCCTGATATATCGGTCAACAAAGTGACCGTCATTTCTTCCGTACCGCTTAATTTGAATTCGTTTATGATCCCGTGAATATTCAAAATTCTTTCCCAGGCAGTCAGGTCTTCCCTTTGCATGTTCTCAATGTATTGAATGTTACGAAGATACCGAGGCTTTTCTTGTAGAATCCATGCAGGAATCATTGTTTTTCCTGCGATTAGAGACGCTAAAAACCTGCGTTCACCGAAAGCTATGCGAAAGCGATCACCATGGCGATAAACTTTGATTGGTTGTTGAACCCCAACGGATTTAATAGAAGCCGCTAAATTTTGTAAACCTTCCCATATCAAACCGAGATTAGCATTATCACCAATTACCGTATTTGGATCGCCAATGTTGTTTGCAGAAAACCCTGTTCTTCTAGGGTTTTCTTCATCTACATCAATGCGTCCCAATGGAATTGACTCGACATTGATTTCCCCACCATCCTCTTGTCCTTCCCGTATGGTTTTAGCTATTTCCGCGCTTAATGGCATCCCAAGGAACCGCTTTTGCTTTCCACTCATGAAAATATTTTCTCCAGTATATGCTCGCAGACAATTTCAGCCTCAATGCGCGCAGGATCTTTTTCAGCTAGGTCGAAAACACTCTTTGGTTCGGACATGGGATGATCTGATTCGGCAAAGGCAATGCGTAAGCCTAGTTTGTTAGGCATTAATAAATCGACGATTCCTGGGTCGTTTGCTAGAGTGTGGTACAAACCATCATGTAAGGCAACACCCTTTCTAAACATGTTAGGTAGGATACCGATTATCTTCAATTCTTCACCTCTCCGTCGTCTTTTCGTCTCTCTTCGCCAAAGCTGCAACATTCCATGTAATCCTTCTATAGTCTGTGGTTCCATAGTCGTTGGGATTATTATGTGTGTGGCAGCACGCATGGCACTTATAGTCAAAGGACCTTTTGAAGGGCTTGTGTCGATTATAACCACGTCGTAAAGCGACTGAACATCTTCATTGCAAAGGAATGCGTGAAGGCGATCATGGACTTTTTCCTTCACGTCATCAGCTCGAACCAACTCAACTGCTCGCAGTAAGGTGCCATTACCCGGCATAATTTCTAGACCTTTTATCCTTGTTGGATAAGGCATGGCCTGTCCACTGTAAAAAATATCTGCGCTGGATGATCGTCCGTCCCAATTAGAGTCTTCTTTTTCGTCAAAATCAGGATGTATGGGTGGCAGAACTCCGTCTAAGTCAGTATTGTCAATTTCCATTGTTAAAAAACGTCGTGAGAAGTTGCATTGGGAATCCAAATCGATTCCTAAGACACGTTTGTTTTTGCGACAAAGATATTCGCACAACAATCGGCAAATCGTCGTCTTGCCAACACCCCCTTTGTTTTGTACGGTAGCCAGAATTTTCATGACGTTATTTAATTGGAAATTCGTATACAATGCCATACAATAAAGCAAATATTTATGCAATACAATGTTGCATCTGCATTTTGGGAACTTAGTCTTCTTGATGTTGAAGCAATAGACCCAAGCTGTTTTTTTTAATTGACCATGGTTGGTTGTTGTTTTTTTTTAATAATTTTGTTCTTTTGTTTTGAGGTAAATATTCGGCCAACCCGTTAGACCCAACAAAGCTCATACTGACGACATAAAAAAACTGCGGGACACAAGAAGCAAATTCCTGTATAAATGCGGTTTATGGAACACATGAACCCACTGCCAATCATTCCACCCCATCAGCCCGCCGTCTTCCGGAAGGAGGGAACGCCATTTTCCAAAGCCATCGTATCACTGACCAAGCAGGAGTACATCCAGCTTAAATGGGAT
>QJPH01000400.1 GCA_003242955.1 Candidatus Methylumidiphilus alinenensis
GTTTGAACCTACAACCTCAACCTAAGCAATCTCTCCGTTTCGCCAAGGCTAATCAAATCAGGTAACACCCCCGCCTCCTCGAACCCTTGCCGCCGATAAAAAGCCAGTGCCGCGTGATTGAATTCCGAACTGATGGTCCACAGGTTGGCCTTGCCTTGTCGCCGGGTTTCCCCGGCAAGCCATGCAATCATGTCCTTGCCTATACCCTTGCCTTGGTGCTGAGGCAGCACCGCCAGCAATTCCAACAGGGGACCGCGTAGCCAGTCGGGGCGGACCGTCAGGCAAGCCGCCGGGGATTCCCTGTCTAAGATTGCCCAGATTTGGCGATCCGGGGTGATAGCGGAAAAATACCGTGTCAGGCTTGCCGGGGAATAACCCAGCCTCAACCAAGGGTCCATTTGGGCAAGACCCTCGCCAAATAAATTCGCCCATTCGGGATTCATGGGCAACAGGGTTTGGCGGGGAAAGCGGTTTAGTTCAAAGATGGATGTTACGTTCATAAATACAGCGTTTTCAACCTCTAATTGCTCGTTCCCAAGATCCAACACTCATCGTTACACACAAGTGTTGGAGGCCCGTCATTTCGGCAGGGATGCCGAAATCCAGCGTCCAGGGATGGCAAACTTGGGGTCACAACAGGTGTCCCTGCATCCACAAGCATGAAACAACGGGTTGGCAAGTGAACTGAATCAAGCACTTGCACAACCTGCTGATTGCCGTCCATGGCCTGGATTTCGGCATCCCTGCCGAAATGACGGCTTTTCCGGCTTGGCTGGACTTGTGTGTAACGACGAGAGCAGGAGCTTGGGAACCAGACAAATAGAGATACCGGAATCCGGTGAACGCCTGGAATACAGCCTAAATGCCGTGCTGGACGATCCCGAGGAAAGCTGATGTTTACGCACCGTAGGCCGGAATAAGCACTATGCCCAGTAGCCCGGATGGAGCCGCTTGCGGCGTAATCCGGGTTTTGTGTCGCGTTCCCCCGGATTCTGCTCGTTCCCAAGCTCCAGCTTGGGAATGCAGTCTTTGAAGCTCCAGCTTCCCGAGGTTCAGTCAACGAACAAGCTGGAGCTTGTAAGGCATCGGTTCCCAAGCAGGAGCTTCACTGCCATTAAGTTAAGGAAAACCCCGTCGTTCCAGTAGGGAATGCCGGAACCCAGAGGCCATGGAGGGTGGGCTAGATTCACCTCCCTGTGTTCTGGATACCGGCAATCCCTGCCGGTATGACGGCTTAACTTAATGGCAGTGAAGCCGGAGCTTGGGAACCAGCCAAAAAAATCGCGACCGCTACGCGGAAGAGCAAAAGCCAGTGAACAGCAAAGCAGAGCGACAGAGATCAGAGCATCAGTGTACAGCGGTTCAGGATGGGGGCGACACACAACACACCAACCGAAAGCCGACGTTGACGAAACGGCTGCCAGGACCGTAGTTGAAGCGGTAGGCGCAACGGGCGCCGCCTCGGCCGTCGTCCCAGGACCCGCCGCGCAGCACACGCCGTCCGCAATCACCCCCCGGCCAAACCGAACCATCTGTCGGTGCGCCCTGATAGTTGTCATGCCAGCAGTCTTCCACCCATTCCCACACATTGCCCGCTGTGTCATACAGGCCAAACTTGTTGGACGGAAAGGAACCCACCGGGGCGGTTTGCTTGAAATCCCATTCACTGCCGCAGCCAGTACAATTTGCGTGGTTTTTACCGATTTCATCGCCCCACCAGTAAGCTGTGTCCGTGCCAGCCCTAGCGGCATACTCCCATTCCGCCTCGCTGGGTAGGCGATAATTCTTGCGGGTATGCTTGGACAACCATTCGGCATAGCAGACGGCATCCTTCCATGATACATTGATCACCGGTTGCAAGCCCCGGTCCCAATTTCCGTCGTCGCTATGCTTAGGAATTTTATGATGATCGGCACAACCGCCTTCGTTGTCAATCAGATGCGAGAACACATCATATTCGTCGAAGGTCACTTCATATTTGCCCATCTGGAAGGACGGGACGGTGACTGGATGTTGCGGTTGTTCACGTTCTCCCACTTTTTCTGAAGCAAGCGAACCCATCTTAAAAGTACCGCCGGGTATCGCCACCATCTCCGGTTGCAAATAATAAACCCCCGCCTTCGCCAGCCAGATATACAACCCGGCCCGCCAAGTGATGCGTTCATTGACGACATAGCCGGCGAAGCTCGCGAAAACCAACAGTAAACACGTCAAGCCGGATGCCAACAACCGCCCTTTGATGCGCCGCCGCAAGCTCAATTGGATAAACGCCCGTTCCGGCCCGGTCAAGTCTTTACGCTGCTTTAGCCAGCGTTGCGCTTCCTTGAGCCGTGCCCCTGACAGCAAGGCCGCGCCATCACGTCGGGCCTTGTCCCACGCTTCCATGGCTTCTTGCAAGCGTTTGCGCCACAGCAGAAATTCGCGACCATGGTTCAGCCAGCCTTGCAAGGTTTGCCAATGCCGGATTAGAGCTTCGTGGGCCACTTCCACCGTTTCTTCGTTCGTCACCAGCAACCGTGCATCCGCCAGACGGTGGATGATCTTATGGCTAGCCTCATCCAATTCGGACCACAGGGCGCGGCGACGGGTCGGGGCTGCGGATTCGCTGACTTGCACCAATTGCAAAAACAGCGTTTCCACTTTCGGTTTGTCCGACTCGGTCAAGCGTTGGTAAACCTCATCGGCGGTGTGCGCTATTGCGCCTTCCAACTCGCCCATGGCTTCGTAATCCTGATGGCGCAACGTCGCGGCCGGCTTGGCTTCCCACAGCCTTTGCAATACGAATTCCACCAAGGGCAAATGGCCGGGCTGTCCGTCCACGGCTTTGATGATACGCTCCGTCAAGCCAGACTCAAAGCCGACTTGTAACAAGGCGGCGGGCTGGGTGACGGCCTGCTGCAATTCATCCCCATTCATCGGGCCTAGTGTGACTAGCCCCCCTTGCAAGCGGTCGGACAAGGGCCGGTAGCTGATGACCTGGCCCATGAAATCCGCCCGCAGCGTCAGCACCACCGTCAACGGGCCGCTGCCGCTCGCCTGCAATAGCTGATTGATGAAATCGGTCGTCTGCTTGGGGGTTTTGCCATTTTCCCCGTGGGTGTAGAGTTCCTCGGCTTGATCGACGACGAGCAAAAAACGCCGGGTGCCGGTTTGTTTTGCCAAGATACGCTCAATGACATCGCGTAGTTGAACCGTGCCCATTGTAAGATCACCCGCCAGTTCGGCGGTTTTGCGGAGCCGGTCAATTTCGCCCAAATCCGTTTCCAGCAGCGGCAATAGCACGGCTGCCAGATGATGGAAAGGCCGGTCGCCGGGAACCATGGCGACGATTTCCCAGGGTTCGCGTGTCTCACGGCGAAGTTTTGGAACCAAACCGGCGCGGACCACGGACGACTTTCCGCTGCCCGACGGACCCACCAAGGCGATGAATTGACGGGTTTGCACGGATTGGTACAGTTCGACTATCTTGCTGTCACGTCCAAAGAAAAACTCGGCATCTTCTTCACGGAAGAACTGTAGACCCTTGTAAGGGCAAACGGAAGCCAGGGTTTCAAATTGGTGTTCGCGCAGCACCGAATCCGGCGGTTCGCCACGCACGGCGGCGGCGAGGATGCGCAGCGGCAGGTCTTGGCTCAGCCCGAATCGGAAGTCCACCCAAGTGTTTTGCTTGAGGAAACCCAGTGGCGGCTCAGCCCCCGGCAATAACACCGGAATCACCGGAAAACCGGTTTCCTTGGCTTGGCGGTCCAGAGCGGAATACAACTCGCGCTGCTGCCATGGTCCCAATTCCCCAGGGCCAATGCAAACCGCCACCGCACCACAGGCCGAAAGTGCCTGTTCCAGCATTTGCGGCCACGGCTGGCCGGGGGTCAGATACCAGCGGTCAAGGAATACTTGCAGGTTTTGCCCACGCAGCTTTTCCGCCAAGGCTTGGACTTGGGACTGGTCGCGTGAATGGTAGCTGATGAATGCATCATAATGACGTGGCATGTTTTTGTGTCAATGTTTGCTTTTTTCAAAACAAGATGGGGCTTGTTTATAATACAATGATTTGGCGAATGAATTCACATCTAGACTGATGTTGCGCACGAACACCGAAAAAGGTGACCTGATTGTTGCTCGTTCCCAAGCTCCTGCTTCACGGCCATTAAGTTAAGATGCGTTAAGCGTGAAATCAGCCCTTGACGGAACGCCAAGCCCCAGCTTGGCGCGGTACACCCTGATGCCAAGCTGGGGCTTGGCGTTCCGATAAACGCTTAACTTAATGGCAGTGAAGCTCCTGCTTGGGAATGAGGTTTTTGAAGCTCCAGCTTCCCGAAGAACGGCCAAGCAGGAGCTTGCAATATAAGGGTTCCCAAGCAGGAACTTGGGAACCAGCCAACTATCTTTCAATTGTCAGATTTAGGATAAACCATGAGTTTGCCTTGTTGCTATTGATTTCATGTGGCTAAAACAGCATATCGTTGACGATTTTGTTTAAACTTAAACGCATCTGCATGATCGGGCTTCTGCTAGGGCTTGCCAGTATGGTGTATGTTGCTCTGAAGCCGGACGGGATATTTCATCCCGTCCGAAACCTTTTGTGCCTTGCCGTATCGCGTAGTTTTGCACAAAACCTTAGCGACGGGGTTGCAAACACCGTCGCGCCCCGTGTGCCAGAACCTCACCTATCA
>QJPH01000161.1 GCA_003242955.1 Candidatus Methylumidiphilus alinenensis
CTGTTGCTTTCGTCGATCATCGCCGCCAATTTGGCCTATTATTGGTTTGTCACAAAATCAGGAGTGCATGAACAAGAAACCCCCTTGTCTACGGACAGCAAAAAGCCACTTGTCGTCCCTCCCCCCATGGACTCCCTTGGCCAAGGCACACGCATGCCCACGCCGGAAGAACTGGAGGGCGAGGCCCGCTACAATGACCAGCAGGTAGTCAAAGCGAGCGAATCGCTCAACGATCCGAACCCCGCGAAAAGAGTGGGGGGCGTGGAACAGTTAAGTGCTTTTCCTACGCCTGAGTCCGAACAAATCCTTGTCAACACCTTGGGCCTGGATTTCGATGCTGAAGTACGCAGGGCTGCGGCGCAAAGCTTATCCGTATTCAAACAGCCTAGCCAGAAGACAGTGACTGCATTGCTGACGGCTTTGCAGGATGACAGTGAAGCTGTCCAACGGGAGGCACTGAACGCTCTCGCCGGAATTGCCGGGAGAATGGAAAACGGCACTCCCCCGTTTCAGTCGCTCCTCGCCAATTTAAGCAATCAGGCTAGAGCGAAACGCATGAAGTCCGGGGTGCGCCAATCGCTGCTCGCATTTTTGAAAGACCAGCAGCCTTCGTCCTTTTCGCTCCATTAATAGCAGTCACGTAGGTCGGGCGCGTCTTTTTGCGTTGCGCCCGACGTTCGATTGTCGGGCAACGGTGGATATGTTGCCCGACATGGCTTTGCGCCCTACAAATTGCGCCTTACCACGTTGCTCGCAGACGGACATCCAAGGGCGGAATAGGCGGTACTCCGCCGTATTCCGCCGCATGGTTGGCTTCTCATTCGGCGCAATACGCGGCAAGCCGCTATTGCCGCCCTACAGCCTTTGCTTTTTCATCATACCATGGGGTTTGTCGTTTAGCTCAGAATCCGCCTTACGAGTTAGCTATAAATGTGAGTTGGGATTCGTATGCGTTAAAAAAAGATGCATCTAACGTGGCGAGGTTTGATAGGCGCGATATTTGCTGAATCTTTTGGGTAAAGAATTGAATTTTTCATCATTTTTTTATTTGACAAGTTCATTTTTATACATGAGAATGCTACAACCTTATTAAAGTGACGGTATTGCCCGTAAGCAAGTTTCGCATTGCTGCCATCTGTCAATAATGGTTGGTTTCCACGCTAACGAAAGGAAACCATGACTAAGCCAAACCAGCGGAAACGCTGGGACGGAAAGCCGTAGGTCCGAAAACCCTTGTGGGTTGGATAGCTAGCTAGGTTGTAACGACATAAAAACTGTCATGTGCTGTTTGGCAGTTTTAAAATACTTAACCAACGACTTGGAGTTTTCGAACATGAACAAGAAACCATTGATACCTCTCTTTCTCACCTTGGGTTTTGCCGCGGGTTCGGCAAGTGCGGATACCATTGTGTACGACAACGGGCCAATCAACGGGACTATTAATGCTTATAACATATATTTTGGTTTTGCTATAACCGATTCATTTACCTTGTCAAGTAATGCATCCGTACACGACTTTGATAATTTGGGTCTATGGGTTTACCCCGGCGCACAGCCGACCTCAGTGGATTTTTTAATCACCACGGCAGCGTTTGGAGGCATCACTGTTGACTCAGGGACTGCTGCGCTATCTTCTGTTCAAGTTGGTACCGGCTTCGGTTATTACCCTATTTACAGTAGTTCGTTCAATATTCCAAGTCTTCCTTTAAGTGCCGGCACCTATTGGCTACAATTGCAGAATGCAGTAACCACAAATGGTAGCCACGTATACTGGGATATAAATTACGGCCCATCAACAGCTTATTTACAACCATACGGATACGGTACTTACGCAATAGGAAGCGAGTCGTTCCAAGTCACCGCCACCCCCACCCCCATTCCCGCTGCTCTGTGGCTAGTCGGTTCCGGGTTGGCCGGTGTGTTCGGGTTTGCGCGGCGCAAAGCAGGCAAGGACACCCAAGCTTAAGCCATCAAACTGACGATGGGGTGCTTTCGATGTCCCACATTTTTAAAACCGCCCACCGGGGCGGTTTTTTTTAGTCCATTCGGCGCAATACGCGATTACGCTATTGCGCCCGCGCTTGAAGTGCGCATCGACCTTTCCACGCACAGCAACCCGCCAACCGGCTCCATGTCGGGTTACGGCGCACAAAGGGTTGCAGCTTGGCGGCAGGATTTCGCTATGTGCGCCTAACCCGACCTACAGTGCCGCCCCGTATTGATGCGTTTGCCTTGTTCCTGCACGAAGTCGGGCAGTCAAGCGTCAATATCTTGCAGAAGGGCCTCTTTATGCCTCTGTTTTTTGATCTCTATGCGCCACTGGCCCGGTTAATGCTGTAAGCTATACTAGGTAACAGATTTAACCTAAATGCCGGATATTAGACTTTATCGGAAACCCAGTGAGTGGTCGCGCCATTGCTGCGTCAACAGGTGGTTTCCGATAAAGTCTATTTAGTATCTGGTTCTTTTTTATAGATTTTAGCGAGTAAAGGCGTATGGATATAGAAAGCACTCTGGGCCTGTCGTCTGAAAACCATGCTGGGGATGGTGGACTTGGCTTGCGAGAACACCAACGACATTTGCATATCAATCTGCTGCTTGCAGCGGAGGGACAGCCGGTTTGCGAGTCAGTGGACACCGGGCATTTCATTGCCACCACCCGTGACTTGTTGGATTCCTATCGGGAAAAATCCCATCGCTTGGTTGAATATCTCTGCCCATCGGACCAGCGCATACAAGCTTTTCTGGACCGTTATCTGAACGATTTGGAAACCAGGCCGATTCCAAGGCTGCCTTCTTCCAGTTTAGCGTTGCACCGGCATGGGTTGGCCCGAGAATTGTCCCTTCCCCCGAAGCAACATTATCATGAGTCAAAATACTTAAAAAGTTACAAAGTCACCCAAGGTGTCTTGCACAATCCTTTGAATGACAGGCGCACCACGGAAGGCAGTTTCCACATCGCCGAGGGTGGATTTCCGATACCCGGCGACAAGAAAGCCGTACCTAAGGCGGTCTTCGCCAAGCTTTTGCAGTCCGCGTTGAATCCGCCGCGAGACATGTTGTGCCTTCCGTTTACACACGGACAGGAAAAAGAAGCCGAAATGTTCGTCTCTTTGTTGATTAGGCCGGTGGTTTGTCCCGAAGTACCCGGTTTCCTCAGCCCGAAATCCATGGAAATCCGCTTCTTCGCACCCGGAAGCTTGGTTTCCAATCTGGATTTTGTGGAAAGCATATTCGGCAATGCCGGCAACCCTTACCTGCCCACCAACGATGCCGGTTTGGACACCGAACATTGGAGCGGCCACACCGGCTGCGTCATTTTAGCCCCGCATTTGATTGACTTGACCAAGAAAGAATTGGGCCTGCCCCACGCCAGCGAGGCGACGGAGCGGCAAAAGACCGATGGCATGTGCTGGTCAGACGCTGCGGAGCGTTACAACAATGGCCTGCCATTTAAGATCACCGCCCGTGATGCCTCGGGTGTCATCTTCACTGTACTGGCGGACAATTATTTTGGCTACTGCAAGAAGGAAGTCAAAACTCAAATTAGCTTTGCAGCCAATCTATTCGGCCTTGCCGAGGAGGAACATGCCGGCGGTGCGTTGACATTCCCCCGCCACAACCATGGTGAAGAGTTTGGCGCCGACAGCCGGTTCCACGATACGGGTTATAGTCTGGCTGAGGCCGTCGGGCGATTTGGGGATGCGCTTGAATGGAAGCCCGAAGGCTATGCCGTGGATAAGCGCTACCCGCAGCTTATTTATGTGCAGGAAAACGTCCGCATCGACCTGCCGAAGCAGACGGTTTCATGGGAATGGGAGGGACAGCACCATTCGCTGCATTTGGAGCCAGACAAAGTTTACATGCACCCGACTGGTTACAAGGTGTTTATGCAGAAGTTTACCGCCGGTCCGTCATGGCGTCTAATTGGCACCGATGCCGAAGGCACCTTTTGCCACAAGCCCTGTACTGTATCGGGTGGCGGCAAGTCGGAAATTTCTAAATCAATAGAATCCGCAATTCTCTTCATGCCGTTTTTTGTTGCTGATTTGGAGGAGGATATTGACCGGGTCGATGCCATTTTCAAACGCGATTATGCCGACCGTGTACACCCTGAATTACGCGAGCCAGACCATAAAAGCCGCTCTGTGCTGACGCCTAAGCGCAGCCTTGGCTCGGTGATTAAGTTGTTGACACCGTCCCGCGATTACACCCCGGAATACAATGCTTGGTTACAAAGCATACCTAACAGAATTAAATCCTTAGTATTTCTTATCAAGCGATTCTACCGGACCGATTGGGGCGATGACTGGCGTAGCCATTTTTGTGTGGATTACATCAATGGCCACCCCGCGCATGAATTAAAGCTGGTTGACCGGCGGCTGGTCGCATCCAACTTGCGGGTTGGCTTCGAAACCAACGGGGCTTGGCGTGTGTTCAAATTGCGCCAAGACTTCATCCCCGCCGAGAAGGCTCAGATGGAGGACGATATCACGGCATCCATCCTCGTACCGTCAGAACGGCTGGCCTATCTCAATAAAAAACTAGAACGGCCGGTGGTTAAACTCACACACAACTGCGAATATCGGCTGTTTCAGCGCCCCGACGAGGCGGTCCACCGTGGCATGGACCCGCAGACTGAAAGCGACTTGTCCCTTCCA
>QJPH01000344.1 GCA_003242955.1 Candidatus Methylumidiphilus alinenensis
CGAAACCTCCACCTCATCGTCAACAACGCCCGTTTTCTAATCCTGCCATGGGTATGCTCGAACAACCTCGCATCCAAAATATTGGGGCTGGCGGCCAGGCAACTTCCGGGGGACTGGCAGCACCGCTATGGCTACCGCCCGCTGCTGCTGGAAACCTTTGTCGAAAAGGACCGCTTCACGGGCACCTGTTACCGGGCGGCCAACTGGATTCATGTCGGCCAGACCCAGGGGCGCGGCAAGCTCGGCCCATCCGGCAAGCAGAGCGTCCCCATCAAGGACGTATGGCTGTATCCCTTGGGAAAAGGCTTCAAAAATAGGCTGATCCGGTAATTTTCGAAGACGGGTTGGTCGAATATTTACGGTTTGCATTACCTTCAAACCGGCCACTTGGTCTAGTGTTTAAGCCTTAGTCGGGTAAGGTCGGGCGCGTCTCTTTGCGTTGCGCCCGACCTTAGAACTCATCCGGCGCAATACGCGGCAAGCCGCTATTGCGCCCTTGGTACTGCTCAAAGACGGACATCCGTAGAGCGGAATAGGCGGTACTCCGCCGTATTCCGCCGCATGTGTAGCCATCTGGTAAGCGTTCACCCCTGGGAGCGCGGGCCGTCTCGCCCGCTGAAATAGCGGCCAAGATGGCTTCGCTCCCAGGAAAAAGCGCTTGCCGTCCAGACACGGCGGCTGCATCGGCCCTGCCGAGTTTGCCTTGGGCCAAGGCTGGCTTCATTCGGATGGACGGCTGGCATAATAAGCCTTGAAGTTGAATACGGGTTCCGGCATGATGCAGAGGACTGCGGATGAGCAACGGCGCTGATAATGCACTCTTTGGATTGAGCAAACCCGTTGCGGACGATGGGGAAACCCGGCATCACGGTCGCAGTGTCCCATAGTGTAATGAGTGCAATGGCTTATTCAAAGGTTCAGTCACATCCCATCAAGAGAAACCGATGCTAGCTTTAACATTCAAAGGAAACATGACGGCATGACAAACGTGCGGCGTAATGAACCCTGCCCGCGTGGCAGCGGCAAAAAATACAAGCAATGCTGCCTGTTGGAGCCCGATGAATGGAACGGAATTCATTCCCGTTGATGCCAACACCCACCCTGCGAGACCGCCATGAGCATTGATATCGACCAATTCACCGAAGCCGAACTCATCAACCTCAACCGCCGCATTGTCGAGCGCCTGCGATTTCTTCAACAGATGCGGGCGCACTCGGCCATGCTGAAATTCTCGGTCGGCGACCGCGTCTGTTTCGACACCGACGGCTTCCGCAGGGTCACAGGGACACTGGTTCGCTACAACAAGAAAACCGTCAGTGTGTTGGCTGACGACGGACAGCGTTGGAATGTCTCACCGAGTTTCCTGCGCCCGTCCGAGCCCCGCGACATCACCCCCGCCGCCGAGTTGCCTATCGGCATATTGGTCAAAAAATAAGCGCCGGCAATCCGGGCGCAAAGCCAGCCCGTCTGGCGGCGCGAGGGCTTGGCCGAACGCCTGGTCCGTTTCCGCCAAAGGCCATCCCCGTCTGCACTGTGGCGCAAGCGGCACGGAATAAAAGCTGGCAAGGCGGAAACCATGTCTAACCATCAACCAAGAGGATACACAATGAGCGAATCAGAACGGGTATCGGCGGTGCTTCAGGGCAAGCGCGGCGAAATCGACGTTGGTCATGAAATTGTTGAATTCCGGTCAGGCGGACCCGCATTGGACCGAACCACAAGGGGCGAGGCTTTGCATTCGTCCTTTAATCGTCCGATAATTTGACAGACTTCGGTAAGCCCACACACTTAAACCAAAACTGCTAGAAGGGGAAGCCTCAATGTATAAACACGCGCTGATCGATGCCTTGGCGGCAAAGACCGAATTGACCAAGACGGATGCGGCCAAGCTGCTGGATGCCTTGCTCGAAACCATCGTCGAGCAGGTCGCCGCAGACGAACCTGTCGTCCTTGTCGGGTTTGGGACCTTCAAGTCCGCGTATCGCCCCCAGAGCGTGGGGCGCAACCCAGGCACGGGGGAACCGCTTACGATCAAGGAAACCTCGCTCCCGAAGTTCGCCCCCGGATCGACTTTCAAGGGCGCGGTCGCGGAGGCATTCCACAAGCGTCAGGCAGAAAAGGCCGCAGCGGAAAGGGCCGAGGCGGAAAAGGCGGCAAAGCCGGCCAAGGCCAAGACCACTAGGGCCAAAAAAAGCGACGAGGCGGAGGTGCAGCCCAAGAAGAAGAAATAGCCGAAAAGCTTCTTCAAGCCGATGCAGTGAGGCACATGGCCTAATACTGTTGACACAGCCGTCATACCGGCAGGGATTGCCGGTATCCAGAACACAGGGAGGTGAATCTGGTCTGCCCTCCATGGCAACTGGATTCCGGCAATCCCTGCCGGAATGACGAGCAAGAACCTTAATTCAACAGTATTGGGCACATGGCGGGCGGCTGTGCAGGCGCATCTTGGGGAAGCCGCCGCCTTCCGGCATGCCTGCCCGTCTCGGTGCCGGTGTCGTCGCGCTGTTCAGTTTGCTGGTCTGCGGCATCTTGCTATGGATGTCGAACACCCACCAACCCCCGGTTCAGCCATTGTATGGATTGGCCCAAATCGCCTCGGCGTTTGGCTTAGTGAACGGCTACGGGCCTTTCGCGGTGATGACCACCGAACGGCGGGAAATCATTGTGGAAGGATCGGATGACGGGCAAACCTGGCGGCCCTACGAGTTCAAATACAAGCCTGGGGAATTGACCAAGCCGCTGGGATGGAACATCCCCCACCAACCCCGTTTGGACTGGCAAATGTGGTTCGCGGCCCTGGGCAGCCCACGCAGCAACCCGTGGTTCCTGAATTTCATGGGCAGGCTGCGTGAGGGTTCCGGGCCAGTGCTTGCCTTGTTGCAATACAACCCCTTCCACGACCATCCGCCCAAATACCTCAGGGCCGGTTTTTACCGCTACCGTTTCAGCACCCGTGAAGAAAGGGCGGCAAGCGGCGAAATCTGGCGGCGCGAACCCTTGGGTGATTACCTCCCTGCTTATTGACTGATCTTACGCGCGTTGGTAGGCAGCAATTCCCACTAGGCATAAACCGTAGGGACAAGGATGAGCCGAATGCATCCAGCGTCCAAGCTACTTGGAGCTTGCGGAAGGGGATGGCAAGCTTAAATTTACGGCGGTCCTTTTAAATTCTTTGCTCTTAACGTTGCGCCGTTGCGTGAGACAAAAGATCTTCCTAATCAGGAAAATCTTTGCCCATTGAATGACATGCCACATTGCGAGAAAGGCAAAAGAAGGTCTCACGCAACGGCGCAACGACGCAACGTAAAAGCGCAAGCGATGGGTGATATGGCAATGGGCAGGTTGACAGTGACGGGCCTGACCTGTTTTTCCGCTCGCTGTCGTTCCCTTTGTCGACAAGGGCTCAAGAACTCCTAGCGGATTTCACCTTAACGCGTTGCGTAACATCAGTTATTGAATCGCGCAAAGGCGTTTTTTAGGCTTTGCTGAAACAACTTGCTAAACAGGTAGGCTTATGCTGTCATGGAACGGCGCGGGGGCACAGTAGGGGAAAAAAAGTGGTAAATTTTTGGCTTTCATCTTTTTTTCTGATGTTGGGGCGTTTCAATGCCTAGGAAAGCCAGTGAAACCAAGGGGCGGACGGTTGATGTTTTGAATGGCTGACATTTTGGTTCAAAATGTCCAATGCCGAATTGTAAGCTGATTGGAAGTCATAACCGCGATTGAGTTATACTAAACTCTCCCAGAAAAATAGAAAAAAAAGCACTTTTAAAGGCAAAAAATGAACACTTGGATAGATAACTTAAATAATCCTTTGGTATTAGTTGGTTTTGTCGTCTTTATTTTAGCTGGCGTTATCAGTTTGTTTATTAGAAAAGCCAAACCCAGTCAAAACCAAGAAGTAAAAGGAAATAAAAATACTGCAATTCAGGCTGGAAGGGATGTTAAAATTAAAAAATAAGACTAATAGATACAGCGTTTTTATCTTAACAAAGAAAAATAATAAATGACACTCATTCAAATCATCAGTTGTGTGAATTGCTTTGCAAAATATTATAACCAAACAAGTAATCATTTGAAATTAAAAACGCTGTATGTTTAGTTTTATTAAAATGCTATTTACTAAGCAAAAGCAAGGTATTACAGGAAACAATAATACTGCTGTGATTGCAGGGCGCGATATTAATATCCATCATGGCGTACCGCAAAAAGTAGTTGATAGGCTAGAAGAGTTATTACAAGAAAAAGACATAAAACTGCAAGATCGTGAAGGCGTTATTGCCAGTTGGATACAAAAATATAAAGAATTAGAAAGTCAATTAGCCAGCCGAACGGATGATATGGCCAAACAAGCCAAATCTTTCTTGGATGATGGCAAGTTAGAAGAGGCTGAACAGCTATTCAAACAAGCACTGACAACGGACTTAAAAAACGCTGCCAATAATGCCCATTCATTGGCACAAATTAAATCCTTGCAGTTAAACTACCCAGAAGCAGAAACCTATTACAAACAAGCGGTACAACTAGACCCCGACAACGCACTTTATTTGAATGATTTAGGTTTACATCTTTACACATTAGGCAAGTACGCCGAAGCCGAACCCCTGTAACAACGCAGCCTTGCAATTAGGGAAAAAGCCCTAGGCAAAGACCATCC
>QJPH01000122.1 GCA_003242955.1 Candidatus Methylumidiphilus alinenensis
CCGAAAGAAAATGAAACGTATAAAATAGGACCATAAATAAAACCTGCCGTGACCAGTCGTTTGTTTAGGTGCGCATGATGACCAAAGAAAACCAAATCTATAATCTTGCCGGTCAAGTTGGATCGATACTCAGCCGATACGGGCATAAACTGGCTGCGGCAGAATCTTGCACCGGCGGTGGGGTCTGCCAAGCCGTGACCGATGTCGCAGGCTGTTCAGCTTGGTTCGACCGTGGCTTTGTCACCTATACCAACTTAGCCAAACAAGAATTGTTAGGGGTGCCAGAATCTGTATTGGCCACACACGGCGCAGTGAGCTCGGAAACCGTACTAGCTATGACTACTGGTGTTTTACGAAATAGCCAAGCCGACTGTGTCCTTGCGGTCAGCGGCATTGCAGGGCCTACCGGCGCAACCCCCGGTAAGCCGGTTGGCACCGTGTGGTTTGCCTGGCAACGGCGCGACGGGGTCTGCGTCACCGAAAGGAGGCAGTTCGACGGGGATCGGCGTTCGGTCCGCAGACAAGCGGTCGCCGTAGCCTTGCAGGGTGTTTTGGATATTTATGGATAAACCGACACAGAGGCTCTTTTTTGCCCTGTGGCCGGAAGAAAGCTGCCGCATAGAATTGGCTGCCGCACTTTGGAAATGCAATGCCTTTTTTTTGGTGGCATCCACCCCCAGCCCACTTGGTTCCCATTACACAATCCTACGGTCTTGGACTTTCTAGACAAATATATGATAAAACCTGAGAACATTAATTCTTCATTCGATGCCAAAACAATGAAAACTTCCAAAACCGTTTTAATCATAGATGACAGTAGGCTCTCCCGAATGATCATCAAAGCCCTGATTTTGGAAAAGTATCCCGATTGGATTGTATTGGAAGCAGCCAACGCGGAACAAACCATTACAATGATAGATTCTATTGCGGAGCCTGATTTAATCACTTTAGATGTCAACATGCCCGGAATGGACGGCTTGTCCCTGGCGACCAAAATCAGAAATTCCTGGGTATCGGCTCCCATCGTGGTAATCACGGCCAACGTGCAGGAAAGCATCAGTAGGAAGTGTGCCGAACTCAAGGTTGGCTTTGTTGAAAAGCCAATTAATGCTGACTCAATCGACAAGGCATTGGCTTTTATGGAATAAATCCATGTTTGCACTAAACGAGTTACAACAAGATGCCCTATTGGAAATTTTCAACATAGGGGTGGGAAAGGCTGCGGCAGCCTTGAGCAAAATGACTTCGGAAGAAGTTTTGCTCAGTGTCCCCACGATTGAATTCTTGGAGTGGCAAGAGGCTAGGCAACATTTGCCGTGTGGGGGGAAAATCATTTGCGGTATCTCTCAGCGATTTGAGGGTCCATTTACCACTGAGGCAGTGTTAATGTTCCCGGAAGACAAGTCCCTTGAAATCATACGCCATATCTTGCAGGGGGATTCCCTCTTCGATCAACTCACCGAGATGGAACAGGAAGGGCTTTGTGAGATCGGCAACATTGTCCTGAATGCCTGTATGGCACCGATAGCCGATATTTTCTCAGCCGAATTCCATGCTACCATGCCAGAATTCAGAATCGGGACCAGCGAGCACGTCCTAAGAATTGATATGGCACAGTCGAACCGGGTTATCATGTTGATGCTGGTCAAACTACAGATGGAAAAGCGCGAAATTGAAGGCTATCTTGCCTTTTTATCGGTGTTGCCCGACATGCAACGCCTAAGTGTCAATATAGATCGCTTCATTTCCGAATTGCAAAAATAGAGTAGCCCGATGACGAACTTAAGATTGGACTTTTGAGAAGGCTATTGTGAACTCCGAATTGTACCTAGCTGCGTTGGTCGTCCAGGAAGCCCAGATGGGATTGATGGTTCTCGACTCGAATGAAAACATTGTTTTGTTTAATGAATGGCTGGTGAAAGCAGCATGCCTGCCCGAAAAAGATGCCATAGGGAAGAACCTGCTGCAACTATTCCCTGAACTCCAGGGTACCCGCTTGCAAAGCGCGGTGGAAACCTCCTTGCAAAAAGGCTTTCCCTCCTTGCTTTCGCAATCCTTGAATAGAACTCCTTTCCCTATTTATGCCGGTGCGGAAGAACACAAGACAGGCATCCGCATGGAACAACTGATCCATGTAATCCCCTTAAAAGGGGGTGGAATTACCCGGCAGCGCCACTGCATAATTCAAATAGCCAACGTCAGCGAGGCTGTGAGGCGGGAAAAGATACTCATTGAACAAGCAAAGGAATTAAGGCGTAACCTCATTACAGACGGACTAACCGGCATTTACAGCCGACGATATTGGGAAGAGCAGACTTTGATCGAATTCCGCAAAGCCAGGCGTGACTGCTCACCGGTGGCGATGATGATGCTTGATGTCGATTTATTCAAACATTTCAATGATACCTATGGACACCCGGAAGGCGACCTTTGCCTCCAACGTGTCGCTAGGGCTGCCGCAAACGAATTGAAACGCCCACGGGATATCCTTGCTCGTTATGGAGGGGAAGAATTTGTGGCTTTGCTTCCTGAAACCAATCTAGAAGGTGCGGCAGTTGTGTCGGAACGAATCGTGAAGGCTATTCAAAATCTACAAATTCCACACTTGAAATCCAACGTTGCCCCT
Organism: Candidatus Methylumidiphilus alinenensis; assembly: GCA_003242955.1. GTDB lineage: Bacteria > Pseudomonadota > Gammaproteobacteria > Methylococcales > Methylococcaceae > Methylumidiphilus > Methylumidiphilus alinenensis. Next base: position 2,627 of record QJPH01000122.1, read on the forward strand.
TATGTCACTTTAAGCATTGGCGTTGCTTGCGGATTTCCGGTAGGTGGTGATACCCAAGAAACAATCATCTCAGAGGCCGACCAAGCCCTTTATGCCGCAAAACATTTAGGAAGGAATAGGGTGGTTTTGCGCAAGGACGAGTTTTTTTTTACAACTGGCAATATAAAAATAACAAGCGGTATTTTATAGGTACGAATTCATTCGCATTTATTAAATTGATGGAGCGTCTAAATCGAGTCGGTCTCGACGGTGTATCGTATATTCGGGCACAGCCTACAAGACCGACTCGGTTTTTCACAATTGGGCAGAACGATGACCAAGGCCCGAATTTGTCGCACCTACACATCAGACTTATCAATTAACGCTGTCTCGCGACTAGTCATTAGCTTATCGGCATCAATCAAAATTATCTTGCGATCATCTACCGAAGCCAAACCAAGCAAATAGTCCGATTTTAGAATAAAACCACAATCGGGTAAGCTTTGAATTTGGCTTAGAGAAAGCGTTATCACGTCAGAAACAGAACTGGTAACTATACCAACCAATCGGTTATTTATATCAAGTATTATGACAGTTGTGAAACTGTCATAAATCGGAATACCTAAATTGAATTTTATTCTTAAATCGATTATGGGTACTATCAAACCTCGAATATTGGCAACGCCTTTAATAAACTCCGGGGTACCTGGAATCCGTGTTACCTGACTGTATCCGCGGATTTCTTTAACCTTTAGAATATCTATGGCATATTCTTCTTCACCTAATATAAATGTGAGATATTCTTGACTATAAATACTATCAGAGTTAACATCAAAAACTTTATTTTCACTAGTATCATCAGAATTTGTAATCATAATTTTAGGATAAGGCTTGCTTTAAATCAAGGTAGCTTCTTATTCTCAGTAAAGAAGGAACATCCAGAATCAAGGACAAACTTCCATCCCCTAGAATGGTAGCCCCCGATATTCCTGGTATATTTCGGTAATTTGACTCAATATTTTTAACCACAATCTGCTGTTGACCCAGCAAGCTATCAACCAATAGAGCGGCTTTCCTTCCCAAACCCTCCACAACTACAACCATTCCATCCTCTGGATTTGAAAATTGCGGATTAATACCAAATAGTTCGTGCAAACAGATAAGTGGCAAATATTCGTCACGCACAGAAATAACTCTTTCATTGCCTGTAATTTCATATATTTGATTCGGGTTTGGTTGCAAAGACTCAACAACGGCTAACAATGGTAATATGTAAATTTCCCCACCTGTCTTTATTAACATACCGTCAAATATAGCCAAGGTTAGTGGCAATGAAATCGTTACTGTGGTCCCCCGCCCCCACGTTGACTGTATATGCACACTTCCACACATTGCTGCAATGTTGCGTTTGACAACATCCATTCCCACCCCACGACCAGAAACTTCTGTTATGGAAGGCTCTGTGGTAAACCCTGGGGTAAAGAGAACTTCCCATAATTCTTCGTCGCTCATTGCTTCGGAAACCGAAATCCCATAATCTCTAGCCTTTAGCATAATACTCGCACGATCAAGCCCCGCCCCATCGTCAATCACTTGCAATAGGATACGCCCTGCTTCCTGAATGGCCGAGAGGGTGATTGTCCCGGTTTCATCCTTGTTATTCGCCAGACGCAACAACGGTTCTTCAATCCCATGATCGATACTATTGCGAACGAGATGAGTAAGAGGGTCGATAATATGTTCTATCAGCCCCTTGTCCAGCTTGGTTGCACCTCCAATGGCAAGCAGCTTGGCTTTTTTACCCAATTTCCCAGATAACTCCCTAACCATCCGAGGGAAGCGCGAAAAAACCAAATCCATGGGCATCATGCGAATAGTCAGGACTGACTCCTGCAATTCGAGTGTGTACCTAGCCAAATTGCCCAATTGATTCAGGAGTTCACCATGCTCGGTCGAATCGAGCCTCACTAACTGCCGTTCTATCATCGCCTGGGTGATAACCAATTCGCCAACTAAATTTATCAGTTGGTC
>QJPH01000236.1 GCA_003242955.1 Candidatus Methylumidiphilus alinenensis
TTCCTTCTTGGGTAAGGGCTGGCATTTCCCGCCCAGCTTTACGGACAATGGTCGCGATGTTTGGCGGGTGGCAGGCGAGGAAGACATCCGGCAAAGCTTGCAGATTGTGCTGGCCACCAAGCCAGGGGAACGCGTGATGTTGGAAAGCTTCGGCTGCGACCTAAACCAGTTTGTGTTCGAAGAAATAGACCGAAGCCTGATGACCCATTTGGCAGGGATCGTCGAAGATGCCTTGCTGTACTATGAACCGCGCATTGTCGTGGAAAACGTGGAGGTCGAGGCCAGCGGCGCGGTGGATGGGGTGTTGCTGATCCATGTCGCCTATCGGGTGCCAGCCACCAACTCGCGTTACAACTGGGTGTTTCCGTTTTATCAACAGGAAGGGGCGAATAGCGGAGGCAAACCCTATGAGTAATCCTATCCTGATTGACGGCGACAGCGTACTGTTCATGCCCACCTTCGGCCTTGCGACAGTGATGCCGCAGCCCGGCACCCTGAAGGGTTCCGGGCCTGGCACTTACAAGGGTAAAAATATCTGCGTCGAGGGCGATGAAAAAAACGTGTCTGTCCCCGGCTGTGTCTACCTTACGCCAACCCACCCCATACCTGGCACTGGCACGTTGAAGATTGATGCCTTGGGGGGCGACCAAAAAGCCGCCAAGACCAAGACTGGCAGCAAGGCCGTGCTGCTTAAGGGGGGCAATTTCACCGCCAAATTCGAAGTGCAAAGCCCCGCCCAGCAGCCCAATCCTTCTGGGCCGCCGATGCCGGATACCACGCCGAACTATTCGGGGATGGGCATGTTTAGCACGACGAATGTTAAATTCCAAGGAACCTGAAGCCGCCATGTCAGAATCCATTCCAGACCTTATCCCGCTTGGGCCAGAGCGCGACGGCACCAGCCAATCGCAACGTATCCTGCCCAGCTTGGACCCGGAAACCGTCAGCCTGGACGGGCGCAGCCTTGAGGACTGCTTGGCGTTTGCCCAAGCCTATGCCAAGGAGTTGACCTATTTCAATCTGGAAGCCCAGCCATGCGGAGACTGGCAAGGGCTATTGAACCCAAACGGCTTGAACGCCGAGGATTTGACGAGGCAGTGGCGGGAAATCCCCAAATTCCTGGCCGAACCGGAAACATTCGATCACACCCGCCCTTACCGCCGCCCACATTTCCTGCTGTTTGTCATTTTTCTTCATTTGTTGGGGTTGACCCGGCTGCGGATCAACCAACTGACCCGGAAACATCTGGATTTTTACTACCAGACGTACCTGTCCCTGACCAAGCAAGCGGGACGGCCCGACCGGGTCAACATTCTGGCCAAGCTCACGGCGGACACGGCGCAGGCGCGGCTGCCTGCGGGTACTTTGCTGTTGGCCGGCCAGGACAGCCGGGGGGATGATCTGTTTTACCGCACCGATGCAGAGTTGATCGTCAACCGGGCACAGGTCAAGCGCTTGTCCTCGGTGTTTGTGGACATGAAAATCACTGGCATCCGGGAGGCGAGGGAGTTCCCCCCAAAAACCGAGACTGATCCTCTGTTGGCTATGTTTGCCATCGTTTATGGCGAGCCTGCCCCTGGTGACCCACTGCCGCCTTACCCGGCACAAGATCCAACACAGACGGTGAATGGTAATTTCCTGGGTCTGTTAACAAGCATGGTGGACTTTGTGGGTCGCAGCCTGCATATGGAGTTTCAACAATTCCACACGATGATGCGCCTCAAAAACCAACGCATAAAGTCGGCGGTTAGCGATTGGACGCTGATTAACGATAAACTTAATATAATCGGCGTTGCAAAAAGGGGATCGACGTACACAAAAATCAGTCCGCCTGATTCGAATAAATTCGATGACAATCTTAAACATGCATTGGATGGAGAACTTAATTATTCTGAGCTAGGCGGCGATATCACCAGCATGGAGGATTTGTACAGGCAAAGCTACAGGGAGAAGGTGTGGGAATTCATCAAGAAATACTTGTTTAAGGAGTTAGATGACTTCAACACGATGATGAAAAAGAAAATGGAGGTCGACAACGACTGGCGGCATGTCAATAGTTTGTTGAAATTTGCCAACCCAGACTTTGTCCCTATAAATAAAGAGCCTGCCTCCCCAGAATTTTATGAAAACGTCCAAAAGGCCTTCCCTGCTCTGAAGTTTTCTGCCTTCAGTGAAATATTCAAAGTCAAGGATGACAAATTCGACCTAGACCGCTTCCACGTGGCCTTGAACACAGTGGAAGCGTATTTCCACTGTCGGTTGGAAGATTTTGCCCAGCTTATGGACGCAAGGGCGAGGGATAAAATTGATACCGGCAAGCCGACACCCGCCGAATGGGAGCGCGTCTATGCCATTCTAGCCAAGGCTTACGCCGAGAAAGTTTATGCAAGTCGGCGGGTGCAACTGGTTAAATTTATTGAACTGAAGGTTACAAAAGTTATCTTGGAAGCCATGCTACGGCTAGTCTTGGGCGAAAGCCGCCTGACGGACGCTGAAATGTTTGGTCGCTTGACTGATTACTGGCCGAAAGAAGCCAATAAAGAAATTTTAGAATTTATCAAAAATGTAATCGTTGGTAATAAAACCGATCTCCCGCTGCCTAGCGGAGGGTGGACAGATATCGTCGCCAATCTTGAATTGACTTGGCGCAATCGCGAAGGCAAAGAACCCATCGCGCAAAAAGTGGAATGGCTAAACCTGTACGCCAACGAAGATGCGACTGCCGTGTCGGTGTCGAATCCGTTGGGTATGCAACAACGATGGCGCACCTTTGGTCAAGTCCACCCGGCCCCAAAACGACATCCGACACCCTTGCCGGGTTGGTCCATCGCCTCGCCGGTGTTTTTACTCAGCCAAGGCAGCCGGAAAGTGGAACTGACCCTCAATTTCCAGCCCACACTATTCGACCAGAAGAGGATCGACAGTTTACGGGAGCATCTTTCTCCTGATTATCTCCAGATCGAAGCCAGCACCGCAAAGGGTTGGGTAGCTCCGAACAAACTAATAAAACTCATAGCTGATAAGGATAAGGATAAGGTAAAGTTAGGGCTTAAGTTGGAGCTAAGCTTGGACGAGTCGTTTCCGCCCATTGCCGCCTTGCCGGGGGCCGAAAGCCCATGGCCGTTAATACGGCTGATGTTGCTTAGCACATGGCAAGATCAAGCCTATGTGATGCCTCTTTACCCCTTGATGCAAGACTTGGTGCTGGAACAGGTGCTGATTAAGGTCACGGTCACAGGCTTGAGCGACTTGCGCATGGAAAACGACGAAGGCTCGCTATTGGTCGGCAAGCCTTTTGAGCCGTTTGGCTCCAACCCCACGGCAGGCTCCGGTTTTTTGTTCACCCATCCAGAATTGGTGACCAAGCGCCTCGACAAACTGAGCGCCAAACTTGAATGGATGAAGCTGCCCTTTGCCGAACTAACCGATATCGAAGGCTATTATAAAAATTACCCGGAAATCGAAACTCAACGTTGTGTCTACCCCAATTTCTACGCCAAGCTTAGTTTGGTGGATCATCGACTGGAGATTAAACTGCTAGATAAAGCAGGGCTGTTCGGCAGTGGGGATGCAAAGGATTGTACTATCGAAATTAATGATGTTCCGCAGAAAATAGATGATAATCGCAAAGGCTACGCCTACCTTCCAGAGTTTGGGCCTTTCAGCCAAAAAGACCCCTCATCCTGGCTTCGCTTTTGGCGGTTTGAATTAAACGCACCGGACTTCCAGCACGGCAACTATGTGCGGGTGTCCGCTGCCATGTCCCTCAAATGGGCTGCCGCCATCGCCGCCAGCATAAAAGACCCAAAAGTCCCACCCCCCAACCCCGAAGATTATCAAGTCAACCCGCCCTACACCCCCAAGCTGAAGTCATTCAGCGTGGGTTACGAATGTTCGGTGAACATCACCATGGACCCGGTCAAGGGTATGGAAGGCGTATGGGCGAAACCCTACGGCAACGGCGAAGAGCGCATGTTCCACCTGCATGCTTTTGGCTACGCCGAAATCCAGCCCGAGCAAAACGCCAGTCTGTGCCGCTTGCTGCCGGCTTACGGTAATGCAGGCGAGTTGTACATTGGCTTGGAAGCTGTCGCCGCCCCGCAGGACGTGGCGTTTTTATTCCAACTGGCCGACGGCAGCGCCAACCCGGATGTGCCGCCGCAACCGGTGCAATGGAGCTATTTGAGCGGCAACCACTGGGTCAGCCTGCATGACGGCGGCATCCTCGCCGACTCAACGTCTGGCTTGGCCGGAACGGGCATCATCCAATTCCGCCTACCAAAAACCGAGCCGAACACCCTGTTGCCGGCCAATCTTTATTGGCTCCGGGTCGCCGTGGCGCAATACTGCGACAGCGTCTGCGACACCATCGCCATCCACCCCCAGGCGGTTTCTGCCACTTGGGTCGACCGTGGCAACGCGTCAGACCATTTAGAACGGCCTTTGCCGCCCGGAACCATCAACAGGACGCCCGATGGCGTGTCGGGGTTATTGTCGATCAGCCAGCCCTATTCTTCTTCCGGCGGCAAGCCAGGCGAACGGGCCGAGTTGTTCAACCGCCGGGTCAGCGAGCGCCTGCGCCACAAGCAGCGGGCTTTGACCTATTGGGACTATG
>QJPH01000429.1 GCA_003242955.1 Candidatus Methylumidiphilus alinenensis
CTGCGGGTTTGCAAGTGGTCGCGGCGTGGTATATCGCCACCGAAACCACCTCAGAATTGAAAAAAGGTGGCTATGTGCAAGGCACGATCATCCTAATGTTGAAAAAACGCCCTGCCAAGGAAAATCCCGGCTTCAAGCAGCGCATCCTGCCTTTAATCCGCGCCGAGGTGCAACGCCAAATTGAAACCATGATGAACCTCAATGCCGAGATTAAAGATAAACATGGCGAGCCGGTGTTCAACGACTCGGATTTGCAGATGGCCGGTTATGCGGCGGCCTTGAAGGTGTTGACCGCCTACACGCAGATTGGCGGCGAGGATGTGACCAGCTTCGCGTTGCGCCCACGCAAGCGCGGCGAAACCACCGTGGTGGACGAAATCGTGCAACAGGCGGCGGAAGCGGCCAACAACCTGCTCGTACCTGAAGGCTTGGAAACCGACACTTGGGCCAAACTGAGCGGCATCCAGCGGTTCTATCTGCGCATGATGGACATGGAGACTACCGGCGCATCAAAACTGGATAATTATCAAAACTTCGCCAAGGCGTTCCGGGTGGAGGATTATGCTCGCTTGATGGGCAGCATGTCCCCCAATCAGGCCAAGCTCAAGCGCGTGACTGAGTTCGCCTCGCGGGATTTGACCGACAGCACCGAGATAGGCGGCACTGGGTTAGGTCGGCTTATCATCGGCTTGCAACAGCTTTTGGCAGAAACACCGCCGCCAGTCGTCATCAACCAGTTGCAAGCGGAAATACCGGACTTCATGGAAACCCGCCCCCTTCTGATCGACTTGCTCAAGTTTATTGAGCAAAAAGCCCCCGAAAAGCCTGTGCGGGAGGCAGCCGAAGTGTTAGGGGCAAGACTGCGCAATTTGCGGGCATTGGGGCAATGATTAGGTTATTTCTAAACCAGTACCTCTTGTTCACATGCGCGTCATCAGCAATAAAACGTTGAAACTTTTCGCAGAAAAATACCCTCTTGCAGATAAGCCGTTGCAAGAGTGGCGGAAGCACATCGAAAAAAGCCATTTCGACTCGTTCTCTGATTTGAAGCAGATGTTCAATAGTGTGGACAAAGCGGGAGAATATTATGTATTCGATATTTCCGGCAATCGTTATCGTTTGATCGCTGCGATACATTTCAACACTCAAATTCTCTATGTCCGTGAAATAATGACCCATTCTTCTTACAACCGTTGGAAGCCATAACTATGCAGCATATCGAAATCGAAAACATTGTTCATCACTATCAAGAAATCTGTCATTCTATTCCACTATATCCAATACAAAGTGAAAACGAATACGACCGTGCGATTCAAGTATTGAACGAACTGCTTGATGCCGGGGGAGCCAATGAAAATCATCCTCTAGCCAGTCTTGTCACGCTGCTTGGGCATTTTATTGCTGAGTATGAAAAAATTCATTATCCAGTGGATGGTGGATTGCCTCATTGACTATCCGCCGTTTTTCTTCACGCACTCATCGACTGGATGGCTGCTTTTTGCTAGAGCAATTACAAGGCGCACGAAGCTATAAACGTATCGCGGGCTATTTCACCAGTTCCTTATTTGAAGTCGCCAACGAATTGTTGGACGAAATCCCCTCAGTCAAGATCGTCTGCAATGTGGATATTCACCCGGATGACCTCAAGGTGGCCCAATTGCGCGAATCGAAGATGCTAGGCCGCTGGAATGAAAAGGCCATCGAAGTTGAAGCCTTGCTCAACCGTGACCGTTATCGAAGGCTGGACCGCTTTTTGACTAAGCACGGTCAAGCCGTGCGGGTGGCCCCGGACAGTATTTGTGGATTCCTGCATGGCAAGGCCGGGGTCATCGAGCGGGCCGACGGTCTCAAGCTAGGATTCATCGGTTCCATGAATGAAACCCGCAGCGGTTGGCAACGGCATTACGAGATTCTTTGGGAAGATGACTCGCCCGAAGGCGTGGCGTGGATTGAACAAGAGTTTGAGTTTATCTGGAATGCCGCCCGTCCGCTGCCGGAGATGGTGATCCGCGAAGTGCGGCGGCGTGGTTATCGACGGGAGGTGTTATTTGATGCCATCGACGACGACCTTGATTTGGCCCCGGCTGCATTGGTCGAATCGCCACTTTACCGGGAAGGATTTGCCTTACAAGCTTGGCAGCAAGGTTTCAACACCGAATGTTTGCGGCATTATCGCAATCATGGATTGGTTCGCCTATTGTTGGCGGATGAGGTTGGCTTGGGCAAAACGCTCTCTCTCGGCACTGCCGCACTGGTCTTGTGCCTGCTCTGCGACAAAGAACACCAAACCCGTAAACCCGTGCTAATCCTTACCCCTGCAACGCTTTGTGAGCAGTGGCAAACGGAAATGATTGACAAATTGGGCATCCCTTGCGCCCGCTGGCACACCCAACGAAAAGTCTGGCTGGATCATGAGGAGCGCATCATTTCCCCAGTTGGGCGAGAACAGATTGCCAAATGTCCATTACGCATCGGCATCGTTTCCACCGGCCTGATGTTGCGTGATTCGCTGGAAAAGCAGCATTTGCTAGGCTTGCGCTATGGGCTGATTATTCTTGATGAGGCGCATAAGGCTCGCAGTCGGCAAGGCTTTGGCCCGGACGCTGGAACGCCCAATGAATTATTGGCCTTCATGCGCGAGATGGCGGCTCGCTCCGACCATGTTTTGCTAGGCACTGCCACACCCATTCAAACCAAGCCCGAGGATTTGTGGGATTTGATGGGCATTCTCCACCAAGGCAAAGGCCATTTTGTGCTGGGCAATGACTTTGCCCAGTGGCACAGACCACAAGAGGTTTTGCCCATTTTGGCCGGGGAACGGGAAGTGACCGAACTTTCGTTAGCGTGGGAGTTGCTGCGCTCCCCGCTTCCCTTGGTGGATTCCACCCATGAACCACGCGCTAGACGGCTTTACAGCGCCATTCGTCAAGACCTTGGCCTTGCCAAGACTGACTGGCAAACCTACAGGCCATTGTTTGACTTGACGGAAGACACGCGGGAAATCCTTGAAGATGACATTTATCGTGAGTTGGCGGGGGCCACTTTTTTCCAGCGGGAAAACCCTTTTGTGCGGCATATCGTACTTCGCAAGCGGGTTACGTTAGAGGATGCCGGGTTATTGACCAAGGTGGGTGTCGATGTACATCCCGACCGCAATCTGGTTAAAGATGTCCACCGGTTCAACGCACTCTTTGAAGACAAAGCTTTACGCACGAGCGAGGATTTCCGGGAAGCCTATAGGGAGGCTAGGCGTTTCGGCAAAGCCTTGGCTAAGCGCGGCAAGGGCGGCGGCTTTATGAAAAACCTGATGGAACAGCGCATCTGTTCCAGTATTCAAGCCGGATTGAATACCGCCAGGATGTTGCTGACTGGGCGCACCCTACACGAAGAAGACGACGATGAGGAATTAGACCTCTCCTTGGAAACCAATGAGGAGCGTTCAGTTCTTGAACGCCTGATTGCCCGCCTTGAGCGAATTGAGCATGATCCCAAGCTGAATGTTGTCATGCACTACTTGGAGGGTGAGAAATGGCTAGATCATGGTGTCATCATTTTCAGCCAGTACTTTGACACCGCTAAATGGATGGGTGATGCGCTGGCGGCGCGTTACCCCGATGAAGCCATCGGTTTGTATGCCGGGGCAGGGCGTAGCCGTCTTTACCAACAAGGCGACAGTGTTTATAGCCAACGCGAGACCTTGAAAAAAATGGTCGCCGAGCATGAAATTCGCCTCATGGTGGCTACCGATGCCGCTTGTGAGGGGCTTAACCTGCAAACTCTCGGCTCCCTTATCAATATCGACCTCCCTTGGAACCCTACCCGGCTTCAACAACGCTTAGGGCGCATTAAGCGTTTTGGCCAAGTGCGCGAAAAAGTGGACATGCTCAACCTTGTCAACGAACAGACGGTAGACGAGAAGGTCTATGAGCGACTCTCGGAGAGGATGCGAGATTGTTATAACCTCTTTGGTTCGTTGCCGGACACCATCAAAGACGAGTGGATTGACGACATCGAAACCTTGGGCGAAAAGATGGACGAGTACATCAATGCACAGAAGGAAGCGACGGGGTTTGATTTGCGTTACAACACCACTATGGAACCTTCCGAAAAAGACTGGCGGGATTGCTCGGAAGTTCTATCACGCAGGGATTTCGCCCAATTGATGACTACGGGATGGGGGGATGGGCGATAGATGGGTATATTTGATATTTGTGGGAAATAGGTGGTTTCTAGTACTGATTGAGTTCAAACAGTGTGCCGAAATTTTGCCGGAATTAGTCCAGCGTTTATGTGCATCGTTATGCGCTTTGCAACGGGCGGTGATGCATTTAGTTAACTACAAAACAATGAGATATGATGAAACCAAAGTAAATATTCGGCTAACCCGTCAGAGCCAGCGAAGCCCGCATTGACGAAATAAAAAAACTGCGGGACACACGAAGCAAATTCCTGTATAAATGCGGTTCATGGAAAACATGAACCCATTGCCAATCATTCCACCCCATCAGCCCGCCGTCTTCCGGAAGGAGGGAACGCCATTTTCCAAAGCCATCGTATCACTGACCAAGCAGGAGTACATCCAGCTTAAATGGG
>QJPH01000285.1 GCA_003242955.1 Candidatus Methylumidiphilus alinenensis
TGGTGGCATGAATACTTATACCTATGTTGGAAATAATCCAATAATGATACATGATATTGTCGGTACACAAGCAGAGTATCGAGACTTGGAAGAAGAAAGACTTGAAAAAATCTGGGAGGATACTGATAAAGCACTGACAATAAATGAAATGTTAGAAACGATGATAGACGTAAATGAGGCGAAAAAATCAGCATCAGAAAATGGGCTAATTGCCGTTGATTTTAGTACTTTTCCTGATTGGCTACAAAAATACATCTATTATAAGAGCGAAGAGAATGCGAAACATAATAGCAGCAGAAGTCTCTGTACTTCTATTGATCCTTTAGGGTTATCAGATGGATCAGTTCTAACATCAGCACCGATGCCTTCTCAAAAACTGATTTTTGAAAATGGCAGTTTTAACATTGTTCCTATCATAAGATGACAGCCATGTAATTTAATAAGGTGCAATTCCGCTAGCCCTTTAGGTCGGACGCGTCTCTTTGCGTTGCGCCCGACATTTCGACGGTTGGATGTACCAATGGCATTGGGTAAATGTTATGGTGTTGATGGTTCGGCATTGTAATGTCGGGCAACGATGGAGCCGTTGCCCAACATTTTATGACCGTATTCGGGGCTTGAATTATGTAATAAATCTTAGGAGTCAACGATGTATGTACACAAAGAAACACTGACGATAAATGACCCGAAAACCTTGGTCCTATCCCAAGAATTGCCTCTTGCTAAGGGGCAACGGGTGGAAGTGTTGATTACGGCTTATGAAGAGGATACCGAGTTGGAAAGTTTGCGAAACATTATTGATAAGCGTGGAATCACTGAATCCGATGTCGAGGATGCTATAGCTTGGGCGCGGACACAACCCTAATGCGGGTGGTGTTCGATACCAATACAGTTATTTCCGCGCTGCTGTTTCGCGGTCGCATGGCATGGTTGGTTGCGCATTGGCAAAGCAAAACGATAATGATCAGTAATTCATTCAACTGGCAATTGCGGGCAAGGCCGATATTTTGGTGACTGGCGATGCAGACTTGCTTGTGTTACAGGATCAAACCCCGTTTGAGATCATCACCCCGGCAGAATACCGTAGCCGGTATGAATAATCCAAATTAAAGCAATCGGTAAAGTAACTCCCACACACATTGCGAGGAAAATGGGGAAATAATGTAATGAGATTTTTTGTTATCGACTTCAAGACATTGGTAGCTTTGGTGGTGCTAGTCGTCTCCAGCTTCGCTCTTGCCGACGGCGTAACCTATACTTACGACAGCCTAGGTCGCATCACCGGCGCAACTTATGCCAGCGGCGCGGCTGTGCAATATGCCTACGATGCCAATGGCAACCGAACCACCCTTACCGTAACGGCCCCGGTTAACCAGCCCCAGACCATCAGCTTTGGCACAACTCCGGTTGTGGTCGTCGGAGGAACTGGCTCGCTGTCTGCTTCTGGCGGCGCATCGGGAGACCCCTTGGTGTTCAGTTCGACGACCCAAAACGTTTGCACGGTCAACGGCAGCACGGTCACTGGCGTATCGGCAGGCACTTGCACCATCGCCGCCAACCAGGCAGGCAACGCCAACTATAACGCCGCGCCACAGATTACGCAGACGTTTAGCATAGGCAAAGGCAATCAGACAATCAGCTTTAGTTCGGCTCCGACAGTGAGTTTAGGCGGAATTGGCAAGGTGTCTGCCACTGGTGGCGCATCGGTCAATCCTGTGGTGTTCACTTCGACATCGACGGGTATTTGCACGGTCAGCGGCAGCACGGTCACTGGCATAGCGGTAGGTACTTGCACGATTGCCGCCAACCAGAGTGGCGATGCCAACTACAACGCAGCTTTACAGGCGACGGAAAGTTTCAACGTGACCGTTCCCTTGTTTGCCTTGAACATCAGCAATGCGAATATACCGTTCGGAACCGTATCCAGCAATGTGGGTGGGATTGCTTGCGGTGCGACATGCAGTGGAAATTTCGCTAGTGGGACGCAAGTCACACTGACTGCCATTCCGGTCAGCGGATATCAGTTCACCGGATGGGGTGGGGCTTGCAGAGGTTACGGGAATTCATGCACCGTCACCACGACGAATGCTGCCCAAGCCGTTAATGCCAATTTCGCTCCCTTTAAGGTTCACCAGCCACTTTGGAAAAGGGCGATAGGCTCAATCGTCAAAAAGGGCGGGTAACATCTACAAGAAAAATTCCGTACCTATTGTTTCCGGTTAACATTGGAGGTTTTGCAGGAGACACTCCAGTCCATCAAGAGGTTCCATTACTGATTATATCCCCAACATCTCAAGCAGTCAGGCGGTTGGGGAAAAGCCAAAACAAGATAACTTGAATGACGGCTTAGGGATGTTCAACTGCCACGCCTTTCCAGACTTGCCAAACCGATTTTAAACCTAGATCGGATAATTCGCCACCGCCAAAAACACAAAGTAAGTCAGCAGCGTGGTCAGTATCGGGATTGCCAGGACAGGCAAGGGGATGGGCGACAAAACCCATAGCACGGTGAAAAAAAGCAGTGCCATGATCGCGTGTGCGGCGGTGTTGTAAACCGGTGGCCTGGGCGGATTGAAGGTCAGCAGCTTCAACTTCCTTTCGAGTATGCCGGCCACTACGCAAAAGACACCGGGCAGGATCAGCCAAGGCAGCCACAGGCAGAGGGCGGCCAATCGCAAGGCGAGGCTGTAGGCTTGCAACTTGACGGTATCGGACCATCTCGCCGGGATGCCGGAGATGGCAACGCGCAAAGGGTCGCCGCTGCGGCGGTGCTCTTCGGCATCGTGTGCGCCATTGCTGAAGTTGGTCACCATGGAGTCGATGGATGACAAGGCGTTCCTGTAAAAATTGACGATGATGCCGTCAATTTCCTTGGCGTTGCCTATCATCGACACCGCTTGTGCGTAATCCGTCCGTATGAAGGTTTGGATGTTGTTTGGCGTGAACATGACGGGGGCCATGATCGGCAAAACCACAATCAGCAGCCAAATCAAACAATGTCTGAGCATGTCACTTCACCTAGGTTTGCACTGTCCAGCGAACCGGCTGATTCCAGGTCACGCAGCCTGAACACCCTGGCCGCGCACACGTATTTGGTCATTTCATGCTTGCCTGCGGGATGGGGTTCGTCGGTCCAATTGAGCGATTTAGGCTTGTGCTGTGCGATCCAGTCGGTCAGCGACTCGTCCAGCGGCTCGAAACGGCGCCAGCCGTCGCGGGTTTTGCAGCACAGTTGAAATTCAAAAAAGCGCGGCAAATTCTCGACGACCGAGTGGATGAAGGCATTGCGCTCGCTTTGGTCGTTGATGTGGTCTTTGTGACGCATCGCCGAAACCAATGCCTCCCTGATGATCGCGTCAAACAAAGGTGTCCCGTTGAGATGGGAATCCGGCCACATCCGTGTCATCAGCGCGGCCAGTTTATGCGATGCCTCGCGCAAATTAGGCCATCGGGTAAACAATTCCGCGGCATAGGCCGTCATATGGTTAGCGCCCAGGCTCTGTTTCAATAGCTTGCCGGGGTTTAATGCGGCATCGTCGATGTTGGCAATTACGCTGAGGGTGGCCATGTCTTGTCAATCGGTCAATCGGAAAATACAGGCAAACGGCCTTTGATGATGCGCCCGCCGGAAATGGACGCGACGTAATGGAAATTCGGCAGTTGCCCCAGCAAGTGCTGGGGGAACAGGTCGGTCTCGCTCACCATCAAGGACTGTCCCTGGCTGCCCTGGTAATGGGTGATGTTGTCGGCGGAGTTGGCGGAATTGCCCATGTTTTGGCTGACCGTTTGAATGTAGGTCTTGCCGAAGGTCTCGACGACGAACTTTTGCGTTTCGCCGTCCTTGATGCGCAAACAGATCAAATTATTGCAGTTGCCCAGGATTTGCCTGGCCCGCGACTCGTCGCCGGTCCGGGCGGTGATATCCGGCACGGTCTGCGTCGCCATCACGACTTGGAAACCGGCCCCCCTGGCTTTGTTCAATATCTGGATGAACGGCACGTTGACCACTTCGGCGGCTTCGTCGACGAACATGGAAATGCGCCCGGCATCAATGCCCCGGTTGTAAATCCTGCCGGCCACGGATGCGAAGTCCGACAGGACGATGGAACCCATCGCCCCGGCCACCATCGCATCCGACAGCGCGTCCAGCCCCATGTAAAACACAAATTTCCCGCTGATGATCTGGTTGGATTCGAAGATGTGGCGCATGTCCCCGACATCATCCTCGTCCGGCGACAGCATAGAACCCAGCGAACCGGAGGTCAGCATGTTGAGCTGAGCCTGCGCACTTTTTTTGATGGGTTATCCGGCCTATTTGATCAAATAGATTGAGGGTTTGAGGTTGATCCCCCTCAAGGAGCTTGACTGCAAGCTCCCTTTGGAGGAGTCTCCACTAAACCAATAACGGAGACCCCCACAGTGTGCCAGATCATCCTTCAGTCCGCCGAGTTTTTTGCATTACTCCTTCTCATCGACATCGACCTTGCCGCCGTGGCGAAGGCCCAAGGCTGCCATGATTGCCAGGGGACTTTGCACCAGGCGCATTATCCGCGCAAGCCGCGCGGCGCGAAATGCGCCCTTGGCGATGA
>QJPH01000267.1 GCA_003242955.1 Candidatus Methylumidiphilus alinenensis
GGCTGGCTTGGAGGTTTGAACATCTACCAACTCTGGAGACTCCACCGGTTCGACATTGATACTGAACCGATCACCGTTGAGGGTTTGCAGGACTATCAAATCGGTGTCTGGCAAGTTTTTAATGACACGACCGATCCACACATTTTCCCAACGAGGTTTGGCTTTGCCGTCGAAGCTTAAAAGCACGGCGGTCGGCAGGGGCAGCGAAATTTCGATGGTTGGCAGATACCCATCAGGCTTGAGTATTTCCAGAACACCGGGGTGCAGTTGCAAACCCACCGCTTGCTTTTCGACTAAAGGCAAGGCTCTGACCAGGCTTTCAGGTAGCGGTTCGGCAATGGTCCCACCCGCCAGCCAATTGCCGGGTGAACCCAAGGCTGCAGAAACATACTGGTACAACCAATGAACCTCGGTTCCGGACTGTTCCGGGTTTACCAGCGTGGGCAATGCCCCCTTTATCCAACGTGCCAATTCACGCTTTGCCGAGTCCCCGCGTGGTAAGGACAGCGTTTTCAGAATACGTTGTATATTTTGTTGTAAGGCTACGGTGTCATCTTCCAAAACCGCCCAGCGCATGTCTTGCTCAATGCGGTCGGTTTCAGGCCAGTGGCGGGTGAGATCGGCGATCAGCTTCTTCGCCTCTTGAAAGCATTCGGGAGCCTTATTTAGCAAGGCATTACACAGTGCGCGGGTGATGCCCGAGCGCATGACTGCTGCCTGCACGCTACGGGTATAGATAAGTTCAGAACACCACCAGAATTCCGTTTCCAATTCTGTGTCGCTAGCGGGTAGGAAGTGCAATCGGGCGTTGCGCAATAACAGTGGTTCGACACGCACCGCCAGAGCCAGTATTTGTGCGAGCAGATAAAGCCCTGCCCTTGCCGTGTCTGTTGCCAATGCATCGACAAGTTTTTCATCGTCGGTGTTAGGTTTCAGCCAACTCATCGGGCTTGCCGTTGTTTGCTGCTGACTAGGCGTTTGACATCGGCGGCACTGGTTGCCGGGTTCCAGTGGATAAGCGACATCAAACGCCCCAGTTCTTTTGGGCAGCGTCCACGCTCAATCGGAGTCAACGCAATCAGCGGAACCTGTTGCCGTCGGCAATGCTCGGCGAATTCAAGCCATACCGATAAGCCGGGGCGCGGTTCGCCCAGTGGAACGCGGGTCAGGCCAAAATCGGTTGCTACCACTACTGGCTTGCCAGGAATCGCATGCCAAACCTGTTCCCCCGCTGTTTCCGTCCAGCGTACCGCTTCCTGTGGATTGCGGGTAAAATCATACACCGGGCAAGAGGACTCACCCAGCAGCGATTGGAATTGCCCCATCAGGTTGCGCATATCATCCCACCATGGAACTAGCGCATCGCTAAAATCCAGCAGTAATTGGCAACCATGACGGGTGCTGTAACGGGGTAGCATCGGCAGTTTACGCACGGGTTGCGACTGGATAAACGCCCGCACCAGACGCTTGGCATCCAGATCGTAACCGGTGGCGGGCTGTATCACCGCAGCCCCCAGCAAGCCGCGTGCTTTGCGCTCGGAAAACAGTAACAAACGCGCTACTGGCGGCGATTTAGGGTGTCCTAGCTGCAAACTATCACGTTGTTCAACTTCTGGCGGCAAGCTAGGGGCCATGCCTATCTCCAAGGAATTAGGCAATATTTCCACCTTTAACGGCAAGATTTTCTTTGGCAATTCGACCGCTGGCTCAGGTTCTGGCGGCATCACGGGCTTATTGGCAGGCGGTGGCAAAGGCTCAGGTCGGGTTGGCGGACGATTTTGGTGTGCGGAATGCCAAGCTCCTTGAGTCGGTCGGTAATCCGACATCGAATTGGAAAAATAGCCGGCCTGAAAACCCAGACATTTGGCAATTCGATCACGTTCGGCCTGTGCGCCGGGTTGAATCTGTTCCAGTGCCTTTATCAGGTCGCCCAGCCCTATTTCTGGCAACCGGGTTGACATTATAGAGTCCCTTCCTGCTTGGTTTGTTTTTTCAGCGTGGCTTGCTCGACTTGTTTCCAAATGTCACTGTCCGGTGTAATGCCTAGTTCAAGACAGGCCCGGACGGCATCCAGATATTCGCTGGTTCCCGGCGGGCGGCGACCTGCGGTCTTGGTTTCAGAAACTAGGTCTTTGAATTTTTTTGCCACGGCAGCGAATACTGCGGGTTTCTGCGAGTGTTCCTTCGCCTTGAAATGGAAATCCGCGATGCGTTTCAGCCCTTCTTCATCCTGGCTTTGAAGGTCTAAGTGGATGCAGCGGCGCAGGAATGCCGTGGGTAAATCGCGTTCGCCATTGGTGGTGATCATCACCAGTAATGTAAGTTCATCCGGCGCTCTGACTTCGTTTCCATCCGGCAATTGAAAGCAGCGTAGGTCAAGCGGTTCTAGCAAATCGTTAGGCAGGTCCGGTTCGGCCTTGTCGATTTCATCCAGCAGGATGACCACGCCCTTGGCTTCCTCTCGCAAGGTCTTGGGTTTTTGTGGTATACGAAAACCTTTTTGTTCGGCAACGTCTTTTGCCGTGTGGCCTTTGCGCACAGCGGAATCCGCATCAAAACCCCACCAAAACAAACCCGGTTTCAGGTATGCCCATTCGGGCATTAATTCATCGCCCGGTCCGGCACTAGCCGCATGGGCATCGTGCAAGCGTTGCAATTGGTCGATTTCGCTAGTCAAGTCTTCCAAGCGGCTGCGGGATGTCAGTGTATGTTTCAGGTAGCTCCAACCTTGGGCTTCAGCAACCGCTTTTGCCAACATGGTCTTGCCGCTACCCGGTGGGCCTGAAATAAGCAGCGGTCGCCGGGTCACCAGGCTCACTTTCAACGCGATGATAATGTCATCGGATAGCACATAGGGCGGTACACCTGCTTCCTCATTGCCCAGCCAAACATTGTCGGAATTGTCAGGTAGTTTAAATGTTGCCAGCACGTCATTCATGGGTCTAGCCTATCGCATCTGCTTTTCAATATAATCGATTGAATCAAGGTAGTAGCCGTACTGTGTGCCTTCCTCTCCCCCTGTCAGAGGCGGTCGCAAAGGCATCACATGTTGAAGAGTATCGGGAATTTCATGGCCTGTCGCTAACAGGATGGTGACATTCGGATACGCTTGCCGAATTTCATCAAGTAATAATTTATCCGGGAAGGCTGCCGTCGCATTCTGTATGTCATCAGGTTCGGGCGGCGGAAACATCAACAGAATAGGGTCGCTGATCTGCCGTAAGCGCTGTTCGGCCCGCTTAGAATCAATGGTTTTACCTGCCTCACTCAAGATTACCGATTTGATCTGATCGAAATTACGGGAAGCTCCGGCAGAAATGGGTCTGATCAGTTGTGGAAAAGGCCATGCCCTTCTTGCATAACACCATCCGGTGAAACTTTCCAATTCAGTGCAGTTAATGGCGACGGGCACATTGCGCTTTCGGGCTTCAATTAGATTGGCGGCAGCCTCGGCTTGTACCCATATGCCCTTGAGAATATCCAACAATGTATTGGCCTTGTCGCGCCCAATTACATGGGCAAGCTCTTCCAACAACAAACGGAAATTGTATAGTGCATGTCGTGGTTCCCGAAATATTGCCCTTACCAACATGTCCACTCGACAGCGCTTTGGCCACGGTGTTGGAAGGTCACCACATTGGAATCGATACAAGGCAGTTTCCAAGACACCGTCATCAATGTCACCTAAAGTCTCGCGGATTTTTTTGACCAATGTTTCAAATGGGGAAGGTTGCGGACAGACATCTTGGAGGGCATGAGTCAGTTTGCCTATGAGTTCCTGTTCATCCCGCCAGTCTAGCAAGAATTGGAAATCATTCAAGCGGGCAACATGACCGAAAAAAGGGTGCTCTTTTACAGTCTGATCGGTGACATGTTCCAGCGGCACGACAATCAGGCGAAAATTGCTTTCGTTGCGTCGCCGCACACTCATGACGGTGGCCTCGGACTGAACCCAACAGGATTGCATGGCGGCATCCGATAATAAGACGACAACCGCATCACATTCATGCATCCACTCATTGATATATGCGTGCCACGGGTCACCGGGTTGAATTGTGCGCCTGTCTACCAGTACATCAAACCCGATATTATTGTCTTTCTGCCCCAGCGCATCACAAACCTTGTTGAGTAGGCTAAGGTTTTGATCGGTTTTGGTACTGTGGCTGATAAATACTTTGGGAATTTTCATATTCCTTTATGTTAACGTCAAAAGGTTTCTAGTCAATCTGGAGAAACCGCAAATCCACATCGGGACTTATTTGTCCGTGAGTTCATGGATGACTTGAAGTGGAATTTTGGCTAGGTCTAGTTTTCGATCATAGACTTGTTCCTGAACCTGTTCATGCTTTCAATACTGCTTTATAATACGGTATTTAAGCTCTACAATAAATAGATAACTCATGGCCTACGAAAAATTTAAAAAACTGGATGGCAAGAAACATGATCGCATGATTAAAGCCACCATTGGCATAAGCCTGGCAAAATTCAACATACTACTCGTAGCCTTCACGGCGGCTTACGATGCCGTCCAATTGGAAAGATGCCAGAAGGGCGAAATCAAGAACGTTTCAAAG
>QJPH01000121.1 GCA_003242955.1 Candidatus Methylumidiphilus alinenensis
ATTGCGGATACGCTTGATGGTTGGTGGAAGAGCCTGCCGCCGGAAAAACAGCAAAGCATTGACAAGATACAGTTGAAATCGGACAACGGGCCAGAAAGCAGTGGCATACGCACACAGTTCCTGAAGCGCATCGTAGAGTTCAGTGATGCCATCGGCAAGCCCATACAGCTATTGTATTTTCCGCCCTACCACAGCAAGTACAACCCCATTGAGCGGTGCTGGGGGATTTTAGAACTGCATTGGAACGGCACCTTGATAAGTGACGTCAATGTCATGGTGAAATGGGCGGAAACGATGCTCTGGAAAGGAATCCATCCTATTGTCGAAGCCAGCACGGCAACTTACGAGAAGGGCATCTCAGTTACAAAAAAGGCTATGCGGGCAATTGAGAAGCGCTTGGAGCGTGATTCAGAATTGCCAAAATGGGACATACTCATCAAGCCAATAGTTGCTTTTTGATGGTATGTTCTTTGTTGTAAATCACCTAACTTCCCACGATAACAGAGGAGCACCGGCCTTTTCTATACCAGCAATGTCCCGCGATAAATTCGGTGGTGTTCTAGCATTCGCACTGGAAGAACAGGGGACAATCAAAAGCCGGGGGACTTAAACAGGTCGGGGCATAACACATTACAAGGTATATGTACGCAGACCCGCCGATGCACCGGCGATTCGCGCAGAAATGGATCACTGGCTAGGTTTTTCCACCAGTGCCACTTTTTTGCAAGCCGACATATGTCGGCGCGAGCTTCTGGTCGAAATCGAAGCGAGCGGCGGACACGCCGCTGAGTTCCTATGAGACGGAAAAGTGTTGCGAGCATCAAATCATTCCGCCATTGATGGAGATAATCTGGCCGGTTATGTAGGCCGCTTGGTTTGAACACAAGAAACCCACTAAGTCGGCTACTTCCTCCGGCCGACCCACCCGCTTCATCGGCACGAGGCGATGGATGGCTTGTTCGTCAAAGCTGGCCGCGCTTACCGATGTGGCGATAATGCCTGGGGCAACGGCATTGACGGTGATGCCACGGCTCGCCAGTTCCAAGGACAATGACTTGGTGGCCGAGTGCAATGCCCCTTTGGCGGCGGCATAATTCACTTGTCCACGGTTGCCAATAATGGCGGCTACGGAGGAGATTGTGACGATCCGTCCCCAACGGGTGCGTATCATCGGCAGGGTGAGCGGCTGGGTGACGTTGAAGAAGCCGTTGACCGACACGTCAATGACACACCGCCACTGCTCCTCGCTCATGCCCGGAAACGCGCCGTCATCAATAATGCCGGCATTGTTGATCAAAACTTGGATCGGGCCTTTTTCCTGCAAGGCTTCCAGGCTTGCCCGCACTGCCTCCCCGTCGGTGACATCGAAACTCAAGGCTTCGGCTGAGCCACCTCCGGCCAGAATTTCCCCTGCCAGCGTCTGGGCCGTCTCCAAACCCCGGTGGGCGTGAATCGCCACATGGAATCCATCGGCAGCCAAACGCCGGCTGATGGCGGAACCGATGCCGCCGCTGCCGCCAGTGACCAATGCGCGTTTCATGCAAGCACCGATTGGAGGGTGACCGGACGCAGTCCGGCGGCTGCGACAGCATTCAGCAGGCGTGGAAGGGCTTCCAAGATGACAGCTTTGCCCTTGTCTGTCCGGGCGGCGTTGCCATCGTGCAGCAGCAAGATATCGCCCCCGGACAACCCTCTCAGCAAGCGGGCGCAAACCGAGTCCACGTTGCTGTTGCGGGTATCGAAGCCGCGCCGGGTCCAGCTTGCCAACCGGAGATCCAAGCGGGTCAACACCGGATCGAGAAATGGATTTCGCAAGCCAGCGGGCGCACGGAAGAACCTCGGTCGTGCCCCGGTCATCGCGGTCAGTATTTCCTGGGCGGCCGACAGATCCTCCAGTAGACCCGCAGAACCGAGCAATGAAAAATCATGCCGATGGCGTAGCGTGTGGTTTTCCACCGCATGGCCACGGCGGATGATTTCCCCGACCAGATCGGGATGACGCAAGGCACGTTCGGCAATGCAGAAAAAGCTCACCTTGGCATCCCACCAATCAAGCAGATCCAGAACGGCGGGCGTAACCGACTGGTCAGGCCCATCGTCAAGGGTGATGGCAATCTCGCCTCGGGCTTTGGCATCGGCGGGCAAACACCGCCAATTAGGACCGAGCCAGTCGCTGCATGGCAATAACCCGGCCAAGGTCAACAGCGCGTGGTCGGCGGCAATGGCACCCAAGTCCCAGGGCCAAGCGTCCGGGTTCAAAGCCATCGCGGTCATTGCCCCGACATGCAAGAGTGCGGATGCCTGGATGAAAGGGCTGGGATGCCAGCGTGGTTCGGACAAGGTGTTCATGAGGCTGCAAAATCGGCCAATAATAGGGAAAAAACGAGTGCGAGAATGGCCCCAGGACCCACGGTCACGCCAATCGCCTGAAGCACGGGAACCGGGGAAAAGGCCAATAGGCCAAAGCCTGCCACCGTGGCGATATTGGCAAACAGCAGCGAGGCAAGGGTGCGCGGGGCAATCTGACCCGCGTCTTCACTTTCTGACCGGTCAAAGAATAGTGCATAGTTAGAGCCGACTGCCACCGTCAACAACATGCCTACCAGATGCAGAAGCGTCAACTTTTGTCCGGCCAGCACCAGAACCGCAACGACCACCAGCACGGCAATCAGCAAGGGTGCCATCACCTGCGCAACCCGTCTTGGCGAGCGCAAGGCCAGCAGCAGCAGTAGCACAATGGCGGCTAGGCCGGTCAGCGACAACGTAATGGCCTCCCTTAGATACCCGGAATATAACCGGTCGGCTTCTTTTTTGATATCCACGAACCAGGCATCGGCCTGTCCCGAGGCAGTAATGGCTTGGCGCACCAGATCGGCATTGATGTGGTGTGCCGAAGGGCCGGAAACCGGCATCTTCAGCGGCAGCAGTGCGATCCAACGACTATCCTGCCGGAGCAGAAGCCCGTCGATACCCAACGAGAGGTCGGTACCTTCCATGTCGGCACGCCGAAGAACCCCTCGCTGGCGGGTCGCTTCGATATCAGCGACGAAAGGGGCGAAACGGTACGCCTGCACGGGCAAACCAGACACTGCCCCGCGTAATCGCCGCTTCAGTTCATCCTGGGTTGGTAGGCTTGCCAGCCGGGCTTGTTGGATGCCTGTGCTCGGCAGGAAACGGGCAGGGGTTTCGAATCCCGCGATCACGCCTTGCAATACCAAATTTTGCAGGCTTTCCCCCAGTTTTTCCGCCGCGACCAAGGCCTCCTCGCTGTCCTGTCCTGAAACAATGGCCAAATAGCCCCCGTCCGGTGCACCCAGATCGGCCCGTAAACTGGCATCAAGCGCCCGGCCGTCGGCTGACAATGGACTCAATGCAGAAAGTTCATGGCTCCACAAGGCATCCCGGTGTAGGAAAATAATCACGCAGGCAACTGCCAACAGGACGACAGGAAGCCAGCGCAATCGCCGCGCCCGGTGCGCATAATCCGACAACCAGAGACCGAACGGCGTAAAATCGGGTACGCAAAAGATGCCCGTTTGCAACGCGGGTAACACGAAGCGTGTCACCGCAGCCGCCGTCAACAGACCGGCGATGGAGTAAAGCCCCAATTGGGCCAGTCCCGGAAACCCCGAGAACAATAAGGAAGCGAAGCCGAACACCGAGGTCAACATCCCCAGACGAATCGTAGGCCAGAAACGGGTGGCCCATTGCCCAACTGGCTGGGTTGAATCCATTTGTGACTGAATGAACAGATAGATCGAATAATCGACCGCCTCGCCGATCAGGGTTGCACCGAACCCTAAGGTGACACCATGGATTACGCCGAACCCCAGACTCACGCCAGCCACACCGGCCAAGGCACCGGATGCCACTGGCAGCAAACCCAGCGCAACGGTCACGAGGGAACGGTAAATCGCCAGTAGCAGCGTCAATACAGTCAGGGAACCGAGGATAGAAAGCCGGATGACCTCGCCCTTGATGGTATTCCGGGCAGCGACGGAAAACACGCCGGGGCCCGACATGACTAAGTGGGGGGGTGAGCTTGCAACCCAATCCTTCGCGCCTTTTTGAACTGTCACCGCATCTTCGAAGACCTGCCGAATGCTGGCGATTGCTTTCTGCTGCGCATCCAAGTCGGAGCCAGAAGCCTGGGTTGATGCCAACAATAGTGCACGTGTGCCGTCCTTGGAAGCCCAAACCCCGTACAGTGTGGAAGGGCGGGAACCGATATCGATCAATCCCAGCAATCGTACCATCTCACCCGTTGGGTCGTGGGGGAGCAGGGATTTGAGCAGCAGGCCCGTCGAAGATGCCAGTGCTTTGATCGATTCTGCCACCGCCTTGTGCAATCCGGTCACGCTGAAATGTTCGGCAGTAATGGCAGGACTCAGCAAATAGCGGTTGGCAAACAGGAATTTTTGATCCCGCTCCTGGTTGGAAGAATCCCCGTTCTCAACTACCGAGAAAAGCGGATACTCCCGCAGCCGTTTGGTCATATCCTTGGATAGGCGGGCGCGGGTTGCAGCATCGGCACC
>QJPH01000244.1 GCA_003242955.1 Candidatus Methylumidiphilus alinenensis
TCATCCACCGCTACCACTACCTCGGCTTCCAAACCCTCCCCGGTGCGCAACTGCGCTACTGGGTCAGCGCCGGAGGCCGCCTGGTCGCGCTGTTGGGCTTTGGCGCCGCCGCCTGGCAGTGCGCCCCGCGCGACCGCTTCATCGGCTGGGACCACGGGCAACGCCAGCGAAACCTCCATCTCGTCGTCAACAACGCCCGCTTCCTGATCCTGCCTTGGGTCTGCTCGAACAACCTCGCCTCCAAAATATTGGGGCTGGCGGCCAGGCAACTTCCGGGGGACTGGCAGCACCGCTATGGCTACCGCCCGCTGCTGCTGGAAACCTTTGTCGAAAAAGACCGTTTCACGGGCACCTGTTACCGGGCGGCCAACTGGCTCCATGTAGGACAGACCCAGGGGCGCGGCAAGCTCGGCCCATCCGGCAAGCAGAGCGTCCCCATCAAGGACGTATGGCTGTATCCCTTGGGAAAAGGCTTCAAAAATAGGCTGATCCGGTAATTTTCGAAGACGGGTTGGTCGAATATTTACCCTGCTGATTACCGTCCATGGCCTGGTTTTCGGCATCCCTGCCGAAATGACGGCAATTCCGGCTTGCCCGGACTTGTGTATAACGTCGAGCGCAGAGCGTCACTGCCATTAAGTTAGCGTCTCATCATGATGTAGGAACGGGCTTTAGCCCGCGATTAGACACCCATCGCGGCCTAAAGGCCCGCTCCTACGAGGCTTAACTTAATGGCAGTGGCTCAGGGCCGTAGGGCGGATACAGGGATGTGATCCGCCGAATGCGAAAACACCAACAACATTCGGCGGAACCCGTCCATGGTTCCGCCCTACGGTCCTTGGGAACGATACATTCGTAGGGGCGGGTTCCAAACCCGCCCAGCCCAAGGTCGGGCGCATCTCTTTGGCGAACGCCAAACATTCGATTGTCGGGCAATGGTGGAGATGTTGATCGACGGGACTTAAATGGTATCTTCAAGGAGCAAAGTCATGAAACCGGGTGAAGTCGATTGCCTGCTGACCATCGGGAAGCGTGATTATGATATCGGCAAACCGTTTGCCCCAGTGGATATCATTGGCGTAATAAAACTTCTGGGCGTATACGGTTTGCGAGGAGGTTTCGTCGAACCCACTTAAAGTCACGATGATAGTCGCATCCCCAAGCTGTTCTGGTTCAATGCCATACAACGGGCTGTCCTTGTCGATGGGGTGCATAACGCTCAAGCTTAACGCGAATACAGGGGTTGAATCGCGGACCAATTTAAGGTCACGGAACCGTCTGAACACTTGACCCTCAGCCGTGGTTTCATGGCGAAGCAAAGTAGCGTGGACCGAGGCTTGCAAAATCAAGTTATGCCGACGGTTTGCGGCACGAACGATCAGGGTGGGAATGCCATTGACGGAATGGATAGTGGCTACCCGGCTAAAAAGAACGCGTGCCGTGGGACGGGAAAATCGGGCAAACATCAACCCGGTCACCATAGCGAAGCCCAACATGCCCGTTAGAATTTCGACCGTCGAAACAATATGGCTAAACAGCGTAATAGGGCGCATGGCACCATAACCGACTGTGGCGATGGTTTCCACACTGAAGAAAAAGGCATCGGTAAAAGAACCGTTACGGGCATTTTCGATGCCTCCGTCTTGAACAAGATAGGCCAGTGCAAAAAGAACATTGACCAAGACAAAAAAACCACTCGCAAAAGCCAAAAACCTAGGCCACGACAGATTCAGTAACAGATGGTAAAGATCGCTCCAATCAAAGCGGCCAAGACCTAATTTAACATAACGTGAACGCCCAATTTTGATGCTTGGGTATTTTAAGCCCCTGAATCTGCGCTTTTCTGTTAGCAAAAAATATCGCTCCTGTACCGCCAGGTGCTGGTTACAACCCAATATTGTTGACACAGCCGTCATACCGACAGGGATTCACGCGGGGCTGTCCCTGCCCCGCGCCCTTCGGGTCAATGCGAATCCGCTCCCGACGGATTTGTGCCGGTATCAAGAACACAGGGAGGTCAATGTAGACTGCCCTCAGGACTACTGGATTTCTGCAATCCCTGCCCTGAACGACGGATAAAGCCTTAGTTATTTGGCATTGTGGTTACAAACCGGGACTTATTCACATTTAAGGTTTGCTAACAGCGATTGAAGGCGGGAAATTCTGGAACATTTTCGCAACTCCATCGGCTACAGACTTTTGATTTTTCTGGGGGTCGTCCGATACGGTTCCTTCGGCAGTCGCATGCCACAAACCTTTCTTGGTCTTCGCGTCTAATATATCAACTAGCAAAGTGCCGATAGTAAAGTAAGAAACTGTGGAGGTAGCAACGCCCGCGCCAGCCCATCCTCCAGCAAACCCCGGTCCATACCAACCACCAGGCCCCACATTGTTATACATGGTGTTGATTTGCTCTTGTTCCTTGGAGGTCACATGCGCTGCGATTACCGCATCAGCCTGTGGCTCCGGCACTTTCCGCCACCCCTTGGCGAAAAGCTGCCCGTCAATTTCGGCAACAATTCGATCTGCCATCAAAGGGTTCTTGGTTGTCGGCGTCTTAGCCCAAAAATAGGTTTTGTAATGAGAGAAATCGACTGCGGCATCATAGTCTGTGTGTACTTCGACTGTCGAACAAGCGGCAATGAAAGGTAACACTGCCCAACAAAATATTTTTACGGCCCGCATAAACTACTCCAATAGGTTGTATGAGTGGATGCCACGGCAATGACGGATGCAAAGCCGTTCATAGGTACATTATGGCGCAAGAAGGATGCTTAACGCCAGTCCCCTCACCATCTATCAGTATTGTACCCCCTTTCCAAAAGGGGAAGAACCTCGCATCCCCGGCCTTATCTTAAAGTGAGGAAAATCGCCGCACTCCAAATTTGCTGGGCTGAACGATGATCAAGGACAGACCAGTGAAATCACGAGAACTAATGATGCTATTGATTGTCATTAGTAATTAAGTGTGTTGGTTGTCACATTATTCTATAAAACAATGGGGTTATCATGAAAAACGTCTACGGGTTGTTATCATTTATGCTAATGTTGGGTTTGTCCGGGTGCAGTGGTGGAGAGGCAGACATTGGTGATTTGAAATCGTCTATCGGCATGAGCAAGGAGGAAGTGGAAGCTAGGTTTGGCAAGCCGCAATCTTCAATATTGGAAGCCTCTATCGACCACCCCGGCGGTTACTGGGTATACAAAGTCAAATCTGGGGCGAGTTGCAAATTGCGTTTCGACCTTCCTCCTAGGGTCATTGGCGCGGATTGTTGACGTTTTGACCTGTGCATACCGACTCGGTTTTGGAAACCGAGTCGGTTAGCTGGCTACCCACACCTTGTAAAACTCTGTCCTGAACCTGTCGATGGGTGACTAGAAAATTTTAGCAACTGATCTTATTCCCGACCAAAATGCAGCCACCTGCTGGTGCATTTTCATTAATGTTGTGATGACCACCACTTCCCACATCGCCACCGGACACGACATCGCCTACGACAACGATAGGGCTGATTCCGCCAGATAACTGGTATTGGTCATCGTTAAAGGGGTTGCTCCCGGCTGTATTATTGTTGTAACGGGCACCGTATTTGGGTTCGACGGCCCCCGCAATATTCCCGGCATTGTTTGAGTTACCTTGGCCCCCAACAATTGCACCCGACGCAGAGCCAAGCACAACCATATAATTATTGCCCCCATTACCATCATTGAGTATGTAATTCGGGTCGACCAGCAACGTGCGTATGCCAATATCCGGCAAGTCAAAGTGTTGGCTAAGGTTGCTTAGGCTATCGCTGGCGGCCAGACCGGTAACAGTCACAACGCCTGTGGACTGGGTGGTACCGTCATAATTCTTCGTGTCCGTTACAGCAGCTAGGTTCAGGCTGGCCGGGTTGATGACGGCCTGCCCTGCGGCCTTGGCCAAGGTGTAGTTGTCCGCACTACTTCCGCCTAGGGTCAGGCTGCCGACGGACAAGCCATTCGGCGAAGCCCCACCGAACGTATAAGTGCCGATGTTCTTGCTGTCCACCGTGGCACTGCCAGTTAAAGTCAAGCTATCGGTCGCTATTAAATTGTTGATGGCAAACAGCCCACCGCCGATGCCAGTCAAACCGTTGTAAACCCGCGTGGCACTGATGCTTAGGGCCAAGGGGTTGATTTGCCCTATCGCCCCGGACAGAGTGACGCTGTAGTTCAGCCCATTGTTGCCGTCGTTGACGGCGTAGCCGCTGTTGACCACCAGGGTGCTGCCGTTCGCCCCCAGCACGTTCTTGCTGGCGAAGCCCTGTCCGTTGAGGGTCACGCTGTCCACATGCCCCGCCGGCGTTTGCAGGCCAACCACGGCGGGGGTGAGCGATGAACTGGTCGTCCCGTCGTAGACCTTGGTGTCGGTGACCGCGTTAATCGCCAAGGGGGCCTTGGTGATGCTGCTGGCGGTGTTGGGGTCGAGGGTCACGCTGTAGTTGTTGCCGCCGTTGCCGTCGCCGATGGCGACGTTGCTAGCGTTGATGGTCTTG
>QJPH01000498.1 GCA_003242955.1 Candidatus Methylumidiphilus alinenensis
TCGGGCGTTGGGCTTCCTTAAAAGTATATCCAGCAAAAACTATTCAAGTGCAACAGTTATTTTTGATATACAAAAGCCTCGATACCGTTGGAAAAGCGACTGTGTTGGGTACGGTTATTTCTCTTATAAGTCTTGTTATTGCAGTATTTCCTAAATTAATCATAGAAATTCCATCCCCTAAGCCTCCAATAGCAGACCCAAGTGGCTACCAACGTATGGAGGGAAAATGGAAATTGATAGATCATGTTAATTCTAGCAAAATAGATTTATACATCGGTGACGAACACCTTTTTGAATTATGGCTCACTGTTGACAATAACCATGTCAGTGGAAGAGCAGAGAAAATATTTTACAATGGAAAATCTCCCTCGTAGTGAACGATCACAATTAGACATTTCAGGAACAATACATGGTGATGAGTTAAAAGCTACTTTCATCGAACATAGACCAAGCATGCAATCCACAGGGCGATTTATATTAAAATTTACAGATGACTATCGATCATTTCGAGGTTCATTTGAATCAACAGCTGGTAATACGAACGGTGAATCATTCGGTACATGGCTTCATGAGTAATCAACGCGGTAGGCGCAATAGGCGTAAGCCGTATTGCGCCAATCAGGTTTAAAATATAAAATTCTACCCAAGCCAACAAATACTAAATAGGTGCTGTTATGAGCGAAATTGAAGCCCTTGAAGCCCGCATACGTGATCTGCCACGCCAAGATTTTGCTTCTCTGCGTGAGTGGTTCCACGAATTTGAAAACGAGTGCTGGGATCAACAAATTGCCTCTGATTTTAAGTCAGGCAAGTTCAATCAATTGATCGAGAAAGCACGAGCCGAATTTGCTCAAGGTAAAGCCCACGAACTTTGAAACATTACACATCTTCGGATTTTTGGGATTCATACAGAAAGTTGCCCACAGAAATCCGTGAATTGGCAGATAAAAACTATGAACTTTTGAAAGCGAACCCTCGCCATCCTTCGTTGCAGTTGAAACGCATCGAAGAACTATGGTCGGTACGAGTAGGTCAACATTACCGTGCCGTTGGCATTGATGCACCGCGAGGTATTCAATGGATTTGGATCGGAAGCCACGCCCACTATGATAAATTTATAGCCTAAGTGAAGAAAAAGCAAAGAGCAAAAGCAATGCAAACCTAGCTTCCTCTCCTACAGCGGCTGCCCAACCCGCCGTTCCAGCCGGCCCGCGTGGACGTTTGGCGTGTTCAGTCTGGCTTCTCCTGCGCGGGCGGCTGAACGGGGTCGTTGGGCGCGTCGAAGAAAGAGCAAAAGCGCGCCGGGCGGCAGGGTCCACGGCGTTATTTGGCCGTGGCTGTGCTGGAAGGGAAAGCATCCGTTTGCACCACGTGCTTTTTTGGGCTTTGGTTGCCGTTCGCGGTGTGTCGGTTTGTTCCAGCCCCCCGGTGTTCCAACCCGGCGTGGTGCAAGCCGTCCGGCCCCCGTCGCCCCGCTCGACATTGCCCGGGTTTCAGGCTGGGCCGCCCGCTTTCGTTTTTGGCTTGGCTGGTGGGCGAAGTGTCGGCCCTATCGAGGCCCAACCCGGCGCTCAAGGGGACGCGGGGTTACGCTTTGGCCTGTTTTCTCAGAGTTCAGTCCGCCCGCGCCCCTTAGCTTTGGCGTTGGGCGGCGTATTTGTGGTTCCGTCGTCGCCCATGCGGTGCTTAGCTCCTATCACGTTGGGCGACGTGTTCGCTATTGCGCTCTCTACGGGCTTACGCATCCATCGGGGCTTTTCAAACGGTTGCTTTTTCCCTAGGTTTGGCCCACTATAGCCTTACAATAAAACACGCACATCACAGGCGCATCATGCTTATCATAGACATCCATTCTACGCCAAGGCAAGCGTTCGCAAACGGTTTCCTTAAGGGGCTTGGCTCTCCTTTGATGCTGTATGGCGTGTTTCGTCCGCCAAAGTTACAGCAAGTCAATCCTTTAAAAACGCCAGAACGCTCCGATCTTGACGCATTAGCGGGCGACTGGCTGAAAGTTGGCCTAGACCTTAAATCCGCCATCACCCGTTATGAGCAAGAGTCAGCCTCCGCAAAAAAACCGACAACAACCCAATAAGGACAATTCCTTACAGGTTGTCACACAACAAACCGCATTTCAAGGCTCGATACCCCACCCAGACACCCTTTACCAGTACGAAAGCATTGTGCCTGGTTCCGCTGACCGCTTGATAAAGATGGCGGAAGAAGAAGCTAAACATCGGCACAAGCTGGAATCGGAAAGCCTAAATTCCGATATTTCAGCCAGAAACCGCCAGCTTGATATTGCCGACCAACAAGGCAAAGCTGTTTTTAGAAGTGATGCGCTAGGCCAATATCTTGGTGCTTTTATCAGCTTTGCCAGTATTGCTGGATGCGTGTTTTTGGCATTGCGCGGTCAGCCTTGGGTAGCCGTCGGACTTGTTGGCCTTCCGTTAGCCGGTGTTGTCCGCGCACTCCGCAACCAGCCAAAAGAATGTATACCAACCTTGCCAAGCCAAGACGTATAAGCCGTAGCCATGTATGAACAAAGCGCATCAGGAAAGAGCGAAAAGCCAAAAGCAAAAGCCTCTCTTTTCCAGTTCGCCGCCCAACATTCATGCAAATTGGTTTGCACCCCCGAAGATGAAAGCCATACCAAGTAGGGTACGCTGTGCGTACCTTCAAGGGCTTACAATGGTACGCACAGCGTACCCTACTTGGATACCGTACTTTCATGGCAACCCGGCGCTCAAGGGGACGCGGGGTTATGCTTTGGCGTGTTTTCCCCTAGTTTGGTCCGCCCGCGCCCCTTAGCTCGGGCGTTGGGCGCGTCGAAGAAAGAGCAAAAGCGCGCCGGGCGGCAGGGTCCACGGCGTTATTTGGCCGTGGCTGTGCTGGAAGGGAAAGCATCCGTTTGCACCACGTGATTTTTTGGGCTTTGGTTGCCGTTCGCGGTCTGGCGGTTTGTTCCAGCTCGCCGGTGTTCCAACCCGGCGTGGTGCAAGCCGTCCGGCCCATGGTTGCCCCGCTCGGCCTTGGCACGGGTTTCAGGCTGGGCCGCCCGCTTTCGTTTTTGGCTCGGTAGGCGGGCGAAGTATCGTCCCTGCCCGAAGCCCAACCCGGCGCTCAAGGGGACGCGGGGTTACGCTTTGGCCTGTTTTCTCAGAGTTCAGTCCGCCCGCGCCCCTTAGCTTTGGCGTTGGGCGCACAATAAATCAGCATTATGAGTGATTAAATATGATATCTGAGTTAGCTGGATTTACATTAACACGTACTATCCCTGACAGCGTGTTTGCTGGGGTGCTGAGCGGCTCCTATAAGTTATTTGGTGGAGTTGTGAGGAATGACGCTGGGCAAATTGTTGCGCATCTTGTTAATGCAGGAAATTCAGCAAATACATTATCTACATTTTTATCCCCTTTAAATACTGCATTTTCTGGTTTGAATACCTACCAGCTTTATCGGGTTGGATCTGATATCAACCAGTTATTGGGTTTAGCTCAGGCCAGTATGGTGATATCAGGGCTAACTTTAGCAGTCAGCTCTGCTGGATTTTTATTCTTGAGCAATAAAATCAATAAAATCGACAAAAAACTTGAAGAGATTGCAGTCGATATAAAGTCCATAAGAAGATTTCTTGAGCTACAGGAAAGGGCAAGATTGATCTCCGCCTTAAAAGTAATTAGAGAGTTGAATCTGATAGAAGATGTTTCAACGAAAACTCAAATGCTAATAAATAGTCGTCAAACACTTGGCGAGATACATGAGAAATATAAGGCATTACTTATCGAAGATAAATACGTAAAAGAACTAATGCCTATTGAAGAATATTTCACCATCACAGCTATCGGGTATTCATTATGTTCTGCTGAATTAGGTATGTACGAGCAGGCGACAAATGATCTTCTGGAATCTCAATCAACTTGGAGAACCGCGACGAAGTCATTTGTTGGAGAGGAGGTCATAGGTAAAAACCCACAGCGCTTTCTTGCTAAAAAATATGTTAGTCACATTAAATCAGAAGAGATTGCTAGCTGGATGGACTTTGCGGAAGGTTCTGATATGGGTTTTGATCGGCTAGACCAGCTAAGAGACATGTCACAAAAGATTGATATCAACATCTTCAATTCAATACATAAGGAAGAAGCAATAACAATTGACGTAGCTAGAAAACTAGTGCAGAGAGATAGGGTGTTGCAGGGTTATGTCGATCAATATGGGTATTATTCTTCTTTGAAAAAGAAACCATCAGAAATACAGCAATATTTCGACACCCTTTCTAGGGATGACAGATTAAACGAGTGCTATGTCTTTTTATCAAACCCAAAATTAGCGCTTAACAAGTCGCTCGTTCGGACGCAAACTACGCCGCGCTTCGTTTGCACCGCACAGCCGGGCAGGTCAGCCAAGTAGGTCGGGTGCGTCTCTTTGCGTTGCGCCCGACGAAAAGAGCGAAAAGCCAAGAGCAAAAGCCACTCTTTTCTAGTCCGTCG
>QJPH01000451.1 GCA_003242955.1 Candidatus Methylumidiphilus alinenensis
TGGGGAGGGGTGAATACCTATGTGTATGT
The DNA here is from genome assembly GCA_003242955.1 of Candidatus Methylumidiphilus alinenensis. Taxonomy (GTDB): domain Bacteria; phylum Pseudomonadota; class Gammaproteobacteria; order Methylococcales; family Methylococcaceae; genus Methylumidiphilus; species Methylumidiphilus alinenensis. Next base: position 30 of record QJPH01000451.1, read on the forward strand.
GGGGGGGAATCCTGTTTCGTTTATAGATATTAGTGGCTTATATGAGCAGCAATATGCATATACTTCGTACCCCATACCTTCTTATACTCCAACTGCGCAACAAAATGCGGAGCAACAACAGATATATAATGAGAAACTTGAGCTTCTTGTAAATCCACTGAAAATAGCATCATATCTAGCGGATATAGTAAAACTAAAACCAGTATCGTGTGTTCTGGATTATGCTAGTCAGTTACTTGATGATCCTTCTACAAGAAATGATATTTCTAATGTGCTTGTCAATGCTTCAAACGCTGAAACAAATGCATATATTAATCGGATTAATAATCAGATAGGCCAATCACTAATACCTTCTAATTTTAATTACTTGGGGTTCTAAGCCCTATAGGTAGGGCGCATTTCTTTGCGTAGCGCCCGACAATTGGCAGCCCTGTAGGTCGAGCGCGTCTCTTTGCGTTGCGCCCGACATTTCGGTGGTTGGATGTGCTAACGGCCTTGGGGAAATGCTACGGTGTTGATGATTCGGCGCTGGAATGTCGGGCAACGATGGAGCCGTTGCCCAACATTTTATGACCGTATTCGGGGCTTGAATTATGCAACAAATCTTAGGAGTCAACGATGTATGTATACAAAGAAACACTGACGATAAATGACCCGAAAACCTTGGTCTTATCCCAAGAATTGCCTCTTGCTAAGGGGCAACAGGTGGAAGTGTTGATTACGGCTTATGAAGAGGATACCGAGTTGGAAAGTTTGCGAAACATTATTGATAAGCGTGGAATCACTGAATCCGATGTCGAGGATGCTATAGCTTGGGCTCGGACACAAGCCTAATGCGGGTGGTGTTCGATACCAATACAGTTATTTCCGCGCTTTTGTTTCGCGGTCGCATGGCATGGTTGGTTGCGCATTGGCAAAGCAAAACGATCACGCCACTAGCGAGCCAAGAGACCGCTCAAGAATTTCTACGAGTTTTGGAATACCCAAAATTTAGGTTGAATGAACAACTCATCCATAGCTTTGCCGTACGCTACTTGCCATATGTGGAGCGAATAGAAAGAGTTTCAGGATTCCTCAATTGTGTGGAATGCAGGGATGTGAATGATCAGAAATTCATTCAACTGGCAATTGTGGGCAAGGCCGATATTTTGGTGACTGGCGATGCAGACTTGCTTGTGTTACAGGATCAAACCCCGTTTGAGATCATCACCCCGGCAAAATACCGTAGCCGGTATGAATAATCCAAAAATGCATTACTTCCCGGAGCAAGATGTGATTCACCTCACCATCACCGATGAAGATGAAATTGAAAGTGTGGAATTAAGCCCTAATATCACTGCGGAACTTAATGCGGAGGGTGATTTAATAGGTATTGAAATATTAAAAGCCAGCACATTCCTGCGAGATTTTGTTTCAGAAAGCACTCAGGCAAAGTTGATGCAATTATAGCAATCGGTAAAGTAACGCCACACAGGCAATGTGAAGAATATGGGGAAATAATGTAATGGGAGCTTTTATTATCGACTTCAAGACCTTGGCAGCTTTGATGGTGCTAGTTGTCTCTAGCTTCGCTCTCGCCGACGGCGTAACCTATACTTACGATAGCCTAGGTCGCATCACCGGTGCAACTTATGCCAACGGCGCGGCTGTGCAATATGCCTACGATGCCAATGGCAACAGAACAACTCTTTCCATAACGGCCCCGGTTATTCAGCCCCAGACTATCAGCTTTGGAGCGGCCCCTAATAGAGTCGTCGGCGGTACTGGCACGGTTTCGGCGACTGGCGGTGCGTCGGGCAATCTAGTGACCTTCACTTCGCAGACCACGGGAGTATGCACCATCAGCGGAAGCATCGTCACTGGCATTACGGCAGGCAGTTGCACCATCGCTGCCAACCAAGCGGGCAACGCCACCTACAGTGCCGCGCCACAGGCCAATCAAAGCTTTAACATCGGTATGGGTAGTCAGACAATCGGCTTTGGTTCAGCCCCGACAGTGAGTGTCGGTGGCATCGGCACGGTTTCGGCAACTGGCGGTGCGTCAGGCAACGCAGTCACATTCACTTCGCAGACCACCGGTGTATGCACCATCAGTGGAAGTATCGTCACTGGCGTTACGGCAGGTGTTTGTACGATTGCCGCCAACCAAGCCGGGAACACCAACTACGGCGCAGCACCGCAAGTCACGCAGACGTATAGCATAGGTAAAGGCAACCAGACAATCAGTTTCGGCACGGCCCCGACGGTAGTTGTCGGCGGAATTGGCACAGTGTCAGCAACCGGTGGTGCATCCGGCAACCAAGTGACGTTCAGTTCGACGACTACGGGTGTATGCACCATCAGCGGCAGTACGGTCACTGGGTTAGCTTTCGGCACTTGCACGATTGCCGCCAACCAAGCGGGCAGCACCAACTACAACGCAGCAACACAGACTACGCTGTCTTTCAACATAGGCGTGGCAACACTACCTGGCAAAATCATTTTCGTGTCTAACCGAAACGGGAATAATTATGAAATTTATCAAAAAGACCTATCGACTGGCAATATCATCAATCTAAGCAACAACCCTGCGAATGATATGAATCCTGAAATATCCAGCGATGGCAGGTGGGTGGTTTTTTATTCCGACAGAGCTAAAGATAAGAACAACAATCCGCTAAATCAGATTTACAAGCTTGATCTACAAAATTTAAACCAAGTCACTCGCCTCACTAATGACGGAGCCAGTGATTACGACCCCGCCTTCATGCCAGACGGAAGAATACTATTCAAGTCAAATTATAATGACGGCCTTGGAGATATCTGGATAATTAATTCCGACGGATCGAATGCATACAATTTAACCCCCTCGCTTTCCAAAACTGAAGAATCAAAGCCTGACCCAATCAGCAATACACAGATTGTTTTTTCATCAAGATTGCAACAGGGAAATCCAAACTCTGATGAAGTTTTCACGTTAAATATTTCAACGGGTGCTTTGACGCGCATCACTACTAATAATGTTCCAGACTGGTATCCGGCAGTTGACCCCAGCGGGTCAAGGATTGCCTTTATTTCTAAAGAAAATCAAAGTGATCCAGATGCCATCTACACGATGACCACCGATGGTCAGAATCGCGTCAGATTAACTGACCCAACAATAATATCCAATGACTCTGGTGATCCTTCTTGGAGCCCGGATGGTCAGTCAATTATTTTCATCAACAGCAAACTAGGAAATTATAATGTCTATATAATGGATAATAAAGGTGGGAATATTTCTGCACTCGAAATAGCACCCAGTGGTGTTGATCTTTCGCCTTTGTTTGTACCTAGTGCATCGCCTTTGCCCTTCAATCAGTTGACTATCAGCAATTCGGGTTTCGGCACGGTCATTAGTGATGTGGGCAGTATCAACTGTGGGGCAACTTGCAAGCAAAACTTTGTCAGCGGAATGAAGGTCACGCTGACTGCGATTCCGGTCAGCGGATACCAATTCACTGGCTGGGGCGGTGCTTGCAGAGGTTACGGAAATTCATGTACTGTTATCACGACAAATGCAGCCCAAACCGTCACCGCCAATTTCGCCGTCTTTAAGGTTCACCAGCCGCTTTGGAAGCGGGCTATAGGCTCAATCGTCAAAAAGGGCGGGTAACCCCAACGCAAGGCGGGTGCGATTAAAAGTCAACCCAAACATCAAGTTTGTTGGTATGCGCACCTAACATTCATACAAATTGGTTTGCACCCCCGAAGATGAAAGCCATACCAAGTAGGGTACGCTGTGCGTACCTTTAAGGGCTTACAATGGTACGCACAGCGTACCCTACTTGGATTCCGTACTTTCATGGTAACCCGCCCTTCTACGACAAGTGGGTTTTCAACAAAATGAGAATTGCTGTCGGCGATCACAGTTGCGTAACATCACTCAGGTAATTAGAATTGCTTCATCTCTTTCAATCCAACCGGCTTGAGACCCTGCTCGAACAGCTTGCAGCCGAAGTTGCACGTCCTCAACGCAAGCCTCTGGCTTCCGAAACCATCATCGTCCAAAGCAAAGGCATGGGGCGATGGATTTCCATGGGGCTGGCCGCTAAACAAAGCATTTGCGCCAATGTCCGCTTTCCCCTCCCTGCCTCAGCCCTGTGGGAGCTTTTGCGTGGCGTTTTTGGCGAATTGCCCGTGCGCTCAGCCTTTTCACCCGAAGCAATGACCTTCCGCCTGATGGATTGGTTATCCAAACCGCAAAACCTTAAGCACACACCCATACTGGCAAATTATCTGCGTGGAGGTGACGACCTCAATGCTGTTAAATTTAGCCGTCATTCCGGCATGGATTGCCGGAATCCAGATTGCAGGGATGCCACCAACCCATGCCATCCATGGAGCCTAGGTTCCGGCGATCCCTGCCGGAACGACGAAGGAATCCTAAATTCAACAGTATTGGGTGACGACCTTCGTCGTTTCGAACT
>QJPH01000327.1 GCA_003242955.1 Candidatus Methylumidiphilus alinenensis
GCCAAACCGTAGTACGCAATGCGTACCATTCAAATTCTGAACGGCGCAACGACGCAAAGCTTAAGAACACCGCCCTTTTGCTATAATGCAACTCAGAGCTAACTTCCGACCCTGAAAATTAAGGGGATTTACTATGAGCATGAAACGCTGTGAAAATGGACATTATTTCGATTCCAGCAAATATTCGGCCTGTCCTTCGTGCGGAATTCAAGACTTGGATATCCATGCGACCGTGATCCACCCTGTTCAGCAACAGCCCTCCGACAACACAGAAGGCCATACTGTAAGGCATGGCCAAGCGTCCCGCACCGGCGGCGAGCCGGGTGTTACGGTGGGCGTGTTTCGCAAGAATACAGGCATCGACCCTGTGGTCGGCTGGCTGGTTTGCATCCACGGTGCCGACAGGGGCCGTGATTTTCGCATCAGGAGCGAACGCAATGCCATTGGTCGCGCACCCAATATGGACATCTGTATTGGCGGCGACGATACCATTTCCCGAGAAAAACACGCCTATATTAGCTATAACCCACGCAGAAACTCATTCCTGTTAACGCCAGGCGAAAGCCGGGGGATTGTTTACTTGAATGACGAGGAAGTTGCCTCCCCAATAGCGTTAAAACCGTTTGATGTGATCGAGCTCGGGCAAACCAAGCTACTATTCGTCCCGTTTTGCGGCGAACAATTCCAATGGAACACGATGACCGGTCAAGATTTGCCGACTAGTTAGCCATGCCTCCCCGCCCCTACGCCAACCTATGCCCAGGCTGCTTTGCCGATAAAGGGCGGGCTTCAGTTTGCCCACACTGCGGCTACGACGAGTCCGCGCCACGCGGTTTATTGGTATTGCCACATCGCACGGTATTAAACAACCAGTATCTAATTGGATGCACTTTAGGCAAACTGGGCGGTTTCGGCATCACCTACCTTGCATGGGACACACACCTGGAAACACCTGTCGCTATCAAGGAATACCTCCCTAGGGAATTGGCCGGGCGGGACAGCAACCGCCTCACCGTCACCGCCCACTCTCGTGATGACAATGCGCTATTTCGTGAGGGCCTCGAACTCTTCCTAAAGGAAGCCCGCACCCTTGCCAAATTCGACCATGAGAACATTGTCCGTGTGCGCAATGTACTGGAGGAAAACGGCACAGCCTACCTAGTCATGAATTTCTATGAAGGCACAACCCTTGCTGCGCATCTGGAACAAAAAGGGGGGCGCTTACCGGAAAAAATAGCGTTGTCCATCCTGTTGCCAGTGCTAGACGGGCTCCGGGAAGTCCACAGTAAAGGCTTTCTGCATAGGGATATCAAACCGCAGAACATCTACCTGGCAAAATCGGGCACGCCCATCCTGTTGGATTTCGGTTCTGCCCGTATGCTCATGGGTGGGCGAGCCCGTAGCATGACGGTGCTAATGACACCGGGCTATACGCCCTTCGAGCAATATCACCGTAACGGACACCAGGGGCCTTGGACTGACATTTATGCCTGCGGCGCGACGCTTTACCAAATGCTCACTGGCACTGTTCCCATCGAGGCCACTGAACGGGCAGAGAAAGACACGCTCCAACCTCCAGAAAGGCTGGTATCTGGCATATCCCCCGCAGTATCTAATATGGTCATGCGGGCACTGGCGATGAATCGCGAGGCCAGACCATCCTCAGTGGTTGAGTTCATGGATGCCCTTATTCAGGCTAACCGCAGTCCACTCCCACCCCCACCCATTCCTTTTGAAAGTATTAAAACCGAAGAAAACGGCAACGCAACAGCAACAAGAAACACCTTGCCTGAAGCTCAAGAAGAGACGCTTTCCCCTTATTTCAAGGCCGCTCTTGGCAAAGTGAGTGTTTCGTATTATTTGAAAATATTTTCTAATTTTAATTCGAACTGGCTGGAATTATTGAAACCGTCTTGGAACTCGGCTGGTTTTATTTTTAATGTCTTTTGGCTATTCAATAAGAGAATGTTTGGGCTAGGGGTGCTGTTTTTCCTTCTTCCCATTTTGATGATGATAATTTTTGATAGCAAAATTATCGGGTTACTATGCTGGTCAACCCTAGCATTAATAATCGGCTGTTACGGCAATGCGTTCTATTTTCATGCTTTATCGAGACGCATTTTCAATATTGAGAAGCAATTCCCTAGCAGTCGTTTGCACCCCTTAAAATTGGTGCGTTTGGCTACCGCCAATGAACCGAGCATCCTTATCCCATTCATTTATTTTCTAATCGCCTTAGTTGCCTTCTATTCACAGGGACAATTTCATCAGTGGTTTTTGAAAAAACCAGAAATTAATGCAACTTTAGCCGGTAAACCCTCTAAACAAAGTCACCTCCACACTAGCGACGATTCGCTGAACGAAAATACTGAAACAAAACTTTCTTACGATGCCTACCTATACAAAGAAAAAGCCGATCAATTGCTTAATAACTCTGATTGGCCAGCCTTATTGGAACACGCAAAGAAATGGTGTAATCTAGATCGGGCAAACCCAGAAGCATGGTTGGCTTTTGGCATCGCCAACTTTGAGCTAGGTCAATTTTCTTTGGCCCAACCCGCCTTTGAAACTTACTTCAGGTTGAAACCTGAGGATAATGACAATGTTCTTGGATATTTAGTCAAGACGTATTTGAAACTCAAAAAATCGGCGGCGGCAGAACGATCATTGCTTAAACTGATAGCCCTACGTTCCAAGTTCAACCGGCCCAGGTCGACGGATGACGCTTTTTTTTATAACGAACTCGGCAACATTTATTTCGCATCCACTGAAAAGCTCCAAGGGGCATTACAACTGTACCAACAAGCACTTGAAATCGAACCGGATAACGAAACAATCAAAGCCAATGTGGATGTCACTTTAAAAGCCTTGGCTCAGCAAAGCGGTGCGGAACCGCCGATTTCCAATGTCAACGCTGAAAATGTTTTGCCCGATGGCAGTCTATCCGCTGCCGCTGCATCAGGGGACATCCCAGCAGCCCAACTCTTACTTGCCAAAGGCGCGGATATCAATAAAGGGGAATTGGGCAGCTATCCCTTGATACAAGCAGCCAAGCATAGGCAAGACGGTATGGTTGACTATCTATTGAAAAGCGGGGCGGACGTCAACGTGGAAGACAGTAGCGGCAATAATGCGATCACTTACAGCATAGTCAACGGCGACAAAAAAACCATGGATATATTGACCAATGCCGGTGCATTTCATAACTAGTAATGAGATGTCATGACGGTCAATCTACAAGTAGGAAATGCCCAAGTGATCGGTGCACGGACAGAACAACAGGATGCCTTTGGATTTTCCGATAAAGACGACAAATGCTTTGTACGTCACGGCGGTTTGCTCGCAGTCGTCGCAGATGGCATGGGAGGCCATGCCTATGGGGGGGAAGCCAGTCGAATCGCTGTAAAGGCATTTTTGCAAGCTTATATGGCGAAACCTAGGCAAGCCCCCATAATCGACGCACTGTGCCGGTCTTTCCATGCCGCAAACAAGGCGGTCTGCCAATTTGCAGAGGCAGCGGGCGAAGCCGGAAATTGTGGAACCACGTTAATTGCCGCTGTTGTGCATCCGGCAAGCCGTTCGCTATACTGGATAGGCACAGGCGATAGTCGTATTTTGTTATTTCGCGGTCTTCAGTGGGTTCAGGTCACGACTGATACCAACTATGCCAATCAACAACTCAGTAACCACATCCAAGGGGAGTCCTTGAGGTATGATTGGGAAAGCGATGGTCATCTTCAGGGGTTGACCAGTTTTCTGGGGCTACAGGAAATCCAGGAAATCGACCGCTCCCGGCGTGGTTTCAGGCTCCACCCAGGGGATTGGCTAGTCCTTTGCACCGATGGCGTCTATAACACACTAACCGTGGACGAGATTCTACCCATATTAAAAGGCGAACCCAATGACGCATGCGAAAGAATCGTGCAAGAGGTCTTGGTAAAAAGATTGAATCATCAGGACAATGCCACCGTAGCGATAATTGCCTGCGATTTCGGGGCTGCCTATGCTAGATACGGCAATTGGATAAAAGCGCAAATCGCCAGACTTGGCCTCTACAGAAAGAGTCGGAAGCAAACGAAGGGTAGCCCACAATGTTTTGCTCTTAACGTTGCGTCGTTGCGCCGTTGCGTGAGACCTTCTTTTTGCTTCCTCGCCTTACCGCTGTGGAGTCTGGGTAAGATTTTTTCTCACGCAACGGCGCAACGACGCAACGTAAAAGCGGTAGTGAGAGGATAACGTTTCAAATTGAAAGTTTGGTGGCGTTGGCTATTTTGATTGCCTCAAAAATGGTAGCATTAACAACCACGCAGCGATTGAATGGCTGGATGCTTTAGGAAAGAGTGTTCAATAGTCGTGTCCAAATTAACACCTAACCAATGGGTACTTTGTATTTTAAAAAATGTATGCTGAGTTTGGATTAAATTTAAAATGACAATTCTAATGTGTAATGCAGCATGGATGAAATACTATGAAGG
>QJPH01000353.1 GCA_003242955.1 Candidatus Methylumidiphilus alinenensis
GTCCTCGGGGCGGAATATGTGGCGCTGTTCGTCTATGATTGTGAGACGGTGGATCAACAAAACTCGGTCATGAATGGCTTCTCGGCGGTGGGCATTGTCCCGGTCGATCCGCCGGTGACCATTGGGGTGGACTTCTCCAAAAGCATGAGCACGGCGAACTCATCGACCAATGTCAACATGCGGATTTACCAATGGTTAAACGGCAGCACCTCGGCACTGCCGACGCTAGGTGCATCGTCAACGAATGAGGATATTACCAACATCGTCAATTTCGCCTCTAACTTTGGTGCTGCCAATGTGGCCGGAAACGGCGCGGTGCTGTCCTTCTGCACCACGGGTTACGAAACCTTGCTGCCGACCACGGCGAAAACTGCCTTCCAGCCGGTGGTGAATAACCGCACGGCCTTCTCCAACAACGTAAGCACCAGCCTAGCCAGCCTTGGCAGCATCCGCAAGCAAATGCAGAGTATCGCCGAAATCTACCAGAAGTTCGGTTACAGCGGCGATAGCACCTTTGTCCAACATTGCCAGCAACTGAACGAGGACACCCAAGCACTGCAAACCTGGATTGCCCAAGTCAACGCCAACCCGACGGGTACTTACAGCTACCCCAACCCGCCGCAAAGCGTGAACAACGGCATGCCGGCGATGAACTACACGCTGGACACCGGGCCGGTCTGGGGAAGCAACGTGAGCGGCGAATGGTATGACCTTGCCACCAGTGCGAGTGCCAATACGACCAATCTGAACAATAATGCATCGAACCCGGCAAGCCCGATCCCGCTAACCGAGCAGCCAGTGCTGGCCTCCATCACCCTATGGGGCCAGAACGGAGTCTATGTGAACCAGATCGGCACCAGCTACGAGACAAGCTCAGGCACGGTGCAGTTCGTCCACGGGGGAACCTCACAGCAAGGCGGTAAGAAAGCCAATTCGGTATGTGCCAGTTCGCCATTGAATCTGAAGTCCGGGGAGTTCATCACCGGCATCAGTGGGGTTGATGGCGATTATGTCAACCAACTGACCTTTACCACCAGCTTGGGTCAGTCCCTGACGTGGCCTACGAGTTGCCAGAGCAGCGGTGCTTTCAACTGGTCTGTTCCACAAGGGGCAACCCTGGTGGGCTTCCAGGGCAGTTGCGGTTCGGTATTGAACCAGTTGCAGCCGGCCTACGTCCAGTTTGCGGCGGCTAGTTGGTCAGCCATTGCGTGATTGCAGCTTTAGATATAAAGTGTGTTTGTTAAACCGAAGGCTTTAAGTTGAAAATTATCCGTTCACCTTGGTTTATTCAGGGTGAACGGAAACAACTAAGCCTTTTTCAATGAAAACGGAAGCCAAAAAGCGGGAAACGTTCAGCTTGAACGAAGGGGGCTATTTCGACAGCCTAGTGTTGGGGTAATGGGCAATCGAATGTAGCTTTACTTCCGCAGTGTCCTCTATGTGTCTTGGCTGCGGCATTTCACCCATTATCATGCAAAAACGGTTTTCGTCCAGCTTGCATCTTTTTGATTTATAGTGGACTATGGTACTGGCATTGATCCTGCTCTAACTCAAATGTCCATCCAACCACATAAAAGGAACTGCCAAAATGCTTGTGAAGAACATTGTCCCGATCCATTCCCCGGAGTTTGTTGGCCTGTCTACACTATTCCACAACTTGGAACGCCCCTACAGGCTAGGTGACATTCTCAAATTCAATCGCACCTACCAGCCAATTTATGGGCTATTGGGAAAGGAAGAAAAACGCCGTGCGGAGGAATTTGTCGATAACTTGGTTGCCGGGGTCGAGAGCCGGGATTTAGTGTCCAAGATTTTTGGGGTGGTTTAGAGTATTTTCGGTTTCGCTTTACAACTTACGCCGTTTGCGGAGCTGGGCCTAACTATCTAGCTATTTCCTTCGCTCGACTCGAAAATGCTCTAGATACGATAGTAACCGTTTGGATCGAGTTGGAACTAGTGAAACGTGTCTGTGGGAGCGGTTTTTAACCGCGATTGGCCTATTTCGCGGTTAAAAACCGCTCCCACGGATGTAGGACGGCAAACCTTTGCCCATCTTACCAATTAACCATTTTTCGAGTGAAATGGAAATAGGATTTTTAGTATCGTTCCCACGGTCTCCGTCACTGCCATTAAGTTAAGAAAAAACTTGTCGTTCCGGCAGGGTTCGCCGGAACCTAGGCTCCATGGATGGCATAGATTGTTGGCATCCCTGCAATCTGGATTCCGGCGGTCCATGCCGGAATGACGGCTTAACTTAATGGCATTGACGCGGAGCGTGGGAACGATGCAAACGTCGGGCTTAACGCAAAGAGACGCACCCGACCTTTACGGCTTCATGCTGCCCTCAGTTCTTCACGGAGAATACGGCGCAATGCATCGACCGTGACCGGAGCACATTCAGGCCGGATGGCTGATCGAAGCGCGTCGTTGATAAGCGTCTGGTATCCATGACCATCGGCCTCGGCGCGTTCGCGGAACGCTTCCAATACATCATCATCAAGATATAGGGTAATGCGGGTTTTTCCCTTTGCTGCTTCGGCTTGCAATCGTACTAGGTGCGGCATCTCGCTGGCGCGTTTTGCATCGGAAAAATCATATTCTTCACGCATAGCTTTTAGTCTCTTTGACGGTTGACGGGCGGGCTGAAATCAGGCGTATCGAATCTTCTCCGCGTAGCGTATAAACCACAGTCAGCAGCCGCCCTAGGTTTGACAAGCCTACCAGCACAAAACGGGCTTCGCCCTCGGCATCTTGGTCTTCGCGAACCAAGGCTAAGGGGTCGAGCAGGCAGGTTTCCGCCTCGCTGAAGGCCACGCAATGATTGCGCAGGTTGGCAGAGGCTTTCCTAGGGTCGAATTCAATATCCATGCATCAATAATACATACCACCTATGTATTCCGCAAGCGGGACTCGATGGTTAGTAAGCGCTCACTCCCCCCTGCCTTTTTCTGGGAGCGCGGGCATCCCGCCCGCTGAAATGGCGGCCAAGATGGCGCGCTCCCAAGGGGGTGAACGGTTACGATGGTTGAGACCAAACCCAGCCAAGGTCGGGCAACAACATCACCGTTGCCCGACACTATCGAATGTCGGGCGCAACGCAAAGAGACGAGTCCGACCTACACGGCTAGTCCCCAAGCTCCAAAACTCTCGCCGTTATGCACAATGTCGAAACCCCGTCATTTCGGCATGGATGCCGAAATCCAGGCCATGGAGGGTAAGCTGGAATTTGCTAAGAACATCCCATTAAGCACGAACCAAATCTCCCCACAAATCCCGCCATTCAGGATTATTTTTTCAATCAAAGTGATCTTGGCATGGTGCTGCCATTTTTTGACCTCCTTTTCGCGAAGAATGGCACTTTCCATGTTTTCGTGTGGCTCATACCATACCAAGGTATGAGTCATAACGCTGTGTGAATCCTTTCACAAGATCGTTTCGATGTTGCCATATCCGTTGAGTCAGATTGGAAGTGACTCCAACATAAAGGGTTCCGAAGCGGTGGCTTGCGAGGATGTAGACGCAGGGGTGTTTCTCCATTGGTGTTTTTTTAGTGCGGTTGATTTGTATGGATTTTGTATCTGGGGAGAGTTACCATCCATGGCCTGGATTTCGGCATCCATGCCGAAAAGACGGGCCTCCAACATTTGCGTATGACGATGAGAACTCCAGCTTCCCGAGAATGGGTCAACGAACAAGCTGGGGCTTGCAATACATGGGTTCTCAAGCAGGAGCTTGGGAACTAGCCAAAAATACCAAGCCTTATTCTTTTACGTTGCGTCGTTGCGCCGTTGCGTGAGAAAAAATCGTTGCCCAACTCAACAGCCAAACAGTAAGGCGAGTACGCAAAAAGAAAGTCTCACGCAACGGCGCAACGACGCAACGCTAAGAGCAAAGCATGATGGTAGTTCGGTCGTGCAACATCTTCGAGGTTGCCAGACAATCGAATGTCGGGCTTAACGCAAAAAGACGAGTCCGACACGGATCTTAGGCTCTTTCCAAAACTTGGATAATGGGATGCCAGTTGTTTTTTCTTGAATGGTCGTTTTCGTTGAAGGATACTTCATCGAACCAACGAAAACCTACTTCTTTTCTCGGTGTTCCGTCACGCTTGGGTTTGTTTATAAATTCTTCGTATACTTGAGAAACACGCTCTGATAATACCCGATATTCATAGATATAAAATTCAGGCAAGCCATTTTCTTTAAGATTGACGAGTACAACAAACAAGCCAGAAGGCGCAAACCCCTTTGATATATCTGTGCCAAGCTTCCAGCCTTGAGCATTTTGAATCGACCTTGTTTTAACCTGAATAGATACTGATCGGCTCCCATCAATTGAAGTAGCAACAACGTCAAATAATGGATTGTTTTTCGGAGTTAGTAGGGCCAAATAGCCACGCTTGCAAAGTTCCGCGCAGACGTAATATTCGCCCGTTGTACCCACTAAATTATTTG
>QJPH01000385.1 GCA_003242955.1 Candidatus Methylumidiphilus alinenensis
TAAGTGACGTCAATGTCATGGTGAAATGGGCGGAAACGATGCTCTGGAAAGGAATCCATCCTATTGTCGAAGCCAGCACGGCAACTTACGAGAAGGGCATCTCAGTTACAAAAAAGGCTATGCGGGCAATTGAGAAGCGCTTGGAGCGTGATTCAGAATTGCCAAAATGGGACATACTCATCAAGCCAATAGTTGCTTTTTGATGGTATGTTCTTTGTTGTAAATCACCTAACTGGCCGTCCTACCGCGATGGCGTATAAAGATAGAGAATCGCATGACCATAACGTTAAAAGAAGTTCTTGATTTCGCGGCTGCAATTGGCAGCATTGCTACTGCCATTGGAATGCTCTTAACCTTTCGCCAGTTGAGTCTTGGTCGAAAGCAGTCACGGCAGCAAGCTGACAATGCCTCTGTTGGATTTGTAATTAGCGCCGAAGGCCAATTGGATCCTCTTAACCACACAATGTTGTCTGCTCCGCCCGGAGTGATCAAATCGGTGTTCATTGCAGAAATCGACGACAATTGGACGGAAGATGAACTTAGAACATTCGTATATCTCCGTGGCCTTTATGTACACGTCTCTCGCATGGTGTACATCATTCACGATAAAACCATCGACATAGGAATGGATGATATAGATCGCGCCGACTTTATGGCACCATGGGAAAAGGTCTTGATCAAATATCGAAATCATCCAGTCATGCAACGTATCCACGACAACGCGGTAAAAAATCAGGATTTCAATTCACGCATGCTTGTACTATCTCGCCAGATATTCGGAGAGGCCACACCCGACTTTTCCACTAAAAATGCTTCAGAATCAACATAAGGCATCTACGAATAAATCCAATGCAACGAGACAAAAACTGTATAGTGGATTCTCGCTATTCGGCGTTCCTTATAACGAAATTGACATCCGCTATGCAGCAGAACAACTCTTTGACATCTATAGCAATGTAACCGTTTACCCCCCCGCTATGCACCAATGCCTAGCAGAGGCTAGACAAGGCGGCAGAATTGTTTACCATAAGCGCTAATCCTCCCGCCTTTTACAAAAACAGACCGTGCATCTCAGCGACTTTGACCTTCGGCAACTTGAAGCCAGAAATCTGGAAGAATTGCCTGTTGCCGTGAAAGACCGGCTACTGGAGAGTTTGCTGAGGGACTTGATCGAAGCCCGCGAGCACCTTGCGGCCAATTCATCGACCAGTTCGCGCCCTCCGAGCAGCGACCCACCCTGGTCGGGACCGCGCAGCGAAGCCAAGTCAGAGGTGGGCGATCCCACTGCTGTGGATGCCGGAGAAAAGGAACCGGATGCAGAGGCCGTTTCGGCGGAAGCCGATTCGGCCCCCTTCGCAACAAGTTCCGGCAGTGGCCGCTTGCCCGGAGGCAACGCCGGGAGGCAAGAGCGCGAAAAAGCCGGGCCGCCAGCCGGGTGCGCCAGGCCACAGCCGCGAACTCACGCTCCCGGTGACGGAAACGATCCTCCATGCGCCTACGCAATGTATTCTCTGTGGGCTGGGTTTGGGCGTTGACGCGTTCAAGGCTGGCACTGGCCTTTACGTGTTGGAACTGTTGGCGGGGGACGGCCCTGGCTTGAAGGGGCTGGCGGTGCGCCACGACAAGCACCTGTATGGCGATGGCACTTGCGCCTGCGGGCATGTGACGCGCACCGAACCCGGGCGCTGCCCGGACGAGCCGATGTGGAAGGTGGGCCTGAGCGAATGGAGCCTGGTGGGTCCGATGCTGACGAGTTTCATCGTGTTCCTCTCGCTGCGGATGCGGCTGTCGCGCCAGAACACCCAAGAGTTTCTGAACGACTGGCTGGGCGTGTACTTGTCGACGGCGACGATCAACCGCTGCGTCCATGAAGCCGGACGGGCGGTGGAGCCGCTTGAGGCACCGTTGGCGGAGGAGGCTGGGCAGGCATCGCTGGCCCATGCCGACGAGACCCCCTGGAAGGAATGGGGGAAACTGCTGTGGCTATGGGTGATCAGCACCGCCACCGTCAGCCTGTACCTGATCGGCTACCGCAGCGCCGAGTTGATCACCAATGCCTTGGGGGAGGATTTTGCGGGCTGGTTGATGACGGACGGTTACAA
Organism: Candidatus Methylumidiphilus alinenensis; assembly: GCA_003242955.1. GTDB lineage: Bacteria > Pseudomonadota > Gammaproteobacteria > Methylococcales > Methylococcaceae > Methylumidiphilus > Methylumidiphilus alinenensis. The sequence goes on from QJPH01000385.1 coordinate 2,103, forward strand.
GGTGTACCGCCAGTTCCAAAAGCGCCTGCGATGCTGGGCGCACCTGCTGCGCAAAGCTAAGGGGCTGCAGGAAAGCCTGACCGGCGAGGCGAAGCAGTTCGGCGACGAGTGCCACGCCTTGCTGGAAGAACTGATGGCCGCCGTCTACCAGGCGCGGGAAGGCCCGCCGTCCTCGCTGGCCGAGCGCTACCGGGATCGGCTGGAGGCGTTTCGCCTACTATGCGAGCGACATCTGGATTCTCAGCATGAGAAGACCCGCGCCTTGGCGTTCGAGTTTCTCAACGACTGGGATGCGGTTTGGATCGTCCTGTCGCACCCGTATCTGCCGTTGACCAACAACGAGGCCGAACGCGCCTTGCGGCATTGGGTCATTCTGCGCCGCATCTCGCAAGGCACCAGGACGGAGCAGGGAAGCCGCGCATTGGCTTTGCTCGTCAGCGTGATCGAAACCTGCCGCAAACGGAAGCAACCGCCTTGGCCGTACTTGGCTAAAGTGATCGCCGAGCGCCGCAAGGGCAATCCCGCCCCACCCATGCCCGCCCCTGCTTGACCGGGAATTGGTCAAGCGTCAAAGGGGGGCTAAACGGTTACGAGAAATCGGTTCGTGGCATGGCGGAACACGGATCAACCGAGTATGGTCGCAATGCCGCGCATATTCTAAGCCATTGTCCTGACCGAGAAGACACTCGGTCCAAAATGGCAGACCTTGCGAAATCGAGTGATCCAGAAACACGCAGAGTGGCAAGTCAGTGGCTTTCTGATAACTCGTAGTAATCTGAACCCGGTAGTCATTCCAGCCGACCCGGCGCGATGGAGCCGCGCCGGTCGGGTGAATTCTGGCGTTAGGCGCAACGAAAGGGGTTCCATGTTATGATGCGTACATTGCTATTGATTCTTGCTGCAACAATCTTGTTTGGGATTATTGGGTCGTGTGTCGGGATAGGGTTTTCTGCGTTCAAGATCGACTTAGCAAATCTAGGGCCAAACAAACCATTGATTGAAGCCTCTCTACAAGAGGCAAATTATTACATAAAAAACGGTATGATAGTGGGTTTGTGCGTTGGGCTATTCATTAGTTGTTTAAAGTTATCCCTAATGCTAAATAACAAAATCGGTAAACACTTTGATAATTCGTATACCACCATGACTTATGGTGCGGAAGAATCCCTGATTATATCGGCAATAGGGGGGATAATATTTACGCTTCTATTGAGTCCCTTGATTGGTTTTGCCATTATTGGCGGCCTAACGATTATTCTCGTTTTAGTCGGAACCGCTTCTTTTCTTATGTACATGAATGCGATAGATGAATTAACAGCTAGACGAGCGGAGCAACGCATGGTATTCTGTTTCGGTTTCACATCAGGGTTTTCTGCAATTGTGTTTATTTTTTCCAAGGTTCTACCATTCTTCAACAAGTAAAAGACAAAGCGGTTGATGCCCAACACGGTAATGCGTAATGGCTTACCGCATATTGGGTTCGGCTATTTTTTTAATATTCAGAGTTAATCATGCCTGAAATTAGTCGTTTTTTGGGAATTATAATTGCGATGTATCATAAAGAACATCCACCACCCCATTTTCATGCAAAGTATGGCAATCAGACTGCTGTGTTCTCAATACAAGATTTACGAATTATAGAAGGCACTCTTCCCAAGCGCATAGTTTCGCTGGTATTAGAGTGGGCATTTGAACACAGGGAAGAACTTCTGAGTAATTGGGAATTGGCTTCCGCAAAAAAACCCCTCAACAAGATAGAACCTTTGGTATAGAGGTGAGTTATGCACTTCGTTAAAGATGTACAATACTTTGCTGATTATAAATTAAAATTGACATTTGAAGATAGCATTGTAAAAATTGTGGACTTAAAGCCGCATCTAGATGGCGAAATATTTGAACCTCTGATAGACATTGAGTATTTTAAAAGCGTCAGGATTAATCCTGATATTGATACGGTAGTTTGGTCAAATGAGGCCGACTTTTCCCCGGATTTCTTATATGAAATTGGAGAAAATACCTAATGTTTACGGGCAATGGCGCAATAGCGGTACTCCGCGTATTGTGCCGAATGTAAAAAAAGATCAAAATCCATGAATCCCCGGCATTGTCTCATTGCCCACCCGCCTAACGAATAAGGTTAGATTGTGCGAGCGTAGCGAGCCACAATCTAACCGTTTGTTGGACAAGCCCGGTTTAGACGAGGCCTCTTCGAGGTTTCTTATGGAAATAGCTTTTTGACCTGAACGGTTTCCTAAGGGCTGTTTGCCATGATCCGCCCCCCCTCCCGTTATTCTTCGCTGCCATTGCGGCAACGCTTGCAGCCAGACT
>QJPH01000430.1 GCA_003242955.1 Candidatus Methylumidiphilus alinenensis
GTAGGTCGGCATCCCCATGCCGACATCGGCGGCGTGGGTATGGCGGCAAAGGGTTGCCGCCCTACAAGCAAACATCGAATGCCGGGGAAATCGTAGGTCGGCATCCCCATGCCGACATCGGCGGCGTGGGTATGGCGGCAAAGGGTTGCCGCCCTACAAGCTGAACGCCCCGCCCCCTCTTTACAATGCGAAAAAAAATCGCGTCGGCACTTCGCGCCGACAGCAAAGGGTAAAAGCACAAAGGGCAAAGGGCTAAATGTCCTGGGCAAGACGAAAACCGATATTGAAGTCCCGGTAGTCTGTGTTGATCCCGTAGCGGTTGGCCGAGCGGAGGTTGTCCGGGTCGAGGATCCAAGACCCCCCGCGAATCACCCGCCGGGCCTTTTCCCCGCCCGTCTCCCAAGCCGATCCATTTGTAGGAGCGCCTTGATAATTCTCGTGCCAAATATCTTGCCCCCATTCCCATACGTTGCCGGTCATATCATATAGCCCCCAAGGGTTTGGAAGTTTTTCACCGACGGCATGAGTGGAACCTTTCTCCCAGTCTTCGCCGTACCAAGCATAATCAGCCGCCTTGACTTCATCATCGCCCCAGTGGAATTGGGTTGCGGTTCCAGCCCGACAGGCATACTCCCATTCCGCCTCGGTTGGCAAGCGCCCGCCCGCCCAAGCGCAAAAATGTAAGGCTTCTTCCCTTGAGATGCCGACCACGGGCTGTTGGCTCTGGTTAAAACGTCTATCCGCCCAATAAAGGGGTTCTTTGGCTTGTGGGTTGGCTTGCAGGAAACTTCGGTATTGTTCGTTGGTGACCGGATAAAGCCCTAGCCGGAACGGTTTGATTTGCACCAGATGTTGCGGATGTTCGCTTTTTTCACCTACCCCGTCAGGCGAACCCATCAGGAAGCTTCCGCCGGGAATGGACAGCAGTTCGACCTCTCCGTTTGGACTGATTCCTGTGGGCAGGCTCGCTTGCCCTATTCCTATTGCTTGGGTATCAACAACAATCATCCTATCGCCAACCGAATGCACTGCCGATGCTTGCAATACTCCTTCATATTCATCGGCAGGCAACAGTCGTCTTAGCACCGGCAAAATCGCCGACACCGTGGAAACCCTATCCTCCATCGGCTCGCGGATATATTCATTGACGTATTCCACAAACGGCTCCGCCGACACCTCGGCGGCTTCCTCCATGATGAACCCCAACAATTCTTTCTCATTGGCGAATCCGGGTTGGCGCAGCGCGGCCTGCACGAACGGCACGAACAGCGACGGGTTGCCTTGGGCGATTAGCAGCAAGATCACTTCTTGCCACCAACTTTGCCCGTAATGGCAAGCCAATTCTTCCAGAACCGCATCTTTGTCGCCTTCAAACGCCAACCTTCTCATTTCCAAGGAAGCAAGGTATTCCTGAAACCCCAAGTGCATGAAACCATACTGTTCCGGTCCCCACCCCGTCAATAAACCGCTTTCATCGCGCATGGCGCGTAGGAATCCGGCGGCATCGCCTCCTTGCCAACGCAAGGACTGCAACACGGGTTCGATGACCGGGGCCAATTCTTCCACCGTGGCGCGGGTGCGCTGTTCTTGCCCGTGCAACCATAAGGCTATGGGTTGTAAAGTGCGCCGACCAATCTCCGCCGAGACGGATATCGGTAGTTTCTTTTCATTTCGCCAGAGTTCCAGCAAAACCTCTATGCAATCGTCATAGAGTTTGTGCCGGTTGCGCGGCAGGGTGCCTCGGTCACGATGAACAAGGCAGAGGTTCGCCAACAATAAGGGGTTGCGTGTCATCTCCGCCATCCGCGCACTACGGAAATCCGGTTCCAGCAGGCGTTGCACCAGACCTTCGGCACGATGGGTGGCCTCTATTTTTCCTTGTGCAGGGTCTATTGCAAGCCCGGTTTCGACGGCATGATACCAATTGCGGATGAAGGATTCTGCCTGTTCGGGGGTCAAAGGCCGCAAATGCAGTTCCAAAAAAGCGGAATCCAAGCGGGCGGCGGCATCGTAACCGGCGAAACGGCAGGTGACCACAGCGGTGCAGGTCGGGCGGGAACGGGCAGCCTCTTCTATCCAGCGGGACACACGGGCGCGTTGTCTGGGTTCGCTTACTTCGTCCAAACCGTCAAACAACAACAGCAAATGACCGCGCTCCAACAGGCGTTTGCCGAAACCCTTGGTTGTGCCAAAATGCGGGTCATCCAAGGTTTTTTCGATGAAGGCATCAATGCCGGAGTTGAGGTCGTCCAGCATCCGCAAGGGCAGGAAAACCGGCACGGTGTCCGCTTCCAGCCCCAAGTTGTGCGGGCTTTCCCGCAAACAGGCCAGCAACAAACGCTTCAGGTGGGTTGTCTTGCCGGAACCTGGATCGCCCAAAATCACCAAGCCCCGGCGTTTGCGCTGTTTGGCTTCGGCAAAGGCGCGGATCAGCGGGATTTCCATGGTGCTATGTCCATCCAACTTAGTCATGGCATCGTGGGCATTGGCAAAGTCGCAGCCGCCAGTGGCGCGCAAATCCACCATTGCATGAAGCGGCACATAGAGTTCGGTCAAGTCGATAGGAACCCGCAGCTTGGTCTTGAAGCCCGCCAACTCAATTGCGGCATTTTTTGACTCCGCCGCCTCGCGGTAGCGGGCTAGGCCCGGCACCTCGGCTATGGATTTGGTTTTGGGAGTCGCATTGGTTTTCTTGGTGCGATGGGTGGCGGTTTTGCCGTCTAGCGCGGAAGTGGACAGGTCATATTCCGCCGCGCCCTCCGGGCAGCCGGGTTGGTTGCGGTCTATGCCCCAAGCGTTATGCAACCAAGCGCGAAACAGCACTTTCACCCGTTGCGGATGATTCCATAGATCAATCCACTGGAAGGCATTCGGGTATTGGCTGTTCTCATAAACACAGCCTGCCGCCAGTTCCAGACAGGCGCGGGACGGGTCGGGCGGAACGACACGCTCAGTTTGGGTCTTGTGCAAATGACCGCGCAGCACAAGATCGCAATGTTGATGGATTAACGCACGGGACTCATGGCTGTCGGATTCGGCCAGATAATCCCAAGGGTGGTGCAGCAAGGCAATCCGCCAATCCGCTTTTTCGGCATCTTTCTGGCTGACAGTTTGGTTGATTTGATAGCGGCTCAATAACAAGTCTCCCCGTTCCTTGTCCTTAAAAGCCATGAACGCGGAGTCCAAACCGGCAATCTGCAAACGGCTATCTTGCAAGACGAAGCTGCGCTGCCACCACGGCAGGGTTTGCGTTTCGCCTAGCCAGTCGGACAGGAATGACAGGTAGGCGTGATGGCGTTTTAGCAAGGTAGGACTTTCTTCAACATCGCCTAAAATCTTGGCAAGTTTATTTTGGTCAATTGGATTGGAATTAAGTAAATCCGACTGCAATGCTCGTGCACTATGGCCGACCTTACCACGATCAACATCATGGTTGCCGGGAACCAACAACAAGCGATCACGCGAAAAATCTCCGGGCAGCGCTGGCCAAAGTTGGTTTTCCAGCCACGCTTTTGCCAAGGCGTATTCTTCTGTTGTGCCAGAGAATGCCAAGTCGCCAGTAATAGTAACAAGGTCAGGTTGCAATCCCTCCCTGACTTCCTTGCCGATGAAGCTTGCCAAATCTCGCAGAACAGGGTCTGCGTCCCAAGCCTTGCTTGATGAAAAATGAAAGTCGGACAGGTGCAAGATGCGGACAGGGGCGGGATTGCTTTTTTTCGGCATTGTTAGGTAATATCCAATAAAGAACATCCCATCCAAAGGCCAAGCTGGTGCTTGGTGCTCCCAGAAGGAACGCCAAGCTCCAGCTTGGCAAGGTGATTTGCGAAGAAGGTGTTTGTGATTCTCGTGGACAATTCATTTCGGTTTTGGTGGATTCATTATTGGAAATCACCTTAGTTGACGGGCAAGGCAAAAGGCAATCAGATTACAGCTTATTCGTCACAAAGCAAAGCGGCAAATCTGTATGCCTGGCGATGAAACTGCTAATATGCATTTAGCAAATACAGCGTTTTCTATATCCATTTGTTACTTACCTGTATACGCCCCTGTCGGCAAAGGGTTGCCGACCTACTGCTTAACAAGGACCGTAGGGCGGCAACCCTTTGCCGCCAACTATTTCAAAACTTGAACAATACCTTAGCACACTGAGTCCACACTTGAATAAGCGCACGCTGAACCAACTCGCCATTATCGTTGAGGCCGTGCTGGCGATGACGGGCCGCGTCACCATGCTGGGCCTGTCCCGCTGGGCCGAAAAGGGTGGAAGTTACCGGACAGTGCAGCGTTTTTTTGGCGAAAAAATAGAGTGGCCGACGTTGCGCTGGCAACTCATCAAGCAGAATGTGGCCAGGGCAAAGGGGGTTTGGTTGATGACCGGCGACGAGGTCGTGGTGACCAAGTCAGGCAAGGAGACACATGGG
>QJPH01000235.1 GCA_003242955.1 Candidatus Methylumidiphilus alinenensis
AAAAAGGAGCGCTTGACTTCCAGGAACAGTGCCGGACGGAATTTACAATCCCGTCCGCAATGTTACCTGATTAGGAAGATTCTTCAGCTAAACCGACATGTACGTCATACCGGCAGGGATTGCCGGTATCCAGAACACAGGGAGGTGAATGTGGATTGCCCTCCATGGCTACTGGATTCCGGCAATCCCTGCCGGAATGACGAATACGGCTAATTGTTATGAATTGGCTGAACAAATCTTGCTAATCAGGATTTCTTTTACGGCGTCGTTGCGTGAGACCTTCTTTTTGCTCTTCGCCGTGCTGTTTGGCCGTGTAACTGGGCAACGTTTTTTTCTCACGCAACGACGCAACGCTAAGGCGATTTCCGATAAATAAAATCCCCAAAGTAGAAGCGGCATCTTGCCGCCTTAAGCGGCTGGAAGCCGCTTCTACTTGGTATAAACATTTTTGGAAATCGCCTAAGAGCAACGCATTTGTGTTTAGTAATCGATAGTGATTATCATGAGCCTTTAATGACAATACCCAATCCATCTAGCATTGCCCAACAAAGACTTTCGCAGATTCGTGCTATGGATTTTGCCGACGAAGTTCGCATCATGAATGTCTGCGGAGGGCATGAGCGTTCCATTTCCATGGCGGGCTTGCGTACCATTTTACCCAAGCAGATCCGCTTGATTCCGGGGCCGGGTTGCCCGGTCTGCATCTGCCCAGAGGAGGATATTTACCAAGTTATCCAATTGGCTATCAAGGAAAAAGTCATTGTAGCCAGTTTTGGCGATATGCTACGGGTTCCCGTCAACGTCCCCCGCAATGAAATTCGCTCACTTGAACAGGCCAAGGCTGCCGGGGCGGATGTGCGCCCCATTGCCTCGCCTAGGGATGTCGTGCGTATCGCCCGTGACAACCCGGCAACACCCGTGGTTTTCCATGCCGTTGGTTTCGAGACGACACTGGCCCCCATTGCAGCGATGATATCAGAGGGATTGCCGGAGAATCTTTTCCTGCTGCTGAGCGGTCGATTGACTTGGCCGGCTGTCGCCGCGTTGTTGGATTCGGAGGAACCGGGCTTTGATGCGTTGATCGCACCCGGTCATGTGTCCACGGTGATGGGGCCGGAAGAATGGGCGTTTGTCGTCAAGGATCATCACATTGCCACCGCCATTGCCGGTTTCATGCCGGACAGCTTGCTTGATGCGGTCTACTCGGTCTTGCAACAACAGATTAGCCATGTCCCCGAATTAGAGAACTGCTACCCGTTGGCGGTCAAACCCGGCGGCAACCCTACCGCGAGGCAATGCTTGGCGAATTGTTTCGATGTGGTCACGGCCAATTGGCGTGGCATAGGTCCAATCCCCGCCTCGGGTTATGAACTAAAGCCCAAATACGATGCCAATAATGCCCGTTTGGCGTTTCCTGCCTATAATAACCAAGCCCGTCGTCATGCTGGGGAAATGCCCCCCGGCTGCGAATGTGCGCGGGTCGTGTTGGGTAAAATCACCCCGTCTGAATGTAAAATTTACGGTTCCCCCTGCACCCCGCGCAACCCGGTTGGGCCGTGCATGGTGTCGGATGAAGGCGCTTGCCGGATTTGGTGGGCGGCGGGGGTGAGGAAGGAAACGGTGCAAGTTGGCAATGAGTGAATCCGACAGATTGACCATCAGACATCTGAAGTTGCCTGCGAAAACAGATATTTTATTAGCTGCTATACATTTCTCTAGCAAACTTCATTGGGACGATGAAAGCCAAGCTATTGAATGCACCATTCTCGCAGATGAAATTCGTCAAGTTGAAAAGGAGCATGGACATGAAAGGACGATACTCATGGGAGACTTGAATATGGACCCCTATGAATCTGGGGTGATAAGTGCCGGTGGGCTTCACGCCACCATGAGCGGAAAAATAGCGAAAGAAAAGAAGACCCGAATAGTGCGGTCTAAGCAGTATCCATTTTTTTACAACCCCATGTGGAGCCTGTTTGGCGATGCGACACCGGGTCCGGCTGGAACTTATTATTATGAAAAAGCCCAGCACAAAGTCCAGTTTTGGCATATGTTTGATCAAGTTCTGTTAAGACCTGAAATGATTCCTGTCTTTAAACATGATGAACTGAAAATCTTGGAGACCGATGGCAGTCTATCTTTTTTAACAAAGCGAGGGATTCCCGATAAACAGCGAAGTTCAGATCATCTCCCTATTTTGTTTGGCATTGATATTTAAATTATAGGTGAACATCATGAATGATATATGGGCGGAAGATATTGGAATAACTACGGTAAAAACACCTGTGGCTATTTTGAAGGAACAGGCTTCTTTGTTGGGTAGGAAGACTCAAAATCTTGTTGTTGGTGAAGTTATATCATCTAGTCAAGATGCTATTGAAGAGCCAAAAATAACTCAACGTTTTAATATAAAAGCTCCTGCACTAGGTAATTACAGATATAATTTATTTTCAATATCACACGGTATTGATATCTATCCTCTGACGATATATTTAGAAAATAGCATAGTATCCGAACTAGCTACTACAAATTTGATTTTAGGAAGCCACAACCCTAGACTTATTCGATCAGAGGAAGAATTTTTAGGTATTCTCAATAGAATACTTAAGTCAAAACGAACAAAACAAGTTGTACACGCTTTATTGGCGCAATGTCTTGAGTCTGGTGAAGGTGAGCAGATGACAGATATCTACAATGAAAGCAAAATTGACGATGACTGTGTAGTCCAATCATAATCTATATAAGTAAACTCACCTGCTAGTGAGTAATAAGCTTAAAATCCTACATATCCTCATCACAGGCCGCGTCCAAGGTGTCGGTTTCCGCCCTTTCGTCTGCCGCATTGCCAACCAATACAATCTATCGGGCTGGGTGCTAAACCGCAGCGGTGAGGTTGAAATCCAAGTGGAAGGCTTGCAGCAAAACCTCGAAGCATTCCAACGGGCTTTAGTCGAGCAAGCCCCGCCTTTGGCTAAACCGAATTCGCCGGTATGCACTGCCGTTCCATACGAGGGATTAAGCGGATTTGTCATTAAACACAGCGAAGCAGGGCAGGGGGGTAATGTCCACATCCCTCCGGATTATTTTGTCTGCGACGATTGTCTAGCGGAAATGCAAGACTCTAATGAGCGCCGCTACCGCTATGCCTTCATCAACTGTACCCAGTGTGGGCCACGCTATACGCTGATAGACCGTTTGCCCTATGACCGCCCTAATACCGCCATGGGCAGTTTTGAATTGTGTCCGACTTGCAGGGCAGAATATGAGAATCCTCTGGACCGGCGTTATCACGCCCAACCCTTGGCCTGTGCCGAATGTGGCCCCGGTTTGACTTACCGGCAAGCAGGCCGACAGGACATCACCGGCAACCAAGCCGCAATGGATGCCTGCTTGGATGCGTTGCGAAAGGGTCTTATCGTCGCGGTCAAAGGGGTAGGGGGCTACCATTTGCTTTGCGATGCCACAGATAACGCAGCGGTGGCCCGCCTGCGTCGCTTGAAGCATCGGCCCGACAAACCACTGGCGGTTTTGCTGCCTAGGCGTGGGGATGATGGGTTAGATTATGTTAGGGCGGTGGCGGAACCTGAGCCTGGCGAACTGGAATTGCTAAGTTCACCGTTAAGGCCTATCGTGTTAATGCGTAAACGTAGCGATGCCGCGCTACTAGCCGAATCCATCGCGCCGGGGTTAGGCGAGGTGGGTTTGATGCTGGCTTATAGTCCGTTGCATCATCTATTGATTGATGCCTTTGCTGCGCCTTTGGTGGCGACTTCAGCCAATATCAGCGGGGAGCCAGTGTTGACCGACGGTATTGAGGTTGAAAGGCGATTAGGGCAAGTCGCCGATGCATTTTTGCACCATGACCGCCCGATCCGGCGACCCGCCGATGATTCAGTGTTCAGGCGCATAGCCGGCAAACTCAGGCCATTGCGTCTGGGGCGCGGTGTGTCACCTTTGGAAATGGCTGCTCCATTTTCGGAATTGGCACATGTTCTTCTAGCTGTTGGGTCTGATTTGAAAAACACCGTCGCTCTTGGCTTCGGTAACCGCATAGTAGTCTCGCCCCATATCGGCGACCTTGGCACGGTGCGGAGTGGCGAGGTTTTTGAACGGGTCATTGCCGATCTGCAATCCCTTTATCAGATAAATCCCGCCGCCATCGTCTGTGATGCCCATCCCGATTACCGCTCTAGCCGCTGGGCGAGGTCACGGCAAATTCCCATCATCAGGGTTTTTCATCATCACGCCCATGCCTCGGCTTTGGCGGGGGAATATGGGATTATGGCACAAGAGATGCTTATATTTACTTGGGATGGGGTGGGCTTTGGCGAAGATCACAC
>QJPH01000120.1 GCA_003242955.1 Candidatus Methylumidiphilus alinenensis
TTGGGCAAGGCCGACGCAGACAAGACCCGCCCCCGACCACAACCGGCCACCGGCAAAAAAGCATCGGACAACGCCGTTGAATCGGACGAAATATTCACCGCCAGCCAAGCCGACATCAAGCCACTGGTCCCGCAAGACATCGAAAAGCGCTACCTGCGGGTCGGCGGCACGTTCTACCATCCGAAGAACACTGACTTGGTGGCTTTTGAGGACAAGGGCAACAAACTGGAAACCCGCTCCGACAGCGAACACATCGCCGAGTCGATGGTGCGCATCGCCGAGGCCCGTGGCTGGGATGAAATCAAAGTCTCAGGCTCCGAGACCTTCCGCCGCGAAGTCTGGCTGGAAGCCGCCTCGCGGGGAATGCAGGTCAAAGGCTACACGCCATCGGAACAGGACAAGGCGCAACTCGCCAAGCGGGCCAGCGAACGGCCCGCCAATGACATTGAGCAAGGCAAAAATTTTCGCTTAAGCGAAAATAAAACCGACAACGAAGCCACCGTGCCACGGCGGAATAGGGCCGATGCCAAAAAAAGTCTGGATGGCGCAAAAGGGCAGGGGGCGGCGAATGAGCAGCCCACTTCAAACCCGACCGCGCAAACCGCAAAATTGGATGAACCAAAACCGGATGCGGCAAGACCCAATACAGCAAAACCCAATACAGCAAAACCGGAAGCGCCAAAGCCGGAAGCCCAAAAACCAGAGGTGGCAAGGGCAAATGCATTCAGAAATCAATCCCCGGAGGAAGCGGTAAAAGCCCATCCCGAATTGGCGGGTGCTTACGCCACCGTCGCGGCCTTGGACAAAAAGGCCGAAGTGGATGGCTTGGATCAGAAGCAACGCGCCATTGTGTCTGCGCTGGTGCGCGAGTTCGTCGCCAGCAATATTGAACGCGGCAAAATCCCCAATACAAAACTGCTGGATGAACAGGAAGTGGTAAGGGCCAAAAGCGACGAGCAGGACTATTCCCGGTGAACAGGAAGCCGCCTGTGATGTTGGCCGATGGCACCGCCGAAGCCTTGAAGTGGTTTGCACTGGTTTTGATGGTGCTGGACCACGCCAACCAATACCTGTGCAACGGTGCAGTCCATTGGGTTTTCCCCATCGCCAGACTGTCATTTCCGCTGTTCGGCTTCGTGCTGGCCTACAATCTGGCAAGGCCGGGAACCCTTTCAAACGGCGCGGCGATCAGGACCATGAAGCGGCTTTCAATATTCGCGCTGATGGCATCCCTTCCGCATAGTGTCCTGGATGGTCGGCTGTTCCCGCTGAATATCTTGGCAACGTTGCTGGTTGCAACCGCCACGGTTTACCTGTTTGCACAATCAGGGTTCAAAAAAGGCTATGCAATCCTCGTCTTTATGCTGGGCGGCGGCGTGGTCGAAGGCAACTGGTTTGCGGTTGCGGTTTGTGTGGCGGCTTACCGCTACTGCCAATCGCCTACGGCACTGCGTTTGTTGTCGGTCATTGCCTCCTTGGTCGTGTTGGGTTTGTTCATCAACCTCAACCCGTGGGCGCTGGCTGTGTTGCCTGTCATTTTGCTGGCACCAAGCGTGAACCTAAAAATAAACCGCCATAAGAATTTATTCTACTGGTTCTACCCGGCGCATTTGGCGGTTATCGCGTTGCTGAAAACTGAGATTCGGTAATAGTTCACTGAATTTATGTGCGGTTTATATTAACCTGCTTTTCAAATCTCTTGGTTTTTTGGTGGTTTTAGTCAAAAGCACAAAAGCACCCAAAAAAAGAGCTTTGTATCCAACCGCCAAGGTTGGCACCTTCGCAAATTTCTTTAAAATTGGGGAATCATCATGAACATCAAGATTAAACATTCAGTCGTTGCATTCGGAGGGTTGGCGGTGGTGTTGTTGAGCGGCGGCAATGTGTTGGCGGACAGCACGGGCTATTATGCTGACACGTCGAACCAGCCCGCCACTGTCCAGTCGGGAACCCTTGGGAATCCGGGGGCAGAGGTCGCAATCATAGAGAAGACGGTCAATGCCGGGTCTTACTTGATCACTGCACAGGTCTTTGGCTATTCCTACGCGCCCAACAGCGGGGCCGTTTGTTATTTCACGGAAAACGGGGTCGAGTCTGGTTGGCGGACTTTGAACACCTCATCCAATTGGAGCGCCCTAAAAACCACGAATATATTGATGCTCGGCAAGTACACCTCAACTCAAGATGGCACTAAAGTCACTGTCTCGTGCATCAGGGGGTACTCCTTTACCGGAGGGGCGCAAATTTACGGAACAATGACGCTCGTCCCGGTCCAAAATCTGGAGTAGGGGTAACGTGTAGCCAACGTGCATCTGGACTTTCAGTCCATCACTCAAACCCACCGGCTTTCAGCCGGTGGTTGTATCGCCTGCTTTACCTTTCCAAGTCCTCGGATTGTTCTTCTTGGTGTTTAGTGGTGGTCCCAATTTGAACCGCCGCCGCGTTTGGCTTTGCTTCGATTCCGGTTTTGTGGGCTGCGCCGGGTATTGCTTGGGTTTCTTCCTCGCGTTGAATGCTGAAACGCCCAATCAGCCTCGCCTTGGTTTCGTGCCGTTCGGTGTCGATCTTGGGCATGGCCGACACGAAGCGTTTGATCTCGCCGGAAAGTGCCTGGTCATTGGGGTCGGGGGTTTCCTTCAATTCATGTGCGGCCCCCAGCCATGCGCCCCGGATCGCGGTCTGTTGTTGTTTGATTTTTTCATCCCAAGCCCGTTCCATCCTCGGCATCCCGTTGGACTCGGCCTTGATTTCCTTGATGGCTTCCAACTCTTTCAGTGCCTTCACCTTGGATGCCCTGGGTTTGTGGGTTTTGTCGCCGCGTTCGATGTGGCGGATGACTTGGCTCTCCGGTTTTTTCACCACGCCCCGGCTCGGCCTCGGGGTGGCTTCGGCATCTACGCCTTGGTCGCGCATCGCCAAGGCGAAGTCTTCCCGCCAGTTTCTCAAGTCGGCCTTGCGCGGGTTCAGCCGCTTGCCGTCGAAGCCCAGCATTTTTACCGTCAAATGGACATGCGGGTGGGGTTCGTCGGTGTGCAGCGCGAACACATATTCATGGTTTTGGCTGAAGGTCTCCTTGGCAAACTCCCTTGCCGCATTTTTCACCGCTTCGGGATCGGTGCCTTCCGGCATGGACAGGACCATGTGCAATGTATCCCTCTGGTTGTTGCGCCGTTTTTCATCGCCAAATTCCTGCCCCCAGTCCTTGAGCATCTCTTTCACTTCCTCCTTGCCTGAGAAAATATCGCCGCGTTCGTTTTCCAGTTCGAGCTTGCCATTGCGGGTGTTGTAGTCCAAGTGGGCTTTGACATGGGCATTGCCTTTGCCGAAGCCGGTGATCTTGACCATGACCTCAGTGGCTCCCCGCGAAACCCGTCCGGCGGTCGCCCGTAGTTTTCCGGTCCGGTTCGCTTTGCGTTTGACTTCACCCAAAAGTAACGCGGTTCCAATCTGTTCGTCCGCCCGGATTAACGACATTACTCAGCCTCCCATACTTGCTGGCTGGCCCTGACTAATTCACGGACGGCGGATAAATTCCGTTTCAGTGAATCCCCCAACAAATACAGCGTGTCGAGGTTTACCTTGTCGGTATTGTTTCTCGATTCGTTCAATGCCCGTGCCATTTGGTTGATGTTTCTGCCTATTGCGTTCAATTCCCGAATACTGGCTTTCAGATTATTCAATTCTTGGTCGGCCATCACCGGATTCTTGGCAATATTCGATTGCACCAAGGCGGCAATCCAGCGGCTGGTTGCCATGCCTTTAGCCTTGCCTTTTTCTTTGGCGGCTTGCATTAGGAAACTTGGCATTCTTACTGTTATGCGTTCGGTTTCTGACTTTTCTGTATCGGGCGTTAAATCAGTTTTATTTGATTCTGAAAACTGAGCTTTTCCCATCGCTTCTATAACGATTAAGCGAAGTAACTCAGATTCGCTTAATCCATTGTTCTTGGTCTGTTGTTTGAACAGTTGCTTAAGGTCTTCGTCAACCTTGGTTATCAGTACTGGCATGTCATGAAAAAAAGGGGGGATGGTGGGGACAGGATGGCTATCTGACACGCAGTGTATCAGATAGCGGCTTCAAAGCCTATCCTGCCCTAGATTCTTCCATCCACCCTCTATTTTTCTTGATCTTTCGTGGTTGTGGCTGATATTTTCACTAACTTACACTTCTTTACAAGAGATTGCTGATACTGTCTTGAATTTGTCAATTTGTTTACAGATTATTACTGATGTTTGCGGCTTTTTGAAAATATTGTTAATATTACGCTTCAAGCTGAAAATTGATAATTAAAGAAGGGTAAACGTATGGATAAAAAAGGGTTGTCTGAACGGTTGAAAT
>QJPH01000445.1 GCA_003242955.1 Candidatus Methylumidiphilus alinenensis
GCCGCCACTTCCTCATACACCCCATATTTCATCAGCTTTTGATACCGCCGATCAACCAAATCGTCTAGCGGCAGTTGCAGCAATTCGTCCAGGTTTTTCTTCAGGGCGGCTTTCAGGTTTTCCGCCATCAACAGGCGATCACGGTGTGCGCCGCCAATCGGCTCAGGAATGATTTCGTCAATCATCTTCAATTCCATCAATCGCTTGGAGGTGATAGCCATGGCCTCGGCGGCGAGTTCTGCTTTTTCCGCGCTTTTCCATAGAATGGATGCGCAACCCTCGGGGGAAATCACCGAATACGTGCTGTATTGCAACATCAGCAAACGGTCGCCCACACCTATCGCTAGCGCACCGCCTGAACCGCCTTCACCGATGACAGTGCAGACAATCGGGGTGCGCAATTTGGACATCTCAAACAGATTGCGGGCGATAGCCTCGCTTTGTCCCCGCTCCTCCGCACCGATCCCAGGGTAGGCACCCGGCGTGTCGATCAGACAAACAATCGGCAGGCGAAAACGCTCGGCCATTTTCATCAAGCGCAACGCCTTGCGATAGCCTTCAGGTCGCGGCATGCCAAAGTTGCGGTAAATCTTTTCCTTCGTGTCGCGGCCCTTCTGATGTCCGATCACCATCACCGGAACACCGTCCAAACGGGCAAGGCCAGCCATGATGGCGGGATCGTCGGCAAAACTACGATCACCATGCAACTCGTGGAACTCATCGAAAACGCTGACTAGGTAATCTTGGGTATAAGGCCGTTGCGGATGGCGCGACAACTGGGAAATTTGCCAAGCTGAAAGCCCGGAAAAGATGGATTCGGTCAATTTCCGGCTTTTATCTTCCAATCGGCTGATTTCATCGGAGATGTTGATCTCCTTGTCGAAACCGACTTGGCGCAGTTGCTCGATTTTGGCTTCGAGATCAGCAATGGACTGTTCAAAATCCAAGAATTTCATATCCATGGGCAATTATTCTAATTTTCGCAGGATGTAATAAAATGGCTACTATTTTAACACTTCTTCAAGGAAATTCCCCATGCTTTGCCAAGAACGGCGGTCAGCGGCTTCCTTGTAGACGGTGCCGAAACCCGGATCATTGGCTACCGGGTTCGTGAAAGCATGGACCGTTCCCCCATAGGCGTGTATTTGCCAATCCGCTTCGGCTAGTGTCAGTTCATTCGCCAACCCGAGCATCTGTTCAGGCGTGGCCATGGGATCGTCGTATCCATGCAAAACCAATACTTTGGCCCTGATTTTCTTTGCGTTAGAATTGCCGGGTGGCATGAAAAGCCCATGGAAACTCACCACACCGTTTAGGTCCGCCCCGCTACGCGCCAAATCCAATACACACAGCCCCCCGAAACAGAAACCAATCGCAGCAACGCGAGCGGCATCTACTTCCGGCTGTTGCCTCACCGTCTCTAGGGCGGCGATCATCCGGCCTTGCAGCAAAGCGCGGTCTTCCATAAAAGGACTCATCAGCCTAGCATTTTCTTCAGGCCCGGTGCCGACAATCCCATTTCCATACATATCCAAGGCAAAACCGACATAGCCCAAACTGGCCAAAGCATGTGCCTTATTGATGGCGAATGCATCGCGGCCTGCCCAAGCAGGGGCAACCATCACCGCCGACCGTGGTTCCAAGATGGCATTATCCCAAGCAAGGACGGCCTCTAATAAAGTGCCATTGTGTTGATATTCTATGCTGCGGGTAGAAATAGTCATAACCAGGTTTACTCCTATGTGTGGATACATGGCAATATTTTGAGGAACTAGAAACAAATGTTCAACAGTAAGAAAAATCTCGTCATTCCGGCAGGGATTGCCGGAATCCAGTCGCCATGGAGGGCAATCTAGTTTACCTCCCTGTGTTCTGGACACCGGCAATCCCTGCCGGTATGACGCACAAATCGGTTTAGCTGAAAAATCTTCCTAATCAGGTGCCAGAATGACGGCGTTTTGGGCTTTGCTGAAACAACTTGCCAATCAGGTCACTGTTATACAACCCTGCCAGATTCGCATCGGGAATGGTATGCTATGGCATATTATTGCATTGCTAGAACCAACCGTCATGATTGAAACCATCTTCAGCACACAATTCCGCCGTATCGGTGTGATGACCCTTGTTGCCGTTTATCTAGTCATCCTAGCTGGCGGGATTGTCCGCGCATCCGGGGCGGGCATGGGTTGCCCCGATTGGCCAAAATGCTTTGGACAGATGATTCCACCCACCAGCGAATCCCAATTGCCCCCCGACTACCATGCAATATACGCCGGCCGCGGCTACGCCGACACCCGCTTCAATGCAGTCAAGACGTGGACCGAATATGTCAACCGCCTGATCGGTGCGACAGCAGGCATTTTGGTGTTTCTAACCCTTTTGTCTTCCCGCCATTATAGAAAATCCGACCCCGCCGTGTTTAATTTGTCGCTGGCAGTGTTTCTGCTTATCGGCTTTCAAGCTTGGTTGGGCGCTAGAGTAGTGGCAAACCACTTGAACCCTTGGGTTATTACTGCCCACATGCTGATGGCTTTCACCATCGTCATCCTGTTGATCTATGCCATCACTCGTTCACAAAGGGATAGCTTGGCTGACATTGATGTCCGCCGACTGCCACCCCGTTTTAAAACCGTGTTGCAAGCCGCTGTGGGCATGAGTTTATTGCAGATTGCCATGGGTACACAAATACGCCAAGCCATGGACCCACTGATTTTCCAACAACTGGTCCATGGCGACGGTGGGGACCGCAGTGTGTGGCGGGAAAGTTTCCCCATCATCTTTTACATACACCGATCATTTTCCTCGATCATCCTGTTTACCAACTTATGGCTGGTGTGGAAAATTTATAACAATATAGACCGCAACAGCCCACTTTTCCGCTTTGGATTGGTGCTGGCCGCATTAGTCGTCACAGCCATCCTCACCGGTGTCAGCCTGGATCGCTTAGGCTTCCCCGCCGTTGTCCAGCCAGTCCACCTGCTGATGGCCAATTTGATCTTTGGTACTCAATTCTTTTTGCTATTGGTCTATCGGTATGCGCTGGGTAATTCTTGACCGCGACGGGGTCATCAATGAGGACTCCGCCACCTACATCAAATCCCCCGAAGAATGGATACCCATTTCCGGTAGCCTGGAAGCCATTGCCGAATTAAACCGCAACGGTTATCACATAGCCGTGTTGACCAACCAAGCCGGCGTGGCCCG
Source organism: Candidatus Methylumidiphilus alinenensis (assembly GCA_003242955.1). Lineage (GTDB taxonomy): Bacteria > Pseudomonadota > Gammaproteobacteria > Methylococcales > Methylococcaceae > Methylumidiphilus > Methylumidiphilus alinenensis. The sequence continues at coordinate 3,205 of QJPH01000445.1, forward strand.
CGGTTTGATTGATTTAGCCACGCTGGAACATATCCATGCCAAGATGCGCAAACAAATTGAAGAACACGGAGGCCGTATTGACGCGATTTTCTTTTGTCCGCATGCGCCTGAAGACGGTTGCCGTTGCCGGAAACCACAGACTGGCCTGTACGAACAATTCGCCAACCAATACAATGTAGACTTGGATGGCATCCCGGCTATCGGGGATTCCCTGCGGGACATTCAAGCCGCGCAAAGTGTAGGCGCGGAAGCCATCTTGGTGGAAACCGGCAATGGCAAAAAAACCTTAAAACGCAACCCTAAACTTGATGTGCCAACCTTTGTCAATCTCCATGAAGCCGTCCAATACATACTCTTCACCCAAGGCTAATGTTTTAGTCACTGTCATTCGTTCTGCCATATTTTATCTTTGCCAATTTTTATCGGTCATTTCTCTAGCACCCATGGTTTTCATGTTATACCGGAGTTCTTTCGAGGCACGCTATCGATGGGTGATGATTTGGGTCCGCATCCAAATGTGGCTTTTGGAAAACCTTTGCGGCCTAAGCTACGCATTGCGGGGAACTGAAAACATTCCATCGACTAACGGAGTGATTTTATCCAAGCATCAGTCCGCTTGGGAAACCCTCGCGATACAAGCGATCTTCCCGCCTTTGGTGTTTCTGCTGAAAAAAGAACTGTTGAGTGTGCCTATTTGGGGTTGGGCCTTAAGTTTGACAGAGCCTATCGCTATTGACCGTGGTGCCAAAACGGCCGCGTTGAAAAAGCTCTTGAGGGATGGGGAAGAACGCTTGAAGAAGGGGCGGTGGGTGGTGATTTTCCCGGAAGGGACTCGCGTACCCCCCGGACAAAAAGGGCAATATAACGCTAGTGGCGCCATGCTTGCCCACCGCGTAGGCTGCCCTGTGGTCCCTATCGCCCATAATGCCGGTGAGTTCTGGGCCCGCCAGGCTTTTTTGAAATGGCCTGGAGTGATCCAAATCCGCATCGGACCCGTCATTGACGGTAGCCAATACAGCGCGGCTGAAATCAACCACAAAGCAGAAGAATGGATTGAGGCACAAATGCAAGAAATAA
>QJPH01000250.1 GCA_003242955.1 Candidatus Methylumidiphilus alinenensis
AAGAGGGTTTCCACGGTGGTGCGGGCGGTGCCATAGTAATTGCCGAAAACTTGGGCATATTCTAAAAATGCCCCGGCGGCAGCCATTTCCTTGAATGTTTCACGGAGGGTGAAAAAATAATCCACCCCTTCGGACTCTGCTGGCCGTTTTGGGCGGGTAGTATGGGACACGGACACCGATAAACCCTCCACCTGGGATCGCAATTTCCTGACTAGGCTGGTCTTGCCTGCCCCAGACGGGGCCGAAACGACAAATAGGGTGCCTTGACTCATATTGTTATGTCTCCAGAGGTGGTGAGCCGTCAACGTAATTGCAGCCATGAAACCCTGCCTTGGGTTGATCCAGGATCAGTAACCATCTGAATGCCAGTGGTCGGCCCGGTCGGCCCGGTCGATCCGCCGAAATACTTATGGACGACTCCCTGGCCATAGATCAACGCCGGAGTTTTTAGGATGCCCACCGTGCTTTGAATGCCGGAGGGCGCCATCGTGGTCGTGGCATTGCCTATTTTTGCAGTCACCAAATCGTAATTGGGTGCTTTGCCTAATGGGTTGGTGCCGAATATGTTAAGGAAAACCGGGTTGCTTGGCGCGTTTCCGGTGATGGCATCCAGTTCCATGACCCAACCCGATGCCTGTGTATTTGGATCGCAAGGAGTGGATGTGGGGAGTTGGGTGGAGAAAACGATATTGCCGTTCAGCAAGTTTGGGAAGCTGACTGAACGCTCGCTCGGCATGTTGGAAGGGGTGGACAAGTCCATATACCATCCTGACTGTTGGCTTTGCGTAGTGTTCGTCGTTTGGCCAGCACAGGAAGTCTGGTAACAGGGCAGATTCGAGGACGCAGTCGATGTCACGCGGACGTTGGCTACTGCGGTCGTAGTGTTGTTTTGGGTTATAGAACTCGGGGTTAATATGGTCTGCTGCAATAAGCTGCTGCGTCCGGCTATCGAATTGTCGGTGCTTGCCGTTCCTTGGTTTCGGTCCCACAGGGCGTAAACGGTTTGTTGTTGTGTAAAGTTTTGTTGCTGTGGGCAAGTGACACCCAAGGTAATAGACGATTCAACGTCACAAAGCCCTAAGTAGGAACCGGTGCCGAAGTACACCATCACCGATGGTTTGTTCGGGCTTGAGGGTGATGTTGCCTCATTTGCCGCGTAGAGGGTGTTGGCTTGGGTCGAACTTACGCTGCCCACCTGCGGCTTGGCCGTGATCGGTTGACGATGCTTTAGGTCACATTGTTGGGCATTTTCTTCACAGGCGACAAACAAGGGTTTTGCATTGCCGTTGACTTGGTTGGCGACTTGCCAATCCGCGCTAGCAGAGTTCGACTGGCAACCAAGATAGTCGCCCCTGGTTGTGACCCCTGTGCAATTGACATCAAATTTCCACAAATTGCCTTGCAGGTCGCCCGCATAGATGTAGTCCACCTTTTGGTCGTTATTCACATCCACTGCAATCGGTGTCGATAAGCCATTAGGGCTGCCACTAAAACAATAATTAGTGTTGGTAATGGTGCTGGGTGCTGTATAGGGCTTGGGACCATTGGGATTGGCATTGGTAGTGACATTGATGCTTGTAGTGGAAACGCAGGGCGAAAACTTTGCGATGATGAAATTAGGGTTTTTCGGCGTCAAGGTGATGTCCAAGATATATAAGATAGGCAATTGGTTTTGGCTGTTGTAGCCATTGCCTACTATCACTCCCCACTTGCCGTTTTGCATTCTTGCCAAGCTGGGTTGGGACAAGGGCATGCCCAAATCGCCATCCGCCCAGTCGTTGAAATACGGGTAGGATGGATTGTTGATTGGATCATATATAAGGCCAGGATTGTGGGTAAATTCCCATAGCACATTACCGGCTGCAAATTTTGGGTTAGCTGGGTTAGTGATATCCAGGGCGAAAATGCTCCCTCCCCAATCAAGTGCCAAATCCGGTGGGCTTGCCCCGGTCGTACCCAGCAAGACCGTACGCCATGTATTGTTACTGGAGAAATAGGCATCACCTGCTTTTGGCGAACCATCCACAAAATAATTATGATATAATGGGTTATTTGTGGCAAACGTATCAGGTGGCGGTATGAAAAGACCCTCTCGATGGTGAAGATAGTTGTTAAGAATACTGCCAGGTAAAAAAGAGAACACTTCGGTTCCAAGCCCAGAGTCGAAGGCATTTGGCGTATTACGATTCCAAGTGCCTACTTCGAAGCCATGCAAGCGACCGTCGTTGCCACCGACATACACCATTCTAGCGCGTGGATAATTCTCGCTTGCGACTTGGCTTTTGTTATTCACAAATGTCGGATAATCCGTACTTTGACTTTCGGGCAAACTGGAATAATTAAAATCTTCAGACCCGACAAACAAAGGATCGGAGTTAACCAAATCACCTAGTAGGCTTGGACGTGACCTTAAAGTATCACCCTGACTATTTGTAGTAATCGCGGAGCCAGACAAATAAGCTTCGACATTGTTTGAATGTCCAAAACCTGGTTTATTTATATTGTCTATTAAATTTATCTGAGAGTCGCTAAGGTTACTAACATAGAATGGGTAGCCTTTCAGCATTGGATTTATGCTTGTATTAATGCAATGAGGATCAGGTGCTCCATAATAACAATACTGGACAAAATCAGCATCTGGATGGAAAAAAGTATATGGGTTAAGGGGGTTGTTGTTATTGTTTTTGTTGGTCAAAACATCTCCCGCTTCCCATGCTGTAATTTGAGTCAAGTCACCCGTCGTAAGATTAGCTTGATAGGACAACAACTTGCCGGTCCAGTTGGTGGGGTTATACATCGATTGGAAAACCCTGCCCCCTACCGGGTCGCTCGCCAAGGCTGAGGACGAGGGATAATAATCTTGGGCTTGCACGTTGCTGTTGCTTAGCGGCAACAAGCAGCTAGACAGCGGAAATTGGGCAATATCCAAGCATGATAACGAGGCATTTGTATAGTAATACGCACTGTTATTATAATTTGGGATGGCAAAGCTTTGGTCCGTATTGTAATAAGGGCAACCTTGGTAGCCTAAGCTTAAGTCATGCCACAGCAGCGCAAAGCCATATAAAAGTGCTACAATAAAGTTTTTTTGCATTGAGATTTCCCCTACATTAATCGCTATCGGTTGGTCCAATTGTTGGATGTTGAAAACGCTGCAGGTAATCGTCTTTGAGCGTAAGATAATGTGTTGCTGAGTAGCGGAAAAAGATTTTTTCCTCATTGGTCAAAGGTCTGGCTTTTCTGGCTGGCGAGCCTAGGTAAAGAAAACCAGTCTCCAAGGTTCTGCCGGGTGGAACTAGGCTACCAGCCCCAAGGATGACTTCATCCTCGATAACCGCACCATCCATGACAATCGCGCCTATGCCAATTAAGCAATGGTTGCCGATGCGACAGCCATGTAGCACCACGCGGTGCCCGACAGTGACATCATCACCCACAACCATTGCATAGCCATCGGGCGAATGCTCATTGGGGTGTGTGACATGCAACACACTGCCGTCTTGGATATTGGTCCTAGACCCAATTTCGATGCGGTTGACATCTCCGCGCAGCACGCACATGGGCCAGATGGATGCGTCATCGCCGAGGATGACATCGCCGACCACCATGGCCGTTTCGTCGATGAATACGTTTTTACCGATAATGGGAAGATTGTTCTTATAGGCGTTTATAGGCACTCTGACTACTCCTTATTAAGGTTGGCGATGCCAAATCATGGCGGCTTAGGTTTATAATCCATAATTGTTAAGCACCCTACTCCATTAGCTAAGGAAAATCCCATGATTGTTGAAGGCGGTTTTATTCTGTTTGGCATAACGGTCATTGTGTGCCTTTATGTCATCATTATCTACAATCGGCTGATAAGCCTCAAACATGATACCGCAAAAGCGTGGTCAAATATTGATGTGCTGCTTAAACAACGTCACGATGAATTGCCCAAGCTCATTGAAACCTGCAAGCAATACATGCAACATGAGCGTGAAACCTTGGAAAGAGTGATGCAGGCTAGGTCCAGCGTTTCCACCGCACGAAAAACGGCCAACCTGCGTGCGCTCGGCGTGGCCGAGAGCCAACTGCATCAAGGCTTGACTAGCCTTTTCGCCACCGCCGAGGCTTATCCGCAGTTGAAGGCGGATGAATCCTTCCGCAATCTCGAGTCGCGCATCACCGGCCTGGAAAACGCCATCGCGGACCGACGTGAGTATTATAACGAAGTGGTCAATAGCAACAA
>QJPH01000234.1 GCA_003242955.1 Candidatus Methylumidiphilus alinenensis
GCTCCCGCTTTCAACGCACGCACTGCCATCTCCACATCGCCGTAACCGGTAAACATGATTACCGGAAGATGCCGATGCATTGACTGCAAGTATTCAAGCAGCCGAAGCCCCCCCATTCCTGGCATACGCACATCCAACAACAAGCATCCCGGTCTATTATCGCTATACTCCGCAAGGAAACGCTCAGCAGATTCATAGGCACACACTCGCAAATTAACGGATTCCAAGAGCCATTGGATAGAATTTCGCATATCGCAATCATCATCGACAATATAGACCTTGACATCATCATTCATACTATTTCTCTTCGATTACAAGTGGCAGGACCACATCAAAGGCAGTGCCTTGCCCAAGCACTGATCTAGCGGATATGTGCCCGCCATAAGCTTCGACGATGGTGCGGCAAATTGATAACCCTAAGCCGATACCCTCGGCTTTGGTGCTGACGAAGGGTTCGAATAGCCGCGCGGCAATTTCTGGTGAGATACCCGGCCCGGTATCGCTAACCGTTATTTCCAATTTATGGTTGGCGTTGACCTTGGCACAAAGCGATAGCTTGCGCTGGGAACACCCCGGTGTATCCATCGCCTGTGTGGCGTTAAGAATCAGGTTGAGCAACAATTGTTGCAAATGGACTTTTTCGCACCATAACGGTGGCAAGGAAGACGGAATGTCCAAGCTGACTCTAATCTGCTTGTTGCTGAGTTCGGTGCGAAGAGGGATAAAAACATCCTCTGCCATTGCCTCAAGCGATACCCAATCTAACTTGCTTTCTTGTTTCCGAACTAAAACCCGGATTCCATGGATCACCGCTATTGCTCGCTGCGTAAGTCTTAGAGTTTGCTGCAATACCTCGGCCAAAGATGGATTGGCTGACAATAGCTCACGAAACCGTAGGAGTGAGCCACCGACGTAGTTGTTAATAGCACCTAGAGGTTGGTTCAATTCGTGCGCAACGATGGCGGTCAATTCCCCTGCTGCCGTTAAACGTTGGGCATAATATAACTCCTCCTGCCGCTGGCGGAGGCGTTCCTCCAAATCTTTCCGGGACGATATATCCATATCAATACCAGTCACCCGGGCGGGTTTCCCATCCGTGGTGCAGGTGACGACCTTGCCCCGGCCTAATATCCATTTCCATTCATTATTCTTGGACAGGATGCGGTATTCAATTTCAAAAAATGGCGTTTTTGCGTCTAGGTTATCAATCACTGCGCGTTTTACTTTTGCCAAATCGTCAGGATGAACCAAGTGCTCCCATGCTTCGAAAGTGGGCTGGATATCATTAAAATCGTATCCCAACATATTGGCCCAATGTTCGCTGAATGCGGCCTCCCCCGTCTGGATGTCCCAGTCCCACCAGCCGAGTTCCGCGCCCAACATCGCCAGTTCAAGCCGCTCTTCGCTGCGTCGCAATGCGTTCTCCGCATTCCTACGCTTGGAAATATCGACTCCGCAAGCCACAAGTTGGGTGATGTGGCCCTCCGTGTCGAATATCGGCGCGATGGAGAAATCGATAGTGATGACGCCTTTCGCCGTTGACAGGTGCGCGTCATAGCGGACGGTTTCGCCCCGTTGGGCAGAAAGCACCGCCGATTTCACCCGCGCCTGGACATCGGGGTCGTAGGCCCACGCCCCCGAATCGCCGAACTGAGTGCCGATGCAATCCTCCCGGCGAATCCCTATAGATATTAACGGGGAATTGTTGGCTTCAATAATCTTGCCGTTTGGATCCATAAGCACAGCGTACACGAACAGGCCATCCAAGGCTCTGCGCAATAGATTGTGCTCAAGTTCCAAGCTTTCCCCTACCGCTTTTTCAGTGGTTGTCATTATTTTCCTTGCAGCGAACGTGGCGATAGTTTGCCTTTTAAAGATTTTGCTGTTTGATAGATTCGGAACGAATTGGATTGATTTTTCCTTTATGTTGAAGATATCCGATGATTTGCCTGGCGCATTCTTCCACGGTACTTTCGCCTGTCATGACAATGATTTCTGGATTGCCTGGAGTCTCATAGGGGGACGATATGCCGGTGAAATTGGGAATTTCGCCTCGTCTCGCCTTCCTATACAGCCCCTTGACATCGCGTTGCTCGCACACGCTCAATGGGGCGTGGCAGAAAATTTCGATGAAGTCGCCCGCCTTCACGGAGGCGCGGACAATTTCCCTGTCCTTACGGAACGGGGATATGAAGGCGGCGAGGGCAATGCCACCGGCATCAATGAACAACTTGCTCATTTCACCGATGCGGCGGATGTTTTCGGCGCGATCTGCGTCACTAAAGCCCAAGTCGGCGCACAGACCGTGGCGCACGTTGTCGCCGTCAAACACATAAGTCCGACAGCCATGGAGAAAAAGCGATTCCTCAACGCAATGTGCAAGGGTCGATTTTCCTGCCCCGGAGAGTCCAGTAAACCATAGTATAAAGCTCTTGTGTCCATTCATCTGTTCCCGTCTCTGTCGGGTAACCGTGGCATGATGCCAAAGGACATTTGCTTGCATTGGAATCATTGGGTTATTTCGTTCGGGTTCTTGCTGGTCGCTATCCAAAACCGACTGATCGGTTTCTTATCCTTGAGGGCATTTTCAGCGATGCCGCAAAATTCGTCGCGGCGGTCCGTGCCTTCAGCCACAAGCAAACCGACATAGACGCCAAAATACATCGACACTTTGTTGTCGAGGTCCCGTTGTTCGGCTAGCGTGCGTTTTGTGCCATCCTCGGATAGCGCACCGAATTCTTTCTTGAACGTATTCTGGTCTAGGTCGATGGCAGCACAATAATCGGAGAGCACCGCCGCTTCTGCGAGCTGACGCAAATTCTTCTGTTTGTCCGCACCTAACAGATTTTCCACTTTCTTGTCGACTTTGTTTAGCGGATCCTCAAATTTGAAGGTGATGGCGGCTGACGGCGCGGCGGCTGTTTCGTCCGCGCGGATGACCCCAGGGGCTAGGGTGGCAATCAGGGATAAAACCAAGAAATATTTCAACATAATCATGAGCCTCGGGTGTTGTAACAATAGGGTGGAATCTTATGCAAAGGTCATAAAGCCAAAATGGCGGCAGAATGCCGGACCCTGTCATTGGGGCCTACGGCCACCGCCACCTCGACCACCAAAATTACCCCGCACATTACCATTATTGTTTCCTATCCTGTTTCCTATGTTGGCGCTTCTGTTGACGCCATTGTTTCTGTTTAAGCCGTTATTTCCGTTTAAACCGTTGTTTCTGTGTAAACCGTTGTTTCCGTTTAAGGCGTTGTTTCTGTTTAAGCTATTGTTTCTGTTTAAGCTATTGTTTCTGTTTAAGCTATTGTTTCTGTTGATAGAGTTTCCGCTTACGTTGACGTTTCTGTTGACGTTGACATTGCTATGGCCTCGACCACCGCCACCGTAAAACACCGGTCTTCCCCCATAATAGTACCGGTTATTATTATTGTTGTTGCTCAGGGCGACGCCCAATGCTGCCGCCCCCATTGCGGCTCCCGCCACGCCGGCGGTTGCGCCGACGTCAATCTGTTGTTGACCCGTGACGGGATTGTACGTCTGACACCCTGCCGCCAATCCCAGTGCGAGCAACGGGGCCAGAAAACCCTTTAGGAATTGCTTTCTAAATACGCGCATTTATCGTTAACCTCAATTATGAAAACTCAAAAAAAACCGGAAAGGCCAAAGCGTTGTCCTCGCCAGTTACCCCGTTGACTTCTTTTGCATTAGCCAGCGTTTGGCGTTTTCGGTAGCTTGCCGAACAGTATAATCGGCATTTCCGTCACTGTCTGCTAGCTGCTAGCGCCGGATGGTTCTTTTTCCGCACGACTTGCCTTTCAGGGCAATCCGGTGTGCATTGTGGACGAAGCCGGTCCAGGATGGCATCGGCGAGTGCGGGGTCGCCGATGGACTCGTGCCAGTGCTCGACCCGTTCTGGCGAGAACCGTTGCCCAACCCCGAGCAGCCGCCGGACTACCCCAATACTGTTGAATTAAGGTGATATCCAATAAAGAATATACCTGAAAGTATGGCTCAATGACTTTTTCATCGACGCGGACGTTTCCTCACAATGGGATGGACTCGGGTCTCTTTGAAGCATTGATTGGCGACCGGTAATGAGGCATCATTGCTGCCCTATCGCCGCACGAGAGTGCTTGACCCCCATAGGGAATCCCAATGAGCCAAGAAACCATATCGCCCCTTGAGCATGATCTAACCGGGGGATTAGCCA
>QJPH01000204.1 GCA_003242955.1 Candidatus Methylumidiphilus alinenensis
CGACATCAGTACCTAGCTTCGACTTGAAAACCTCCAGATCGACCCGGCCTTGTGAATTCGCCGGGAGGGTTTCGACTTCAAACCCCAGCGCAGCGGCGGTGGCCGGATTGGTCCCGTGGGCCGACTCCGGTGCCAGCACTTTTGTCCGCGTCTCACCGCGTGCCACCAAGGCTGCTTTGATCGTTGCCATGCCACAAAATTCGCCTTGGGCACCGGCTGCCTGTGACATGGCGACGGCGGGCATCCCGGTCAAAGTTTTCAGCCAAAAAGCCAATTGGTCGATCAGTTCCAGCGCACCTTGCACCGTCGAGAGGGGCTGCATCGGATGGAGATCGGCAAAACCCGGCAGACGCGCCAGCTTTTCGTTCAGCCGCGGATTGTGCTTCATGGTGCACGAACCTAGCGGGTAAAAATTACCGTCAATGCTAAAATTCTTCTGGCTGAGCCGGGTATAGTGCCGCACTACTTGCGGTTCGGAAAGCCCGGGCAAGCCGATCTTGCCTTGTCGGCGCAGGCCACCCAAACATTCCTGGTGAGCGGGAATGGTGGGCAAATCAACGCCGCAACGGTCATCCTGGCCTTGCTCGAAGATCAATGCCTCTTCAATATCGCGGCTGCAAGATGTTGACAACGGGTTTTCTGCCTCCGAACGGGTCGGCCTGCCTTGCTGATTCATTTTTCATGTCACCCTATGTATTGTTGCGTACAATATAACCAATTGTTAAATTATACTGGTAATGTTGATTGTTGTTCGAAAATAAGTTGAGCCGTCATTCCGGCATGGACCGCCGGAATCCAGATTGCAGGGATGCTGACAATCTATGCCACCCATGGAGCCTAGGTTCCGGCGATCCCTGCCGGAACAACGCGCTTTTTCTTAACTTAATGGCAGTGAGGCGATGCGGGGGCATCCCCATGAGATATTGTGAATCAATTGATTTGTGCCGCACAGTGTTTATTCGATTAGGGGCTTTCCCTCACCCAGCAAGCCATCCATTTCATCCTTTAGCGCCACCCCGGAAAAGCCCCGCCGGACGGATTCTTCGATCAGGTAGAGTAGTTTCCGGGTGGCAGACTCATAGCTCAAACCTTCTGGCGGGTGGATGTTGGAAATGCAATTCCGCTCCGCGTCGGTATTCCCCTTCTTAGGCGCATAGCTTAGGTAAACGCCTAGGCTGTCGGCGGCGCTAAGGCCGGGGCGCTCGCCGATAACGATCACCGCCACCCGGGCATCAAGAACGCTGCCGATGTCGTCCAATAAGGCGACGCGACCATTGGCAACCAGGCAAATCGGGGCGATGTGAAACTGCCGCACCCTCAAGCCTTCCAATATTGTTTGCAATAGCGCAATCCCTCGCCGCTCGACAGCGGTCGAGGACAAGCCATTACTGACGATCAATGCCACATCAACCCCTCTGGCCTTGAAATTGCACAGGCGGATGCGCGACTCTTCGGTCAGCACACGTCCGAAATCAGGCCGACGCAGGTATTCACTGCGGTTGGACACGGGTGTTTGTAGGATCAGCGTTTCTTCGCCGATATCCCGCAATTGTCCGGCAAAGGCATTGATGTTCCAAGGCAACTGCACAGCGTCCCGTGCCTGCGCATGAGCCAGTTGAAAATCCAGCAGTGCCTGGGTGGGAACCGCATGACCGGCCCGGCCCAAGGCGATGCGTGCCTGTGTGAAGCGACGCAAGGCAATCCACGGATCGGTCATAGTGTTTCACCGGTTAATTCATTGATGACACCAAGCAACCGAGGCGGTGTAAAACCCAGGCTCAAGGCGTTGTGCCCATCAAATATCCCCATTCGGTTCAACCAATCTTCGAATTCCGGCGCGGGCCGCAGATTCAGCACACGGCGCAAATAAAGTGCGTCATGGAAAGAAGTGCTTTGGTAAGCCAACATGATGTCGTCACCTCCTGGAACGCCCATGATGAACGTGCAACCGGCTACCGCCAACAGGGTCATCAGGTTGTCCATATCGTTCTGGTCGGCCTCGGCGTGGTTGGTGTAACAGACATCACAGCCCATGGGCAGGCCCAGCAGCTTAGCGCAGAAATGATCCTCCAGCCCAGCGCGGATGATCTGCTTGCCGTCGTAGAGATATTCCGGCCCGATGAAGCCGACCACGGTGTTGACCAGCAGCGGCGAAAACGCACGGGCGACGGCGTAGGCCCGCGCTTCGCAGGTCTGCGCGTCGATACCGCCGTGTTGGGCATTCGCCGAGAGTGCGGTGCCCTGCCCGGTTTCAAAATACATCACATTGTCGCCCAAAGTCCCGCGTCCCAAGGCCAGCGCCGTATCATGGGCTTCGGCCAACAGTGCCAAGTTGACGCCGAAGCTTTTGTTGGCCGCTTCGGTGCCTGCGATGGATTGGAATACCAAATCCACCGGAACGCCACGGCGCATCAATTCCAGCGTAGTGGTGACATGGGCCAACACGCAGGACTGGGTGGGGATTTCATGGCGGCAGATGACTTCATCCAACAAATGGAGCAGGTTCTCAACATGTTTCGGACTGTCCATAGCCGGGTTGATGCCGATCACCGCGTCACCGTTTCCATACAACAGGCCGTCCAACACGCTGGCTGCAATACCTTTAGGATCATCTGTGGGATGGTTAGGTTGCAAGCGTGTGGACAGACGGCCCGGCAGGCCAATGGTGTTACGGAAGCGGGTAGTGACGGAACAGCGTTTCGCCACGGCAATCAAATCTTGGTTGCGCATAATCTTGGATACCGCCGCCACCATTTCCGGCGTAAGCCCCCAGCGAACCGAGGCAATGGCTTGGTCGGAAGTGGTGACGGCCAGCAGCCATTCGCGGAACCCTCCGACGGTGAGAGATGAGATCGGGGCGAAAGCATCGCAGTCATGGGATTCTGCTATGAGCCGGCTAACCTCGTCTTCTTCCGGCGAAATCAACGGTTCGGCGAGAAACTCTGTCAACGGCAGATCAGCCAAAATCCATTGGGCGATGGCTCGCTCTTCTTCCGAGACAGCGGCAAGCCCGGCCAACTCGTCCGCCGAGCGCAACGGCGACGCTTTGCCCAGCAATGTTTTGAGATGGTTGAAGCCGTAGCTTTGCCCTTTGAAGTTTTTGGTGTATTTCATACGGGAATATTCGTGCAAGCAAAAATGCCGGGTGCATTTCTAAGGTAGTTCTTGTAGTCCAAGCCATAGCCGAACAAATAGCGATTTTCCGCTTCCAGCCCGACAAAATCGGCTCGGCAAGGACGTTCCCTTCCGATCTGCTTGTCGATCAGCACGGCAATGAGAATTTCCGTCGCTCCTTGTTCCTTGCACCAATCTTTGATGACTTTCAAGGTAATCCCTTCGTCCAGGATGTCATCCGTCACTAATACTGTCCTTCCGCCTAATGGCAGACGGGGCTTTACAAACCATTCTACCTCACCCCCGCTGGTTGTGCCTCGGTAGCGGCTGGCTTGGATGGAGTCAATTTCCAGAGGAAAATTCAGGCGTGTGAGAAGTTTTCCAGAAAATATGATGCCGCCGTTTAGTACGGTGAGGATGATAGGGTTGCTTTCGGCCAAATGCGCTTCGATTTCCACAGCGAGGCGGTCAATGGCAGATTCCACTTGCTGTTCGGAAAAAAGAAGATCGGCTTCGGATTGGACCTGTTTGACTTCTTCCAATAGGTTCATGAGCTTATGTCCTAGGGTTAAGTCACTGCCATTAAGTTAAGGAAAAACCCGTCGTTCCGGCAGGGAATGCCGGAATCCAGAGGCCATGGAGGGCGGGCTAGATTCACCTCCCTGTGTTCTGGATACCGGCAATCCCTGCCGGTATGACGGCTTAACTTAATGGCAATGTAGGGTTAAGTGCGGACTATTTTAATCCATTTTGCCAATATCGTGCGAGACCACCTATTTTGACACAGAACCGCCGATCTAAGGGCCAAGCTGGTGCTTGGCGCTCCCAATGGGGACGCCAAGCACCAGCTTGGCAAGGGGGTTGGCGAAGGGATTGGTTTTCCGTTCCCTCAAACATCCGTTCTTGCAACTGATAATGATTTGCATTTGTAAAGTAGTTATTTTATAATTTGCCATCAGAGCATCACGCAAAGGTCTGGATTGTATGAAAGCAAACAATACGATGGTTTCATTGGGCATCGCCGCTCTGCTGGTTTTCTGCAACCACGAGTCCGAGGCGGCAAAAACCAAGCCCGCTTCCCTGGCA
>QJPH01000166.1 GCA_003242955.1 Candidatus Methylumidiphilus alinenensis
GCATTCGGGACATCCCTGTCCCCCACCCTTCGGGCGGCTAGCCTAAGCAAATCGGCTATCCTGCCGATTTGTCCGGCAATCCCTGCCGCCGGAATGACGGTTAAACTTAGTGGAGGCAGTGTGATAGGCTATCAAGATGAACAAGCAGCCTTGCGTCTACATGCTATCAAGCCGACGAAATGGAACGCTCTATATCGGTGTGACCTCCGATCTTATCCGGCGGGTATATCAGCACCGCACCGAAGCGGCGGACGGTTTCAGCAAACGTTACGGCGTTCACGATTTAGTATGGTATGAAGTCCATGAAATGATGGAAAGTGCGATTTTGCGGGAGAAGCAATTAAAAAACTGGTCGAGGATTGCAAAAATCCGCTTGATTGAACAACAGAACCCTAACTGGCGAGACTTGTGGCCTGAATTGTCTTAACGCCGTCATACCGGCAGGGATTGCCGGTATCCAGAACACAGGGAGGTGAATCTGCGGGCAGTCGATGGCATCTGAAAAGGCATAACGCAACCGGTGCATTGCCCTCCATGGCGACTGGGTTCCGGCAATCCCTGCCGGAATGACGATTACGGCTAGGTATTACGATTTAGCTGAACCATCTTGCTAATCAGGTAACTCAATGGCAGTGACGCAGAGCGTGGGAACGATACAATGACAAAATTTTATTGTCTGTCAGGATCCTATCAACCCGTGAGTTTTAAAAAGAATCAGTGAACTGGTCTATATCTTCCATAAAGCCCCTAAAGGCATTGCTCACCCGCATAGACAAGGCCCGCGACAAGCTGCGCGGCAACCGGCCACAACATACCTTGGTCTATGTGGCCAAGAACCGGCTGCTGCGAGTCGATTTGGACCGCGAAGGGCGTTTCATTGGCAACCCCCTGATTGTCGATTGCGAGTGTGCCACGGCAGATGCCTTGCCGACGGTATTGCCGCGCAGCCTGATGGGCTTGCCGCGTCCGGCCCGCAAGCTTTGGGTATTGTATGAAGCACTGCCGTTTTACACCTTGAGCCTGCCCTCTTCCCAAGTCACCGACGTGAAGCCGGAGCAATTGCGCCAAGCCCTGTTGTTTGAGTTGGAGCAGATGGCTGGCATAGGCGCGGATAATAAGCAATTAGCCTTTAGCCTATTTGCCAATGAAGACGGCATGAACCATTACACGGTCAGTCTGGCACCGGCCAAGGTGTTCGAGCAGTTGCAAAAATCGGCGCGGAAATCCGCATGCCGTTTGTACGGCCTAGCCTACGCCGGCGCTGTACCCCGGCAGTTGCACTTGGATGTGCCGCCCGGTCCGTGGGCGCGGCTGGAATACTGGGCCAATGGTGTCGTCGGCTTGCATGGGACTGCTGAAGGCGTGCAGGGGGTGCTGAGCTTTCAGGAAATCCCGGCTAAACGCTTGGAAAGCGAGTTGGAGCGCTGGCTGAAATCGCTGGGTTTAAGCGTTGGCATCGAAACCCTAGTCACCGCCCCCGGCATCAACGCGCCGCTGCTGGGCGATATTCCGCTGAGCTTGGAAAACCGCGACAACCTTGAAGAATGGCTGCAAGCCTGGGCCACCGCGATTAGCACAGGCAGCTTGTCGGGTGTGCCCTTGTTCCGGCCTACGGTCACGCCGGAACAGGAACTGAACATGACTATCGGCCTGGCCACCGCCGCGCTGGCGGTGTGTCTGGTGCATTTTGGCTGGTACCACCATCAGAGCACCCTTATGGAGGGGGAACGGGACATACTGAAGAAAACGGAGCAGAAAATCAAAACCATTAACGAGAGCATGAAGAAGCAGCAGGAAAAACGCGATGGGATAGTCAAAGCCTTGGACAAAATCAAGGGCCAGCATGTGTCCCTGCCGCTGGTGTTGGATGCCTTGCGCCGTCGTCCGGCGATGTTGTTGCGGGATTTGGCCTTGCATCGCACGGATGATGTCGTCGTCGAGCGCATCGTGGCGGAAAAGGATGCTGTTGTGGTGGAGGGCGCAACCTTGAAACCTGCCGCCGCCAACGATCTGTCGGCATTGCTTGAACCCCGCATGGACGCGCTGGGTTGGCGGATGGCCCCCCCGGAAAAGAAGGACATGGGCTTGTTTACCGGCGGAGGGCCTTGGTCGTTCAAGATGCGGCTTACCGACAACGGCTTGGCCGGCTTTGTGCTGCCTAAGCAGGCGGAAAAAACTGGCGGGGGGAGATGAAAATGACCGCATTCCAGCCAAAAGGCGAACCTCCGTCATACCGGCATGGTTTGCCGGTATCCAAAGCACAGGGAGGTGAATCTGCGGGGTGGGCAGTCGATGGCATCTGAAAAGGCATAAGGCAACCGGTGCATTGCCCTCCATGGCAACTAGATTCCGGCAATCCCTGCCGGAATGACGAGCCTTTGACTTTGGAACGAACCTGCAAGCACCGTCATACCGGCAGGGATTGCCGGTATCCAGAACACAGGGAGGTGAAACTGCGGGCAGTCGATGGCATCTGAAAAGGCATAAGGCAATCGGTACATTGCCCTCCATGGCGACTGGGTTCCGGCAATCCCTGCCGGAATGACGAGCCTTTGACTTTGGAACGAACCTGCAAGCACCGTCATACCGGCAGGGAATGCCGGTATCCAGAACACAGGGAGGTGAAACTCCGGGCAGTCGATGTCATCTGAAAAGGCATAAGGCAATCGGTGCATTGCCCTCCATGGCGACTGGGTTCCGGCAATCCCTGCCGGAACGACGGTGTTTTGAATTTAGCTGAAACAAATTGCTAATCAGGAAGTAGTTTATAATATACCGATATCTAACCTAAGAATTGCTATCATCAACCCAGTTTGAGCGTCTTAAAAAAATACCGCCGCCCCAATGAATTTGGAAGAGTTAAAAAAACTATCCCCCGCCGACCGCGAACGCTTGTTCAAACGGGTATTGCCGACTTTGGCAATCTTGGTGATCTATTTTGTGTTTATTAGCCCGAAAATGACCGGCGCGGTGGCATCGGCCAAAGCCGAGATAACCACGCTGAAGTCGTCGGGTTCGCTACCCGAAGCCATTCCGGGTTTGCAGTCGCAAAGCGATGCGCTAAACGCCGAAATCCGCAAGCTGGAGCAGGAACAAACCGCCATGGACGGGGAATTGTCGAAGGCCACCGAGTTTTTGAAGCGGCCCAACTATGCTAACCAAGTCAGCACCCGTCTGGCTGCGGTACTGGAAAACCATCATGTGTTCGTGTTGGAGGACCGGCTGGATGCCGCGACTGAAAAGGACAACATGCCAAAATCCCTGCGCGAGATCAGGGATTGGGTGGTCAACCACAGCGGCGGGGTCGGCGCGTCCGCTAGAAGTTTGCGCTTGCGCGGTTCCTATAACGATGTGTATGCCGCGCTGAACGAACTGGCCCACGACGGTTTGACCATTGTACCCATCGCCCTAGGCATGAGAGCCCCGGACGGCGGCGGCGAGTTGGAATGGACCTTAGAACTGTGGATTTGACATGAAACCAATGGATGCCTTCACGGCTAATCTGGCTTCCTTGGATCAGGTTGACCTCCCCACCGTTGCCGAATCGCGGCGGCATGAACGGGAGGAAATACATGGCAAGCGGTCTGCCGTGTTATTTTTAAACCAGGACTTGGTTGACTTTGGATTCACCGTGGAAAATATCTCAGCGGGCGGGGCCAGGTTGCGCACCGTTGAGTTGGTGTCCGATGGTGCGATTCGGCTCGACGATGAGGTCGTGGTTCGCGTTGACGACGGGCAAGGCCGGAGTTTATGCCGGGAAGCCAGTGTTAAATGGGTCGATGCCGGCACAAATGGCCTTGTGCTGGGCCTAAATTATATCGAGAAGGTGCAGTTTAATCCCGAACAGCACACGCTCAAGCTACAGGATGTGCGAGTCGATCCCTCTTGCGCATTGAAAATATCCCCCCAATTGGCCTTGCGCCGCCGCGTATTGCCTTTTGCCCGGATTGACGGGATTATGCATGTCGCTTGTTCCATTGAGGACCACGGGGCCGGCCTGCATACGGTGGAACGCTTGCTGAAACACCCCGTCCAATTTTGGCCGGTGGATAGCCATTTTCTGGATGCCGGCTTGCGCGATATCTTTGGCGAAGGGCAAGGCGCTGCCTCCGGGCAGAGCGCGACGGTCGATGCGACGGCAATGAGTGACGATATCCTTTATGCCGCTTACTTGCGCCG
>QJPH01000449.1 GCA_003242955.1 Candidatus Methylumidiphilus alinenensis
ACCCCTATTTTTCAAGCTGACCGGCCAACCCTGCCTGATCGTCGGTGGCGGCGAGGTGGCGGCCCGTAAAACTGAAACCTTGCGGCAGGCGGGTGGGCTGGTCACGGTGGTTTCCCCTCGGCTAACCGAAACTTTAGCCGATTTGAGCGTCCAGTACAAAATTGAATGGAAACAAAAACATTTCGCCCCGGAAGATTTGGACGGTTTCAAGTTGGTCATTGGAGCCACCTCTGACCGCCTGGTCAACGAACTGGTTTTCCTAGCGGCCCAGGCTCGCAATATCCCGGTCAACGTCGTCGATTGCCCCGAGTTGTGCAGTTTTATCTTCCCTGCCATCATCGACCGCTCGCCCATCGTGGCGGCAATTTCATCCGGGGGGGCATCACCGGTGTTGGCAAGGTTGCTGCGCGTCAAACTGGAAGCCCTCATTCCGCCGGAATACGGTTTGTTGGCCCGTTTGGCCGACCACTTTAGACAACAAGTAAAACGGATTATCCCCGACGCTGAATCGCGCCGTCGTTTTTGGGAGGATGCTTTGCAAGGCGATGTTGCCGATCTGGCTTTGGCTGGTCGCGAGGAAGAGGCGGCGATTAGATTGGAACAACGTTTGCGAGACAATAATGGCAAAAAAACCGGCATGGTGTTTTTGGTGGGGGCGGGTCCGGGCGACCCGGATTTATTGACGCTACGCGCCCTGCGCCTGATGCAAGAGGCCGATGTCGTGGTCTATGACCGCTTGGTGTCGCCGGAAATCATGGGGCTAGTGCGCAAGGATGCCGAAAAAATCTATGCTGGCAAGCAAAGCAGCGACCATTCCCTTCCACAGCCCGAAATAAACCGGCTACTTACCGAGCTTGCCAAAGCGGGACGCAGAGTGGTGCGGTTGAAAGGCGGCGATCCGTTTATTTTCGGTCGCGGCGGCGAGGAAATCGAAACCCTAATGGCAGAGGGCATCCACTTCCAAGTCATACCCGGCATCACCGCCGCTTCGGGTTGCGCCGCGTATGCCGGCATCCCGCTAACCCATCGCGATTATGCCCAGTCCTGCGCCTTTGTCACCGGTCATTTGAAAGACGGTACGATAGACCTGGAATGGGAGCGGTTGGCGGTTCCCAACCAAACCCTAGTAATTTACATGGGCCTGCAAGGGCTTGCGCAAATTTGCACTGGTCTAATCAAGCATGGCTGTCCTGCCAGTCTGCCCGCCGCGCTAATCCAACAAGGCACCACCCGTCATCAACGGGTGTTGACCGGAACCCTCGCCGACCTGCCGGATAAGGTCGCCCAGGCCAACGTTAAAGCCCCCACTTTGGTCATTATCGGGGAGGTGGTTAAGCTACATCAGAAATTGTCGTGGTTTGGAGAACGGAGCGAGGAGTAACTTGAAAAAAACCGCAAATAACGTTAAAGTGTCTAATTATGGGGATGTAGCTCAGTTGGGAGAGCGTCGCGTTCGCAATGCGAAGGTCGAGAGTTCGATCCTCTTCATCTCCACCAAACACCCGTTTCACACAATCCAACTAAGTTCTTAAGCCAGCGTAAATGCTGGCTTTTTGGTTTATATCATTGACCGATGGACTACCCTAAATTATGAGCTTGCTTCATGAAATCATTGCCGTTCGCGTCGATGCTTGGCAGGCGCAAAGCTACCCTTGCGATGATTATCCTGCCATTGCCGAATTTCTACAGTTTGCTTATGAAGACGAGCAATGTGGCCAACTACGCTACTTGCGCAAAGCCCAATTCCGGGCTTTGGAGGTCTATTGGTATCTTAGGCTAGTGGAAGGGTCTCCAAAAATACCGGAGTTGTATGAGCGGCTGTTCCCCGATCCACAGGGCCGGCTAACAGCACTCGGAATCGACCTAAAAGCCTTTGCAGAGGCAAAATTCAACTTTGGAGGGCTTTTTGACCGCATTTGCACCGACAACGCTTTCGTGCGGCAAAATCAGATGGAGAGCCTACGCGAAACCCTAACGCTGGATTACCCCTCGTATATTCTAGCCTTGGCGATGGGCGCGGGGAAAACCATCCTGACCTATGGGCAAAAGCTACTTGGGAAGTGGGAAAAAGACACAGACAGCGGCGAATTGGTTTTTACCGGGCAAGGCATCAAAAAAGTCCGCCGCACGGTGGATTATCTCGCCAAGGAAACCAACCTCGTCGTCGTCGTCAACACCACGGGAACGCCTTATTTTGAGCGTCAAGCTCTGCGTGATGTGGTGGTATGGTACGGCTTGGGTGAAGGCATCAAAGATGGGGTGCTGAAAGAATTGGCGGGTAATATCAAGCTCTTTGATTTGGACGAAGAGCATGGTTCGCTACTGGTCTCCAAAATTGTCGAAGATTTCTTAACCACTTATTGGGATACGGCTTTGCCGGACGGTTCACCGGCAAGGCTCGCGTTGTACTTCCCGAACATCGAAACTCGCGACGAATTGCGCCCCGCCATTGAGGCTGTGCTGGCTCATCGAAACCTATCCCCCACGGTTTTGCTGGCAGTGGATGCCAAATCAACAGAGGCGGTGAAGAGCGAATTCTACAGGCTTGCCCACGATCCACACGCCCAACATCGGATTGTGCTATTAGTCAACATGGGGACTGAGGGCTGGAACTGCCCCAGCCTGTTTGCCTGTGGCTTGGTGCGGCGGCTGGCGGGTAGCAACAACTTCGTGCTGCAAGCGGCCACTCGCTGTTTGCGACAGGTTCCCGGCAACACCACGCCCGCCCGCGTCTATGTGTCCAAGGAAAACGAAAAAATCCTTGAGCGTCAGTTGGAAGAAACTTACGGCACGACCTTGGCCGACTTGAACAAAACCCAAACGGACCGTGTTGAAGAAGAAATCCGCTTGCACAAGTTAGATTTGCCCCCTTTGCTGGTCAAGCGGCGAGTGCTGCGCTTCAAACGCAAGACGGACATAGCCGCAACGAACCCAATTTGCTTGACCCGCCCTGAACTTTCTGCCCCATTGGCCGGACGCTTGGAAACATGGTCAATTGCCGAAATCGGTGGACGGGGCAAACTAACCCGGATCGACTCGGAAGAACTGAACATGGAGCCTGAAACCTTGGACACTTATACGGCGGCGGGTTTGCTGGCGGCGAATTACCACCTGCCCATGCGGGAGGTATTGGCCGCTTTGCGGGCTGCATACGACGCGGACGATTGGCTACCGGCCCATCATCTAGAAGCATTGGGGCAGCAAATTGAAGCGCAACGGCGCGACTACGAGGAAGACTGGCAGGAAATAGAAATTGCCATCGCCTTGATCAAGCTGGATGGCTTCCGCAAAAGCAAGGACGAAAAGGGCGAATTGCTTTATACCGCCCGCATCAGCTTTGAGAAATCCCGCCAACACCTTTATCGGCTTGCCGACAGCTTTCCCAATACGCATTTTGCCAAAGACAAATCATTCCACTATGAAGGCTATAATTTCGATTCCAAACCCGAGGCCGATTATCTGGAGCAAGCACTGAACATCATCGCCCAACATGCCGAAAACATTAAGGGCATTTGGTTTACCGGCGGGTTGACCGACCCTTCCAAAACCGATTTGTACGCCGAATATCTGGGCGAGGATGGCCGATGGCATCGCTACACGCCGGATTTTGTCATACAGCGCATTGATGGCAAGAGCCTGATCGTCGAAATCAAATCCGATGAACATCAAGCCGAAATCGAAACGGATAGGATGCTGGCAAAAAATGGGGGGACACCAAAAAGCAAGGAAGGGCGCAAGGCGGTCGCCATGAGCAAACTGGCTGATCTCAACCCCGAGCAACTGGCCTACAATGTCATCTTCGCGGGTAATGTGTTGCCGGCCGAGGCACTGCAAGAAACCCGAAGGTTTGTCAGTAATTCACCAAACGACGGAGACTCACCACTCGCCGTTATACACAAGTGCCGCTGAGCAAGAAAACACCGTCATTCCGGCAGGGATTGCCGGAATCCAGAAGCCATGGATGGTGATATGCTCGATCAAGAATAATTGTTATCCCGTAGTTTCACATCCCTGTGGACTGGATTCCGGCAATCCCTGCCGGAATGACGGGCCTCCAACACTTTTTTATAATGATGAGGATTCACCGTGGGACTAATTTATGCGGACATTATGTTAAGCAACGTGCGCAA
>QJPH01000467.1 GCA_003242955.1 Candidatus Methylumidiphilus alinenensis
GGGCTGACCGGGGGCGATGCCGCACGGGTCGTTATTGGCATCGCAGGTGATGTTAGGGTTGGAGAACTTCGCCACAGACGGTGCGCTTATATAACTGTATGACATTATGTCGGCAAACAGGCCGGTGATGCCATAGCCATAGGAATAATCATTGCCTGGATTGGATAAAGCCGCCCGGTCATGGTTTGCGCCCATGTTGTGGCCCAGTTCGTGAGCCATGACCAAATCATTATTATTACAGCCATTAACAGTCCCGAGATCGAGAAACACCGAATAACCATAATCTACACTGATAGGCGATGAACTCCACGCTAATCCTTCACCCCCGCAAAATATTGATGTCGGCTTAATAATCAAGGTTACCAAATCCGCGCCATATTGCTTCCGTAATGCCGAAACATTGGAGAACAGCCCATTGCCGGCGGTAAGGTCTTTGAGGGCCGGACTCAACCCGCCCGATTCGACATAATCCACCTCGACGCTATACACCAAGCGCAAGGTGATATGGATGCCGCTGTCGATGTAGGCTTGATTGGTGATAGCCACCAGATTATTGAGCCGGGTTTGCAGGCCGTCGCCGTAATATTGGACCATGCCCGCCGTGTAGACGATCATCAGGTCGATGGTCGCCTGGGCGTTGGGATCGGTGGCGGGGACCGCCGCCGCTGTTGGCTGGCCCGACGCGGTGGCCGGGGCCATCGCCGCCATTTCCGCAAGACCCGGCGGGACGGAGGATGCCGAAGCTGTCGTCGGCACCGGCACGGTATCGTCACTGTCCTGCATCACTGGCTGCAATCCCGCCTGGCTGTTGTCGCGCAGCCACGCGCCGCCGCTGCCGCCGGGCAGCAGGGAAAACTCGCCGTCCGGGCTGACAATGCGGCCCGCCGTGCCATTAGGCCCGGTTGTAATGACGACGCGGTAATTGTCGCCCCAGCCCTTGAAATACCCCACCCAAGTCACATCGCCGTTCGGGTGTTGCTCCTGGCGGTCGTGGACAACGGTTAGCGTCCCCAGCCGGGGTAGCGTGATGGCCGCCTCCCCACCGATAGGCAAAGCCAGCACTGCCGTTGCGTCGAATTGCACCAAGGTCGTGTTGCCCCCTGAACCTGGCGACAGCGACTGTCCACTGGCATTGGCCGCCCCCATTGCCGCCGGAAACACCAGCAAATTCGGCGGCGAACCGCCTCCACCGCCGGAGGCCAAGGAGGAAAAGCCTAAGGAAAAGCACAGGGCAAGCGCAAACGCCGCCGGGTGGTGTCGGAAGAAAAACAAAACGGAAGGCATGGGAATCCCCCAAATCGCAGAGGATGGGCATCGTGCGCACGGAAAAGTGAGTGGGTTCCACATTTGGCTAGCCCGGCCGACCCCGCCGGTGACCCGCCGTCCGCGCGGAACAAAGCTTTACCCCGATGGTTTTGCCGGGGTATCGTCCTTGGGCATTCAGATGGCTACCAGTATAGTACAACCTGTCAACCGGGGCAACGATTCCGGCGGGAATATTGTTGTTTACCTGCCCGCAATCGCCGCCGCACTCGCGCTGCCTCGCTCGGCCAAGCCCGCGGGATGTTTCCCGCCCAAGGAAGACCCTAGGCGAGAGATCTGATTCTGTCGGCTTTGGTGCATTTTATATTGCACCTAGTGTTATGAGATGATATATATTAGCTATGATCGTCAAAGCTGATAATTTATCACGGATTTTTAAGACTGCTTGGTTCGCCAAAGCAGCCAAAAAAGCGCGTATCAATGATGAAGAGCTTTGCGCGGCAATTCGACAGGTCATGCTGGGTCATGCGGACGATTTAGGTGGTGGCGTATTCAAAAAACGCCTAAAAGATAACAGACACCGATCTATAATTATTGCGAAAGGCGGTAAATATTGGATTTATGTTTATCTGTTTGCC
The DNA here is from genome assembly GCA_003242955.1 of Candidatus Methylumidiphilus alinenensis. GTDB lineage: Bacteria > Pseudomonadota > Gammaproteobacteria > Methylococcales > Methylococcaceae > Methylumidiphilus > Methylumidiphilus alinenensis. The sequence continues at coordinate 1,902 of QJPH01000467.1, forward strand.
AAAAAAGACAGAGACAATATAGGCATAGATGAACTTTTAGAGTTTAAGAAGTTGGCAACATTATATAGTCATCAAACCGACTCTGTTATTGATGCCGAGATAGAAAATGGTGATTTATTGGAGATTTGCGATGGCAAACAAACTTAAATTTAAGAGTGATGCTTTTGAAGCTATTCATAGCACGGCTGAAGGTTTATACCGAGCCGGGGCGATTGATAAGGCAACAATGCGTGATTTTGATGAATCCTGTCTTTCTGTGCCGCCAGATATTGGACCTGAGCAAATAAAGCTTATCCGCGAAAAGAATCATGTCAGCCAGCCTATTTTTGCTCGTTATCTAAATACCAGTGAATCAACGATCCAGAAATGGGAAACAGGCGCAAAGCATCCAAGTGGAATGGCACTTAAGCTATTAGCGATAGTGCAGAAGTACGGATTGAGTATACTTTCGTGAATGAGAAAAAGAACGGCCCGATAGAAACCTAGCCTATCTTATACCCGTCATTGCGCCACTGGCAATGCCGGGACAGGCGAATTCATTCTGGAAGTTGTTGAACCATTTTTCTGAATTGAAGCAAAAATAAAACAAAAAAGACGTAACCGTTCAGCCCCTCCTGCCTTTTCCTGGGAGCGCGGCCATCTTGGCCGCAATTTTTGCGGGCGGGACGGCCGCGCTCCCAGGGGGCTAAACGGTTACAAAAAGACTAGTGCCGGTATTCAAGCAATAAAATTAACCAAAGGAATTATCATGAGGGTTATGGAAATGACTGCCCCTAAGCCCAAAAAGCGGTAGTTATAGCTGATATGTCGCCATAAAGCGGTAGCTATAGGTGACGGTACGTTTTTACAAGCACATGATTTTTAAATTAAAACCCTTCAATTTGGATTAACGGTTAAATGTAGAAAAAACTTGCAACTCTAGGCAAACTCTGACGCATCGAATCAACCGACCCGGACACCGATGCACCGAATCGCCATCACCCTCCTGACCACCACGGCCCTTGCCGCCGGGTGTCACGCCGACAAGGCACTGGCCCCTGCCGTGTCTGGCCTGTCTGCCGCCGCACCGCCGCAAGTGCCGGAGGTCTACCGGCTTGGCAAAGCCAGCCCGGTGCCGGACCGGACCCAGACCGGGCGCTATTCCTTTCTGGTCAACGGCACCGAAGCCGCCCAGGCCGACCCCTTGCTGGTCATCATCGACGTGGGCCTGCCGTCGTCGCTTTCGACCGTGGAGGATGCCGCTGACTAACTGCTCAAGCGCAGCGGCTACTGCCTGATGGACCCCGCCACCCGCGAGGTGCGGCATTTGTTCGGCCTGCCCCTGCCGTCGGTGCATCGCCACCTAGGCCCGATGACCCTGCGCGATGCGTTGTTGGCGCTGGGCGGGCGTGCTTACGAGTTGGTGGTGGATGACGTATACCGCGAAGTCGGCTACCGGGTGGCCGCGACCCAGGCGGGAGGGACGTTGTGAACCAGACCCCAACCGGCAAAGAAACCGATTCGACTGTCCAAATCGACCGCCAACCTTCCATGGACTGGCTGCACGAGGAACCCCCGTTGCCCCAAGGCACCAATAACCAAGGCCAGCAAGCGGATGCCGCCGCATCCGACACGGGTCCGTTGTCAAACAAAAAACCCAAAAGCTTAGCGTCTAGGGCCGCCACGTTTATCTTTAGCATGCTGGCAGTGGCGGCATTGGCCTATTTCGCCTTAAAGCCCCATCCCCCGCACAAAAGCGTGGCACTTGAGGCAGAGCGCGGTGCAAGCGAACCCTCCGACTCGCCCAACATCGCCATTGGCGAAGCCGCGCCGTTGACCCCGCCCACGCGCATGACGCCAGAATCCTTTGGCGAAGCGAAGTCCCCGCCCAGCAAGCCCGATGCCCCCCCTGCAAACTCAGCCAACGCCCAGCCCGACGGAATTCAAGCCGGTCAGGGAAAGGCGCAACCGTCCCAAGGGAACCTCCAGGGGACACCCGATCTCAATCTACCTGCCGAAGAGGGCAAGCCCGTCGCTGGCCAGCCGGAAACCCTCGACGCAAACCTAGACAGCCAGCCAACCCCCGCTGCGGACAGCCCGTCCGGTGCCAAGGCCATGGCGGACATCGCCCGGCGGCTGGATGTGCTACAAGCCCTCGTTGAACGGCTGGAAAGGACTGGAAGGGTGCAAGCATCGCGTTTGGACGGGCTTGAACTCGTCAGTGCGCAGCCCCGG
>QJPH01000462.1 GCA_003242955.1 Candidatus Methylumidiphilus alinenensis
GACCGCTGGCTGTGCCGGTGCGGCAGGTAATACCTATGCGGTTTATGTTTGGTGGAACGATGATCGCAGTGGTTCCACCACACAGGGATTTGTGACAAGCTTCCAAGTTGGCAATTAATCGTGTGGTATGAAGACAATCATCCTAAAAACGGAAATTAATTGGTCCCAAAGCCCGTTCGGCCTGAGCAGCGAGCCTGTCGAGCAGCCGAAGGGATATGAACGGGCTTTGGGCCCACAATCAATGGGTGAACGCAGAAAAAAGCCAACGTGTTTCGGCAAGTTCAGCACGAACGGCATTTTTTGCGTTCCAACTGCTGTCTTTAGGATCATAGGCCCAACGCGCCGACAAAGCGGAATTTCAATGGTCGAAATCCTCGTGGCCTTGACGCTAAGCCTCATCCTGACGCTAGTGATTGGGCAGATCTATGTTAGTAATAGTCAAGCCTATCGTTTGCAAGAAGCCCAAAGCCGCATACAAGAAAATGGCCGGTTTGCGCTGGAGTTTCTTTCCAAAGACGTTCGCAGGGTGGGTAGCATGGGATGCCTTTCGGTGTTAAACAAGCCACTGGTAATCGCAAATTCTTCGCCCAGCATTACCCCTGCGACTTCCATCCAAGGATACGATGCCGTTCAAACTACTAGTTATCCGGTCCCTAGCTCCACTAGCGCCACTTGGAACCCCACGGCGCCGAGCGGTGTCGGTGCATTGGCTGGAACCGATATTTTGAGCATCCAATTCGCCGAACCTTGCGGGGGGCATTTACAAACCCCGATTACAGGTATGACACCGTCTCCAAGTTCCAACCTCTCTAGCACCAACACCTGCTCGATAACAGCCGGTACGACTGAATTGGTATTGTCTGATTGCAGCCAAAGCGAGATTTTCCGTTCGGATTCCAACTCGACAATTTCAATCAGTGGCACCAGTAACAATACCCAAGACCATTTTACCTATTCACATGGGCTGGATGCCGAAGTCATGGTGGTTCGTGCCTATACGTATTTCATCCAGTCATTCCCTGGCAATGGCGAACCTACGCTGTACCGGCTGGATAACATTGCGGCAACACCCAATCCGCAACCGCTGATTGAAGGCATAGAAGACATGCAGTTACTCTATGGGGTAGACTTAAACGCCGATTGGTCCGTCGATCAGTATGTCACGGCTGGTAATGTAAGCAATTGGGCCAATGTCATCGCCATTCGCGTTGATTTGGTCATACGCTCAACGGGCTTGTATGGTACTAATTTGACGAACACAACAACCGCCTGTAACGGTGTCACTGTCACCGATACTCGCTTGAGAAGATGTTACAGTTTCACTATCAATTTACGAAACCCAAAAGCCTAGGGGTTGAAACTATGAATAGGGTTTGCCAGTTTATTTTCGCACCATGCAAAATTTCTGAAACCGGTGCCGCATTATTTGTCAGTCTGGTATTTTTATTGATTATGACTATCGTTGGCTTGGCCGGCATGCAAAACACTTCCCTGCAAGAAAAGATGGCGGGCCATTTGCGTGACAGCGACCTTGCCTTTCAAGCGGCTGAATCGGCCTTGAAAGCAGGCGAGGCAGTTTTGAACAGTGTTAACATACCGACATTTGTCTGTACTAGCGCGACGGATGGGCTATATGTGAATTCTTACCCTGGCACGACTTCGGATTGCCCTACCTACCTAGGTTCGCCATCGAATAACCAATCAAGCAATCCTTATCCCCCTGAAAACGAGAATTTTTGGATTTGCAATTCTCCTACTAACTGCGATATGAAGACCTTGAGTTCAAGCCAATTCAACAACCTAGCAAGCCCGCCAAAATATGTCATTGAAAGTTTGTCGCTTGGGGCATCGCTTGACCAGACACCGGGCCAAACCTTGGAAGCGGGTATTCCGGTGGCACCAGGCCCAAAATATTATCGTGTCACCGCGCATGGGACTGGCCTGAGCAATAATTCCGTAGTGGTACTCCAATCAGTGGTCAGAAAATGAAAACATACGGTTTCAGCCTTGTTGAATTGATGGTAGTCGTGTCGGTCCTAACCATTTTGGCCATTGTCGCCTACCCGACCTATACGAGCTACATGACTAAAACGCGCAGGACAAATGCCATGGGCCTACTGCTGCAGGATGCTGCCTTCTTGGAACGTTGTTACACTTTAAATGGCAATTACAATTCCTGTACTACGCTGCCTTATGCGCATTCGCCGTCCGATACCACAATTTATTACACCATTACCCTCAGTGTAGGCAGCTCTGGCTCGACCTTCACGCTAACGGCCACACCCACGGGAGTCCAGGCAACCGACGGAAATCTAACCCTCGACAATAACAATGTGCAAAAGCGGGGAACTACCAGTGGTTGGAATTGAGACAATTCAATTGGAAGGTCGCTACGGTTCAAAACAGCCTTCCTCTTGGAAAGTTTGGGGCTATGGAAATCCAAAGTCCCTAGCCCTTTTTCGCGCAGCTATCCATACTTTTCAACGCACCTCAAAAGCGGTCTTAGCCAAGACTTGGTTGTTTTCATCGACAATCCTGACTTCCCATGGACCTACCATGATACGGTCGATAAATTTGCTCGAGGCGGCTGTCTCCATGTCGTGTTTGATGGGCATCCGCACATGGGCAATGCGTTTATCTTTCCAGTACCAGTCATGGAATAAAACGCTTCCATTCAAATCCGCCGTTTCCATGAAAAAGTAAACTTTAATCAGCCCCTTGTCGGTCATTGGAATGATTTGGGCGATGTGGTCGACTGGCTCGTCCTCCTTGATGCCGCTTGTCAGTTGGGCGCGTTTGATCTTGCTGGAAAGTATTGAAACGCTGGCGATGACGGAAGTTTCCGCTGCGATTTGGGGCGCAGGCTTGGCTTTGGAGCCTGATGCGCCCTCAATAGGGATAGGTAGCGTGTCCAAAGGTTTTGGAGCTTGTGAGGCATAAGCCGGGGGTGTGTTGCCAGAGGGTTTTTTGAAAACATGCAGTCCGCCCCAAAATAGTCCGAAAAGCAACGCAATCAGCACGAACAGGGCGGCGAAAATGCGCCTCCAGTGATACACGACGACCATTTTGGGTTTCTTCGGTTCTTTTTTGGGTTCCTTCTGGTCGGTGGATTGGGGGTTGATGACGCGGATTACAAGTTTTTCGGGCATAGTCTTAGCCTGATATTTAGTTTGTGCATAGGAAATCGTTGCCTATGAATGAATTTTAACAGCGTTTTCATATTTTAAAAGTATTATAATAATGACCGTGGTGCGATTAAAAGTGATGCGTGAGTGCAAGGCTTGCCTTGCGGGGGAATGTCTTATGTTGAACACACTTTATGGCTAATATCCTGATTATATATTCGACAACCGACGGACATACAGTGACAATCTGCAACCGCATAAAGCAGGCACTCGATCCGCAAGGGCATAGGGTGTCAATTATTTCCGTCGATGAATCAGCGGAAGTCGACCTGCAAGCCTTTGACAAGATAGTGATCGGTGCAAGCATTCGTTATGGCAAGCACAGTCCGCAAATTGTGAAGTTTATTAGCCGGAACGAACAAGTTCTCGACGGCAAGCCCAACGCCTTTTTCTCGGTGAACGTAGTGGCACGGAAACCGGAAAAGTGCCAACCCGCCACTAACCCCTATTTGCAGAAATTCCTTAAAAGGATTTCTTGGAAGCCCAAGGAATTGGCTGTGTTTGCAGGAAAAATCGATTACCCGCGTTACAACCCGTTTGACCGCTTTATGATACGGCTGATTATGTGGATAACCAAGGGACCGACCGATCCTACGACGGTCACTGAGTTCACCAATTGGCAGCAGGTCGAGGACTTTGGGCGGCTGATTGGGGAAATGTAAGTAGGGTGGGTTAGGTGCGCATACCAAGTAAGGGCGACCGGCCTGTCGCCCTACAAAACTCTCATGATTATTTTACCGCAATCAGCCCGCTGAAATTGTACCAACGGAAAAACTCCTCTACATGGCGGAAGCCGGCTGCTGTTAGCAATTCGTGGTTTTCCTCCGGGCGGTAAGGGATCAACACGTTTTCCAGTGCCTCGCGTTTATGGGCTATCTCCGACTCGGAATAGCCTTGGCGTTTTTT
>QJPH01000118.1 GCA_003242955.1 Candidatus Methylumidiphilus alinenensis
CGTTGCTGCCTTCACGATGGGAATTCGTCGACTGCAAGGGAACCTAGGTGGACTTGATGGTAGTCGTGGTCTTTCCGTCATCATGCGTTATACGTTACGTCTTCTTACCATCCAGCAGTTCCAGCGTGCAACGGCATTGCTCTGTGCCATGGAAGTGTTACGCAGGGATAAGCTGGAGGTTTGGGGAGAAGAACCTTTTTCTATCGGCTTATGGGTCGGTCAGCGAGTCACGCCGAATACGACAGACGAAAGCCATGACGCCATTGTTGCGGCTCGAGATGGGCAACGGCCAACAATGAGTTCACCGGCACAATTGACCTTTTGTCCTTGGTGTGGTGCTGAGATTGTTGAGACGAGAGATATCGAAGTCAAGCGGTACAATAATGATGTCGGTAGGACAATTATCTATTGCGGAGACAAATACGATTGTGATTTCCGGCGGTCGGCTACAGATAGCTTGGGCTTGCCTGTCATCGTGGTCGATGAAGAGATCTATCGCCGTCCTCCCTCAATGCTGATTGCCACTGTTGACAAATTCGCCATGATGGCATGGCGTGGACAAGTCCGAACACTTTTCGGTAAGGTCAGTGAGGAGTGCACCCGACATGGTCTGCTTTGGCCCGGAGCCGAGTGTACCGGAACCCATAATAAAAAAGGTAATTTGCCGAGTGTCGGTGTTAGGAAAATCATACCGATACGGCCTCCGGATCTGATCATTCAGGATGAGTTCCATCTCATCAGCGGCCCATTGGGAACGATGGTTGGCTTGTATGAGACTGTCGTGGATGAACTTTCTACGTGGTCGATTGATGGCAAGTCGATAAGACCCAAGGTGATTGCTTCGACGGCTACGGTACGAAAGGCTGCCGAGCAAGTGAACAATGTTTTTCTTCGGAAGGTCGCCATTTTTCCTCCACATGGCCTTGATGTGGAAGACAATTTTTTCTCTGTGCAGCGCTCTGTAAAGGATAAACCAGGTCGCCTTTACATGGGGATATGTTCTCTGGGAAGTTCACGGCCAGCCGTGTTAATTCGAGTTTATGTCGCGTTGCTTACCGCTGCGCAATCACTGTTTGAGCATTTCGGACTCGTCGCAGATCCCTACATGTCTGTTGTCGGCTACTTTAATTCATTGCGTGAACTGGGAGGTATGCGCCGCTTGGCTGAGGATGATGTACAGACACGTGCATTCCGTGTCCAGATGAGTGATGTGAACCGTCCGGGATTGTCTCAACGACGAGTACGCAACGTTGATGAACTTACCTCCAGGGTCTCTAACAAGGAGATTCCAAAGAAACTTGATCAACTGGAGGTCAAATTTAAACCTGCTTGGGAAAAGGGTGAGACCCAAGCAATAGATATCGTTTTGGCGACCAACATGCTTTCGGTTGGTGTCGATATCAATCGTATTGGTCTGATGGTGGTAAACGGACAGCCTAAGAACACGGCAGAATACATACAGGCGACAAGCCGTATCGGTCGTTTTTTCCCTGGATTGGTTTGTACCGTCTTGACTTGGTCACGGCCTCGTGATCTTTCGCACTACGAAACGTTCGAACATTACCATGCAACATTCTACAAGCATATTGAGGCACAATCGGTGACACCTTTCGCCCCTCGGGCTCTTGATCGTGGATTGACAGGAGCGATGGTGAGTCTGATGAGGCTCGAAACCGAAGCGATGACCCCTAACTCAGGCGCCCAAACGCTTGAGAGTTCCGGGCAAGATGAAGCCTTGATGGTCAGAAATATCGTCTCCAATAGGGCGTGGAAAGTGAATGATAAAATAGTCAAATCAACGACAGATAACATGGCTGCTGATCGGATCGACCGATGGGTGAAAGAAGCCATAAGACCAGGGCGGAGATTGGGATATGAAACCGAACGTGGTCAAGGTGACCTTACCGCTCTTCTCAAGAAACCCGGTGCTTTGGCTTGGGATGAATTTACTGTACCCATGTCATTGCGGGAAGTCGAGCCTGGCGTGCAGTTGGTCATGGACGACGCAAAACTTGAAGATGCTCCAGTTTGGCATGCAAAGGTGAAATTATCTAGATCCGAAGGAGGCGTCGCATGAGCACCTATCTCGTTGGGCAGGTACGCCCCAGTCAATTGATCTGGTCGTATGGTCCAGGCGCCCTGATAGATTTACCGAATCTTTCGGTGATAACCATGGGGCTGGATCGGTGGAACATAGACCGCTGTCCTCCCATTGATGAAGCACGTCTTCTCGCTGAGGTTCGTCGAGTGCTTGGACCTCAAGTCAATAGGTTACGGATGCCACCTTTTCTACAAGAGAATGGTGCCGATCCCTTGTCGACGGAAGGAAAGATTGGTGTTCCTGTACGCCCGTTTCCTCGGTGGCTCAGATGTGTGAAATGTGGACTACTGGCCGAATATGATTCAGGATTGTTTGATATAAAAGCAAATCCATTTCGTCCCGAACAGACTCATTTCGTTCATTCAAACTGCGAAAAAGGCCGAAACGCAGATGCCGTTCCTGCTCGTTTTTTGCTTGCCTGCAGAAATGGTCATTTAGATGATTTCCCCTGGCGGTGGTTTGTGCATGGCGGTCCATCCGATTGCAAAGGGTCATTACGGTTTTTTGAAAGAGGTGCTTCACTTCAAACTGAAAATCTTTGGATAAAATGCGATACCTGTGGAGTCGCTCGCTCCATGGTTCATGCCTTTGGCCAGGAGGCCAAGGATAACTTGCCGGGTTGTCGAGGGCGACATCCCCACCTCAATAGTTATGAGGATTGTAATGAAGAACCCAGAACAATTCTTCTCGGCGCGACCAACGGATGGTTTCCGATAACGTTGTCCGTACTGGCCATTCCTCTCAAGAAGGATCTGATTGGGCAATTTATCCTTGATGGATGGGAATATTTTTCGGATGCTGAATCGGCTGATGAAATCAAAGTCATCATCAAGACCTTGTCTAAAACTGGTAGTCTGCCGGGTATCGATAAATGGGACTACCGGGAAATTTGGAACGCCATACAAGAAAAGAGAGAAGGTAAAACCAGCAATGCCGTTGTCACCGAAGGTGATATCAAAACTCCTGAATGGAATGTACTGACTGCCGATGAGCCGCCGACCGATTGGCCATATTTCATGGGGAGAAAAGCCGATGCACCATCAGCATATAGAGGAAGGTTGGCTGATGTGTTGCTTTTGGAAAGGCTTCGTGAAGTGAATGCTCTCATTGGCTTTACCCGTGTCGAGGCCCCTGAAGAATCGACTGCTCCAGATGATCGGCCGCCGATGGCTGATCTATCGCGAGGAAAACCGGAATGGGTTACTGCCAGCGAAGTACATGGTGAAGGGATATTTATCAGATTCGATGAAAATGCTGTAGCCATTTGGGAACATCAGGAATCTGTTCAATCGAGGAGTCATAAACTTGAGGCGGGTCATCAAGGTTGGCGCAATTCCAGAAATCTTGATCCGAATCAGGGTTATCCCGGTATTCGCTATGTCATGATGCATACATTCGCACACATCCTCATTCGTGAGCTTGCACTTGAATGCGGTTACAATGCTGCAAGTATCCGGGAACGAATCTACGCTAATAGCGACACTGAATCTCCTATGGCGGGAGTGTTGCTTTATACTGCCGCAGCGGACTCTGACGGTACGTTGGGAGGATTGGTTGAGCTTGGAAAACCCGAAAATCTCGGAAGACTGATTTTACAGGCCATTGATCGGGCAACGATCTGTTCTTCCGATCCACTTTGTTCAGAGCACAATCCGGGCAAGGATAGTTCTTTACATAACGCTGCATGCCACGCATGTACATTTGTGGCGGAAACATCATGCGAGCGAGGAAATCGATACCTTGATAGAGCGTTGATCGTCAATACTTTCGAATCGCAAAATGCAGCGTTTTTCGATTCGGATGGAGTGACTCATGAATGAACTCATGGCAGTGATAGCTGAATTTGGAGAGGAATTGCATCCCGACCGAATCACTGCAATTGCGACAAAAATTGAGACTATGAGCTCGGTCGATGAGTTCGATCTCGGTAAGTCGGGCTTTGGACCAAACGCGGACAAGGATATGATTGATCGA
>QJPH01000117.1 GCA_003242955.1 Candidatus Methylumidiphilus alinenensis
TTTACCACTTCCCAATCGGTAGCCAATCCATCAGGAAAAACAACTAGATCACCCGGAAGAATTCGCACGGGCTCCTCGCCTTCTGGTGTGACGATAATTTCGCCCTCAAGGATGTAGGCAGTTTCCGTTCCATCAAAATCAATTGGAAACTTGGAGACTTCTTTTTCCCAAGTCGGCCATGTGGCGACACCAAGTTCTTTCAACTTTTCTTCGCTGGGGTTATGTTCTATTACAATGCTGCTCATGTTAAAAAATCCTAAAAATGTAGAAAGACATTATTCCGCATCCGGTGTTTCTGGAGTGCGAGCCACGGGACGAGACTATACTATTTTTATTGGCCGGTTGCGAACGAAACAGATGGAAATTCTCAAACTATGTTTGAATGTCCTTGCTTTTTTTCGGATCGGCTTTTCCCATTTCTTTAAGGCGATTGCGCAGATCCTCCATTTCCTTTTCCAATTTGGGCAGTATTTCTTTTTTCATGGCGTAACCGGCTTCATTTTGGGTTTTGGCAATTTCATCCGTCAGTTTGCGCCATTCCTCCTGCAATTGGTTGGATTCAGGCGAATTGGGGAGTTTTTGAAACTCCTGCCGGAAATGTTCCACCTGAGTGCGCAGTTCCCCAAGCGCACCGCCAATTTCGCGCAGCAATTCCCCAAATTGAAAAAAACCCCCTAAGGGGTTGGGATATGTGCCGCGGACTTCAGCGCCTTCGGCGATGGGTTTTCCTCCGGTTTCAGCTAAGATAACCTCAATGCGCTTTTGTTGGGGATTGTCTGGATCGTCGGCGAGGATAAAACTGGACTCGGTGGTGATGGAACTGGCGGATTCATGTGGTATGGAAACCTCGACCAGGCGCCCGCCTGATTTGGTTTGTTTTACCCCGGTGACCTTGCCTATGGTTTGATCATCCAGCACGACAGGGGCACCTTCCGACAAACCATCAGTCTTGTCATAGCTGATCTTAAAATGCAAATCTTGCCCGCAAGCACTCAAGATAAGCAACAGAAACCAAGTCAAAGCAAATAGCCTAAGCATGTTGGCCCTCATTTATTGGGTTAATGATTGTTCGAGTATTGTAAAATAAGCTGTGCATTTTTCTTACATTTGACGGGGTCAGATGCATTGCACATTTCAATGGACACATCAAATCAACAAAAATTAAGGGGAATCAAGTTGAAACTTGCAAAGTGGGTCTTGCCGCTTGTCCTGCTGGCGTCGGTTTCCATGCAAACTAAGGCCGAGACAGTAGGGAATTGCACATCGAGTAACGAAGTGTTGAATTTGTTGACCGATGTCATTTTTGTCCGTCCGGTGGGCGTTGTTGGGTTGTTGGCCGGAGGCGTCCTCTTTGTCGGGTTGTCTCCGTTGACAGCGCTGGCAAATATTCCCGAGCCACACAATGCTTTTGATAAGGTAGGCGCGGTCTTGGTCGGCATCCCATATTCCTACACTTTCGTGCGCCCGTTGGGTTATTTCCCCGCCTCTTGTTGAATGGAAAGGTTTCTCAACGTCTGCGCCTAGGCCAACCAGCGGTAGAAGTGCCCGTCATGCTAAAACGAGATTTGACGTGCGTATTGTAATAACTGCAAGACACTTAAATGCCGAGCAACGAGTGAACCGTTGCCCGGCATCGCCATCAGCCAGTTTTTTCAGTGGGATGGCGTATTTTGGGAGGGTGTACAGCCTGAAGCTTAAATTTTAAGCGCTAGGTGCTTTTCTGCGGCGAGCGAACCCGAATACACCCGCCAACGCAGAACCGGATAGCCAGATGGCTGCGGGGATAGGCACGTCGGATACCGCATAGTAGGTGTCCAATACGGTACCGTTTGCATTGAATACGGTTGCAAGTTTCTGGTAATCACCGGTTTCGAAAATGGGACCGCTGGGTAGACCTTGAGATGCTAGAGTGGTCAAATCAATTGCGCCGTTGGGTATTGCTGGCAAGCTTGGATCTGAACCAAATTCAACATGGTAAGTTGCAGCACCTTGGGTAAGGGTTATGAGGATGCGGTCACTTTCCACGCCACCACCGCTCACAGTCTCCCAAAGGGTCGTGTAACCCGCTAAACTTTGGGGGTAGTTATTGCCGTCCGTAGAGACATCGAAGCTTACATTTTCTCCGTTGAGGTTAAAGTTTGTAATCCATGATATGTTTGTTCCTGTAAGGAGGGTGCCATCGACCGTAACGGAGATGGTGTCTTGAAGGTCGTTAAATTTGATATCCGATGCATTGCCGGTTGATGTGAACGTGACCGCCAATGCCGAAAAAAGCACAGGTAAAAATTTCATTGTAGCGAACCTCTGAATTTTAGACAAAGGGATGGAAAGAAAAGTGAACAGAAAACTCATAGGCTTTCTGATATGTATTGATACATCAAAGCACTAAACATGTCAAACACGAATTAATCAATGGTGTTTGCAAAGTAGGCCGGAATAAGCCCGTTCTCGGGCGTTTCCGGCATAAGTACCCGGACAAGTGAGGCTGGCTTAGCCGGAAAAGTCTGCTAGGGTGGGCTTATTCTGGACTACCTCATGGCTTCACCGCACCCTGTATAAATCAATTGCCTTTCATGCCATTCAGTTGACATCGTGTTTACCTGGCAATTTAGGCTACCAACTTAAGGCGGGACAGTTCAAGGCCGTTCGTGGTGAGCTTGTCAAACCATGAACGGCTTAACCGTCCACCCTTCGACTGCTCGACAGGCTCGCAGCTCAGGGCGAACAGTTAAGCTTTGCGCGTGTCCCGCCTTAAGCTGATAGCCGCAATTTATCTTCCAAGCTTAAAGACGCAATCCACCTCACTTATCCTGCCTATCGGTCTGGCGTTTTGATGCCGTATTTCCTGATGCGGTAGCGCAGGGTCTCGCGGGACGTTCCCAATGCACGGGCGGCCGCCAAGGTATTGTGGCCAGTACGTTCCAGTGTGGTTTCAATGATATGGCGGTCCATGTCGTCCAAGTTCATGCTTCCGTCCAGCGGGATGAAAACCCCATCTTCATCGTCATGGCGGGATTGCAATGCGACAGTGGATTGTTGGCCAGGCAGTTGAAGCCATTGCACGGGAAAATTTGTCCCATCCGAGAAAAGCACACACCGCTCCACCACATTGCGCAATTCCCTTACGTTGCCCAGCCAATCATGGTTGCGCATTTGGGTCCAAACCTCCTCGCTAATGTGGCGAACCTGCCTGCCTGATTTGGCGTTGAATTCTGCCACCAATAGGGGAAGCAGTTGCTCAATGTCCTCTTTGATATCCCTCAAGGGTGGCAGTGTCAGGCGAAATACGCTGAGCCTGTGGAACAGGTCTCTGCGGAACTCTCCATCGCGTGACATTTTCTCCAGATCGCGGTTACTGGCGGCGACAATTTGCACATCAACGGCGATTTCGCGCTCCCCGCCTAGTCTGCGAATTTTACGGTCTTCGATGGCTTTAAGCAGCTTGGCTTGCAGGTCTAGATGCATTTCACCGATTTCATCAAGAAACAACGTGCCGCTGTCGGCCTGCTCGATCAGTCCGCGATGGCGTCCGGTGGCACCCGTGAATGCGCCTGCTTCATGCCCGAACAATTCCGACTCCAACAGTTCACGCGGCAGGGCAGCGCAATTGAGTTCGATCAGGGGATTCTGGGAGCGGGGTCCGGAATAATGCAGGATTCGCGTGACCAAACCTTTGCCAGTGCCAGTCTCCCCGCCAATCACCAAAGCACTGAACGGAACTTGAGTCAAACGTTCCAGTAAATCTCTTACGTTTTGCGCGGCTTCGCTGTGTCCGACAAAAGCCTGCGGAGAATAACGCTTGTGTCGCTGTTGGGCATGTTCAAACAAGCGGCGCTGGGCATTGGCGCTGCGTCCCGCGCTGGAAACGACCATATCCAGCCGCTCCAAGTCGCAGGGTTTTTCCAGGAAATCATAAGCACCCAGGCGCAAAGCCCGCACCGAGTCGGGGACACTGCCATAGCCCGTGAGGAATATCCATTCTGCATAGGTTTGCTTAGGACGGATTTCCTCCATCAAATCGAGTGCATTGCCGTCGGGCAGGTTCATGTCGGTTAGCACCGCCAAGGGG
>QJPH01000116.1 GCA_003242955.1 Candidatus Methylumidiphilus alinenensis
CTGGTGCAAGGATGTGCTGGGGGAAACCCTGCAGAGCAAGAAAAACACAGCGTATTCTGACGTAAGGAAAAGAACAAAAACAACATTAACTTTTGTTTGTGAGAATTGAGGATTTTCATCACCCCAGCCCTTGGCTACATTAACTGCCTTTTGCGACAAAATAGCGGATGTTGTTACCGCCTGCCGTTAGGACCGATGCGGCAGTAAGCACACAGATCTGACCTGGCTGCAATGAGAATGAAGCGGCGGGAGACGAGGATGCTGTTCCCGTAAGGATGAACAAGGGGGTCGACAGCACATTCGAGTTGTAAGGGTAGAGGGAGTAGTTGATGATCGTGCAATAGAACCCGTCGGGCAGATTTACGGGAATGATTGGCTGACCACTCCACTCAGTCGTGATAACCATGCCATTTTGGGCTGAGGTCAAATTGTGGCCTGGAAGAGTCTCGGCAGATATGGTTGGTGTCAATGTACTCATTTGAATAACCTACTGTATTTTATGGAATGAAAATAGTCAAGGCATCGGACATGGAAAAATACCTAGCATAGCGTTTGGAATCAAATTTAATGAATAATGCCTAAATCATCGTCGTCTCCTTAAATAGTAGAATACCAGCGGTCACGACGGGAGATCGTGCGGCAGGCTGCGCCATTGGCACCCGGTTTTGTCGAGATGGAACATGGCGTGCAGCACTAATTGCCTTTTGCGACAAAATAGCGGATGGTGGTACCGCCTGTCGGGCTTAGAACCGATGCGGCGGTAAGCATACAGCTCTGGCCTAGCTGCAATGAGAACGAAGCGGCGGGATTCGAATATTTTGTTCCCGTAAGGACAAACAAAGGGGTCGCCAGTACATTTGAGTTATATGTGTAGGGAGAGTAGTTGACGATCATGCAATAGAACCCGTCGGGCAGATTCACGGGGATGATTGGCTGACCACCCCACTCAGTCGTGATAACCATGCCATTTTGGGCTGAGGTCAAATTGTAGCCAGGAAGATCCTGGGCAGATATGGTTGGTGTCGATGGGAGGAACGTCACTGTCGCCGGGGGACCGGCAATGGCTGCTCCGGCATCTTTGGGCGGCAATGCCTGAACGGTCATGATCCAGTCACCGCTGACCACCGGGGGTGGCACGCTGATGATTACGCCGATCCTGACCGGCGTTGCCGTCTCTGCCGGAACCGTCTGAGACCCTGTTTCCCCGTTGGGTTCCGTCCAGGCGACGAGATAAGACCCTGCGCCACTAACCGGACTCCAGTTGACAGTGATTTCGGTGGCGGTGGCCGTCGCCGTTACATCGGTCGGGGCATCTAGCCGCGTCAGGGTCAGCGCAGCCGAAGCCGGGCTGGGGACTGTGTTGCTTCCGCCTTCAGCCGTAACCGTAACCAGATACATCCCCGCCGGATCGCTTGCGGCAAAGGCTAGGGTTGCGCTGGTGGTGGCGCTGGTCTGGCTGGCGGTTTTGCCGCCGATCAGGGCAACTATGTACTGCGTTGCGTTTGCGGCGGCCGTCCAGGTCAGCAGAACACCGGCAGTCGGCAGCATGACGCTACTGTCACCCTGACTGGAAAGCCCGGCCGGGCTGCCAAGATACTGGACTGTCACCGTTGCCGCGCTGCTGGGGCCGGATGAGTTGCTTGCAGTCACGGCCACGGTGCAACGGGCAGGCAAGCTTCCCGGCTGGGCCGTAAATCCGCAGGTCGTGGCCGGCGCATTGACCGTCTGGATTTCCAGTACCGATGGGTTGCTGTTCGGATCATTCAGGACAGCGGTATAGTTGTCGGCACCACTGCTGGCGTCCCAACTGGCTGTCAGCATATTGTTGGCGTAATACGTGGTCAGTGTCTGTGGTTGGTCTGGCGGATTGCCGCCGCCGCCGCCGTCGTCGTCGCCGCCGTCGCCGCCGTCGTCGCTGCCTCCTCCAAGGACGCTGCCGACAACGGTAACAACCGTTAACACCGCTGCCGCCGTTCCAAGGAACGCATCGGCGGCAGCGATGGCGGCATCGACCGCGGTTTCAACAATGCTATCGATCATCTCGCGGCAAACCATGGTGGCGGCATATTCCGCGCCTTCCTGACCGGCAATCAGGGCTAGGAAGCAAGCGATTGCTTCCGGGTTGTTGACCAACGCTTCAATGAACGACTCGGCAGCGGCGCCCATTGCATTGACGATCACAGTCCACAGATAGTCCGGGCTGTTGCTATTCAGCGTGACACTGTCGGGAATCGGAATTTGCAGGGCGTCGGATAGGGAGATGGTAGCGAAAATCTCGCCGCAGCAGGACAACTGATAAGTAATCGACAAGTCAAGTATCAACCCCCCATCCTGAGAGGAGCTGAACGTAGGTGTCATGATATATTTTTGTGTCAGTGTATCATCAAATACAAAATCAACCAGAGAACCGCAAGCACTGCTGCCTACGCTATTCACATACTTTTTTAGCTCGCTGGCAAAGTCGATAATGTCATCAACATCGCTGAATGTCGGCCAGTTGTCGATCTTGAATCCTTGATCATCGCTGTAGCTGAAGCTCAAAGAATCCGATGCAGTCAGCAACGGCGGATAACTTTGCGTTGGTGTCAGAACCGTTTTGACCAACAGATTGCCTTTACCGTCCTTAGTCGCTTCGACCGTGACATTGACGCCAAATGGCTCGTAGAAAAACAGAATGGCGCCGGCAAAACCCATCGAGCCACTGCCGCCGCCGGTAGTGATCGTCAGCACCGGCCCCATTGTGCCGTCACCCTGTTTAGTGATCTGCAAAACATAGATGTCGATTGGCGTCGACATATCAATGGACGCCGTGACGCCGTTGCTGTTGACAACAATCGTTCCGGCCACATTGATGGTGCTGAGCAATGACAGGACAAAAGCGGCGTCAAGATTGAAGCCGCTGTCGAAGGTAACTTGGGTGGGAGAACTTGGCACCTGCGATGCCGTGCCGCCGCCACTGCCCGAACTGCCCGGAGGAATGGGCAGCAATGTCGGCCCAGTGCCATCATTGGAAAGGGTCAGGGTCAACGGCTGGCTGGTGCTGTTGTAATACACCTCGCAACCCGGCAACAGGGTCAGATCGACCAGCGTGGAGGGCCATGATGCGCCAGGGATACATTGAGTGAATAGGGCGCTGATTGATGCGGACTGGGTAAAGACAACACTGCCCAGAACCGGCGTTGTTCCCTGCATATACAGCAGGCCCGTGAATTCCAACCCGGCAAAATCGACATTGCCGCGAACCATGAACTCGGCGGCACCCATCCCCTTGCCATAGGGATAATAGAGATTGAAGGTAATAGCCGTGAAGGCGATATTGGTGAAGCTGCCGCCGAATAGGGAAGGAATAGTGGTGTCGCCCCGCGCTGTAATATCCGCCGTGACAAATTTCTGCCCGCTGTCGGAATAGATATCGCCGCAGAAAGAATAATTACTGCCGAAGAGGGATACATCCAGGCTACCGCTGACGGAAAGCTGGGAAGACTGGTTAATGCTGTAATTGATACTAACGTTCGACAGGGTGAATAGATTAAAAAGCTGAGTTGTCGGCAGGGTAATAGTGTAGTTGGCTTGCTTGATGGCCTCTGAAACATTGACCTGATCGAAAGTCACCATCAGTGACAACCGGTTCTGACCATTGTCCGCGCCGTTGCCATCCGTCACTCCGATCTGGATCAGGCTGTTGAACAGCGAAATATTGTCCATATCGACGGTCAGCCAGAAGCTTGTCCGGTTCGTGACCGGAATAGACGCTTCGGAAACGGCCTGCGGCACTGGTGACTGGGGGAAAACGCTGCTTAGCGGCTGTGATGAACCTGAACCACTGCTGGAATATGTGTAAAATCCAGCGCTTTCAACCTCCAAACTGGCACCGGTAATGCCAAGCTCGTACACCTGATTCAGCAGGGCGAAAATGTCGAGATGGTTCATCTCGGCATAAATCAGGCTGTAGGAACCTGAGACGGAGACTGTGCACGTCGTCGTCGTCTTTAATGTCCCGCCGAAAATTTCCGAAAACTGGAAGATTCCGTTGATACCGACTAGCAT
>QJPH01000450.1 GCA_003242955.1 Candidatus Methylumidiphilus alinenensis
TGAAACAGCGCGGCTTCAAGTTTGTCGGCCCGACCATTTGCTACGCCCATATGCAAGCGGTGGGCATGGTCAACGACCATGCGGTGGACTGTTTCCGCTGGCGGGAATTGGGTGGCGAAAAGATTTGATTTGGAGTGTCAAGGCTCGCCTTGACAGGCAAAGCGAGCTTTGCCACTCCATGCTTAACATCATTTACTTAGACTAAAAACATGAACCCACAAGTCCTTATCACCCTGACTGTCCCGCCCTCCATTGAAGAAAGCATCGTGGATTGGCTTTTGCAATTCAATGACCATTCCGGCTTTACCAGCCAATGGGCGAATGGGCATTCCAGCCAAATGGAAGGGCTTAACCTTGCCGAACAGGTTGCGGGCAGAAAACAACAAATTCGCTTTCAGATGCACATTAACACGGATGACCTCCCCCGCTTCATGGACACACTCAAAAGAGACTTCGCCGACGCAGGTTTACACTATTGGGTAACACCGGTCATTGACGTTGGACACATTTGATTTCCGCTCTGGCCTTTTGTGAAAAACCTAGCCTCCCAAGACGGCGAGCTGTTTTATCTAGCCGATTTTCTGACCGAACCCCAAGCCTTGCAATATTTTGAGCGTCTTAATGCAGAGTTGGACTGGCAGCAGGAGGTCGCCACCATTGTCGGCCGCAGGGTTCCCATCCCGCGCTTGGTGTGTTGGCACGGGGACGAGGGCGCGGTCTACCAATATTCCGGGCTGACACATTATCCCCAAGCGTGGACGGGAACCTTGCTCGACCTCAAGCAGTCCATTGAAAACGCTTGTAACCATCCATTTAATAGTGTGTTGGGCAATCTCTACCGGGATGGACGGGACTCCATGGGCTGGCATGCCGACCAGGAAACAATCTTAGGAATTAATCCATTCATTGCCTCGTTGAGCCTAGGTGCGGAAAGATTGTTTAAGATACGCCATAACAAGACCGGCGAAACGGTCGATATCAATCTTGTCAACGGTAGCCTGTTGCTGATGGGCGGTCCTCTCCAGCACCATTGGCGGCATTGTGTGCCGAAAACTCAGCAACCCAAATCGGCTCGTATCAACCTGACCTTTAGAAATATCAAACAACAAACACTATGAGCAAGACCTTAAATCCCTTCACTCAAAAACAATCCTTACTGGCAATAAGCCTGATTAGCTTAAGTTTGGCAAGTCCGACTCTGCTTGCCGAAACGCTTTGCACCCAGCAGGAAACTGTTGAATTCAACTGCTCCACCGGGAAAAAACTCATTTCGGTCTGCGCATCCAAAGACCTGTCAACAGACAAGGGTTACCTACAATACCGTTTCGGACCAAAGGGCGCTAAGGAAATTCAAGTACCCGATGCCAAGAATCATCCTAACCCCTTAGTTAAATCCGGCACACTATCGGTCACGGATGGCGATGGTGCTTATTTGCGCTTCCTCAAGGGAGACTTTCGTTATGTGGTTTACACCGCCAAGGGCAAGACTTTAGGCAAAAAGTCTGGTGTTGCGGTCGAGGAAGGGGACAAGCTAATCGCCAACATCAAATGCAAAGGACCCGCGCAAACCACAATCGGACAGAAATTGTTTGAAAAGGCCGGACTGCCCACAGACGACAAAGTATTCCAGTTGCCCTAAAGCCATGGTCAACGGACAAGAACTCATCTGCCAGGTTGACGAATCCGACCAGATGATCGGCCCTTGCCAGCGTAGTGACGCGCACCGGCTGGGGCTGCGCCACCGTGCCGTGCATATTCTAGTTTTTAACTCCGAAGGCGAACTATTCCTGCAAAAGCGATCAGGGACCAAAGATGTCAACCCTGGGCTTTGGGACACCTCCGCTGCGGGTCATGTCGATTTTGGCGAAAGTTACGGCGAGTGTGCCCGGCGCGAATTGGCGGAAGAGTTGGGTATTGAGTCCCAAGCCGCATTAGAGCCGTTATTCAAACTGGAAGCCAATGGAGACACGGGCTGGGAATTTGTCCAAGTTTACCAAGCGATACATGATGGTGAAATTAGCCTTGAAGCAGGGGAAATTGATGAAGGCCGCTGGTTCGGTTTGTCGGAACTCGAAACTTGGATTGCACGGGGTGGCGAAGGTCTCACACCTTCCTTCCAAATTTTGTGGGCAAGGTTTTGTGGAATATAAGTTGGTATCTGCTAATATATTATTAGCCGGAATTCCTCCGCCTTATCCATAATCAAACAGGAATAACCCATGTCTGATCACGTTTACAAAATTGTCACTATCGTCGGTTCGTCGAAAAATAGTTCAGACGAAGCCATCCAAAACGCCGTTGCCAAATTGGCCGAGAGCGGTAAGCGCCTTGATTGGTTTGAGGTCGTCGAAACCCGTGGTCATATCGTCGAAGGGAAAGTCGGCCATTATCAAGTCGTTTTGAAAATCGGCTACCGACTGGAAAGCCAAGACTGATCCAAGTTGCGGAAGGGGCAATACTGTTGAATTAAGCCGTTCATGGCCGCAAGGTTGACGTTTATCGACTTATAAGATAGTCCAAAACTAGCCCCATAAACACCGTCGCACCAAACCAATGATTGTTCAAAAACGCCTTGAAACAATCCGCCTTGGCACGATGGAATATCAAGATTTGCTGGTAAATAAAAAACCCGGCACCGCCCAATAATCCAAGATAATAGGGCGCGGCCAAGCCCAGTTGAAGCCCGATCACGGTCAGTATCGCCAGCATGAGCACTTGCAAACCGCCGATGATCTGCCTGTCATAATCGCCAAAGAGAATAGCCGTGGATTTTACGCCAATTTTCAAATCGTCTTCGCGGTCCACCATGGCGTACATGGTGTCGTAGATCAAAGCCCATAACACCGTTGCCAGAAACAATTCCCAGGCAACGAGGGGAATTGAACCGGTTTGGGCGGCAAAGCCCATGGGCACGGCCCAGCCGAATGCCACACCCAGGTAAGCTTGGGGCAAATGAGTGTAGCGCTTCATGAATGGATAGGAGGCGGCAAGGAATGCACCCGGCACAGACAGCGCAATGGTCAAACCGTTTAACAGGCATACTAAGCCAAAAGCTGCCAAGCACAACCCAACGAACAGAATCAAGGCTTCCTTAGGCGAAACGAGGCCAGCGGCGATTGGTCGCTGCCGGGTCCGCTCCACATGGGGGTCGAAATCCCGGTCGGCATAATCATTGATGACGCATCCTGCGGCCCGCATGACCACCACCCCGGAGATGATAACGAACAACACGAGTGGATTGGGCCTGCCCTGCCCTGACATCCACAAAGCCCATAGTGCGGGCCACAGCAATAATAGGATGCCAATGGGCTTGTCGAAGCGCATCAGCCGCCAATAATGACCAAGATGCCCACGCGTGAAGGCGAAAGTTTTGCTACTCATCATTAAGTTCAGGCAAAGACAAAACGGAGGGGAGGAAAAACTCACAAACGGTTAGGGAGACTCGCCCGACTTGGTAAAGCGAACGCCTTCCCCAAACCGGTGTTTCGATATCGAATTGCCTAGCGATGGAGTGCCGCCAATCCGCTTGGGTTGCCTTGGCCGCTTCCAGATGGCTACGTTGCAATCCCCGGTAGGCAAACAGCAACTCCCCCAAGGGGCGATTTCCCAAATGGGCCAATCCGCAGTATATACCGCGCAGAGTGTGCGGGGGAATCACCGTGCGCGCCAATACCAGAGGCCTCCCGTGGCAATGTAATAAAACCTCCCTGACCAACGCACGTCGGCGCGGAGGCAACTCCAACAAAGCCGCTTCATCGGCAAATGGCCTGACCCAACGCTGACCCAGCAGGCGGACACCGAAACCCGCCCCAACCGCCTTCCGCAAACGGGCGGTCAGTGAACCCGGCTCCTCAAGCCATGATCTAATAGCTTTGGGTGCTGACACTTTGCTGGCACTCGCTGGTCGCCAAACTGGTTGGCGTTGAAATAATTGACTACGACGGTGCAAACCGGAACTTCCAAAATTATTTGCTAGGCCACAAAGGGGTCAGTTGCGAATGATACCGCAGAGAGCATCCTTCTGCGAAGAAAGTTTATCTAGT
>QJPH01000202.1 GCA_003242955.1 Candidatus Methylumidiphilus alinenensis
TAACAGAGGAGCACCGGCCTTTTCTATACCAGCAATGTCCCGCGATAAATTCGGTGGTGTTCTAGCATTCGCACTGGAAGAACAGGGGACAATCAAAAGCCGGGGGACTTAAACAGGTCGGGGCATAACACATTACAAGGTATATGTACGCAGACCCGCCGATGCACCGGCGATTCGCGCAGAAATGGATCACTGGCTAGGTTTTTCCACCAGTGCCACTTTTTTGCAAGCCGACATATGTCGGCGCGAGCTTCTGGTCGAAATCGAAGCGAGCGGCGGACACGCCGCTGAGTTCCTATGAGACGGAAAAGTGTTGCGAGCATCAAATCATTCCGCCATTGATGGAGATAATCTGGCCGGTTATGTAGGCCGCTTGGTTTGAACACAAGAAACCCACTAAGTCGGCTACTTCCTCCGGCCGACCCACCCGCTTCATCGGCACGAGGCGATGGATGGCTTGTTCGTCAAAGCTGGCCGCGCTTACCGATGTGGCGATAATGCCTGGGGCAACGGCATTGACGGTGATGCCACGGCTCGCCAGTTCCAAGGACAATGATTTGGTGGCCGAGTGCAAAGCCCCTTTGGCGGCGGCATAATTCACTTGTCCACGGTTGCCAATAATAGCGGCTACGGAGGAGATTGTGACGATCCGTCCCCAACGTGTGCGTATCATCGGCAGGGTGAGCGGCTGGGTGACGTTGAAGAAGCCGTTGACCGACACGTCAATGACGCGCCGCCACTGTTCCTCGCTCATGCCCGGAAACGCGCCGTCATCAATAATGCCGGCATTGTTGACCAAAACTTGGATCGGGCCTTTTTCCAGCAAGGCTTCCAGGCTTGCCCGCACTGCCTCCCCGTCGGTGACATCGAAACTCAAAGCTTCGGCTGAGCCACCTCCGGCCAAAATTTCCCCAACCAGCGTCTGGGCCGTCTCCAAACCCCGGTGGGCGTGAATCGCCACATGGAATCCGTCGGTAGCCAAGCGCCGGCTGATGGCGGAACCGATGCCGCCGCTGCCGCCAGTGACCAGTGCGCGTTTCATGCAAGCACCGATTGGAGGGTGACCGGACGCAGTCCGGCGATTGCGGCAGCACTCAGCAAGCGCGGAAGGGCCTCCAAGATGACAGCCTTGCCCTTGTCTGTCCGGGCGGCATTACCATCGTGCAGCAGCAAGATATCGCCCCCGGACAACCCTCGCAGCAAGCGGGTGCAAACCGAGTCCACGTTGCTGTTGCGGGTATCGAAGCCGCGCCGGGTCCAGCTTGTCAACCGGAGATCCAAGCGGGTCAAAACCGGATCGAGAAATGGATTTCGCAAGCCAGCGGGCGCACGGAAGAACCTCGGTCGTATGCCGGTCATCGCAGTCAATATTTCCTGGGCGGACGACATGTCCTCTAATAGACCCGCAGTACCGAGCAATGAAAAGTCATGCCGGTGGCGTAGCGTGTGGTTTTCCACCGCATGGCCACGGCGGATGATTTCCCCGACCAGATCGGGATGGTGCAAGGCGCGTTCGGCAATGCAGAAAAAGCTCACTTTGGCATCCCAACGATCAAGCAGATCCAGAACGGCGGACGTAACCGACTTGTCAGGCCCATCGTCAAGGGTGATGGCAATCTCGCCTCGGGCTTTGGCGTCGGCGGGTAAACACCGCCAATTAGGACCGAGCCAGTCGCTGCATGGCAATAACCCGGCCAAGGTCAACAGTGCGTGGTCGGCGGCAATGGCACCCAAACCCCAGGGCCAAGCGTCCGGGTTCAAAGCCATCGCGGTCATTGCCCCTGCATGCAAGAGCGCGGATGCCTGGATGAAAGGGCTGGGATGCCAGCGTGATTCGGGTAAAGTGTTCATGAGGCTGCAAAATCGGCCAATAATACGGAAAAAACGAGTGCGAGAATGGCCCCAGGACCCACGGTCACCCCAATCGAATGAAGTACGGGAACCGGGGAAAAGGCCAACAGGCCAAAGCCTGCCACCGTGGCGATATTGGCGAACAGCAGCGAAGCCAGGGTACGAGGGGCAATCCTGCCCGCTTCTTCACTTTCCGCCCGGTCAAAGAATAGCGAATAGTTGGAGCCGACTGCCACGGTCAACAACATGCCAACCAGGTGCAGAAGCGTCAACTTTTGTCCGGTCAGCGCCAGACCCGCAACGACCACCAGCACGGCAATCAGCAAGGGTGCCATCACCCGCGCAACCCGTCTTGGCGAGCGCAAGGCCAGCAGCAGCAGTAGCACAATGGCGGCCAGGCCGGTCAGCGACAACGTAATGGCCTCCCTTAGATACCCGGAATATAACTGGTCGGCTTCTTGTTTGATATCCACGAACCAGGCACAGGCCTGTCCCGAGGCAGTAATGGCTTGGCGCACCAAAGCGGCATTGATGCGGTGTGCCGAAGGGCCGGAAATCGGCACCCTCAGCGGCAGCAGTGCGATCCAACGACTATCCTGCCGGAGCAGAAGCCCGTCGATACCCAACGCGAGGCCAGTCCCTTCCAGATCGGCACGTCGAAGAACTCCGCGCTGGCGGGTCGCTTCGATATCAGCGACGAAGGGGGCGAAACGGTCCGCCTGCACAGGCAAACCAGTCACTGCCCCGCGTAATCGCCGCTTCAATTCATCCTGGGTTGGTAGGCTTGCCAGTCGGGCTTGTTGGATGCCTGCGCTCGGCAGGAAACGGGCCGGGGTTTCGAATCCCGCGATCACGCCTTGCAAGACCAAATTTTGCAGGCTACCTCCCAGTTTTTCCGCCGCGACCAAGGCTGCTTCGCTGTCCCGTCCGGAAACAATCGCCAAATAGCCCCCGTCCGGTGCGCCCAGACCGGCTCGCAAACTGGCGTCAAGCGCCTGATCGTCGGTTGACAACGGACTCAACGCGGAAAGTTCATGGCTCCACAAGGCATCCCTGTGTTGGAAAATAATAACGCAGGCAGCCGCCAACAAGACGACCGGAAGCCAGCGCAATCGCCGCGCCCGGAGCGCATAATCCGACAACCAGAGACCGAACGGCGTAAAATCGTGCACACAAAAGATGCCCTGTTGCAACGCGGGTAACACGAAGCGTGTCACCGCAGCCGCCGTCAACAGACCGGCGATGGAGTAAAGCCCTAATTGGGCCAATCCCGGAAACCCCGAGAACAATAAGGCAGCAAAGCCGAACACCGAGGTCAACATCCCCAAACGAATCGTCGGCCAAAAACGGGTGGCCCATTGCCCGACAGGCTGATTTGAATCCATTTGCGACTGAATGAACAGATAGATCGAATAATCGACCGCCTCGCCGATCAGGGTTGAGCCGAACCCCAAGGTGACGCCATGGATTAAGCCGAACCCCAGACTCACGCCAGCCACACCAGCCAAGGCGCCGGATGCCACTGGCAACAAACCCAGCGCAACAGTTGTGAGTGAACGGTAAATCGCTAGTAGCAGCGTGAATACGGTAAGGGAACCGAGGATGGAAAGCCGGATGACCTCGCTTTTGATGGTATTCCGGGCGGCGACGGAAAACACGCCTGGACCCGACATGACTAAGTGGGGGGGGGCGCTTGCAACCCAACCTTTCGTGCCTTTTTCGACCGTCACCGCATCTTCGAAGACCTGCCGAATACTGGCGATTGCTTTCTGCTGCGCGTCCAAGTCGGAACCAGAAGCTTGGGTGGATACCAACAATAGTGCACGGGTGCCGTCCTTGGAAGCCCAAACCCCGTTCAGGGTGGAAGGGCGGGAACCGTTACCGATCAATCCCAGCAACCGGACCATCTCACCCGTTGGGTCGTGGGGGAGCAGGGATTTGAGCAGCAGGCCCGCCGAAGAGGCCAGTGCTTTGATAGATTCTGCCACCGCCTTGTGCAATCCGGTCACGCTGAAATGTTCGGCAGTAATGGCAGGACTCAGCAAATAGCGGTTGGCAAACAGGAATTTTTGATCCCGCTCCTGGTTGGAAGAATCCCCGTTCTCAACTACCGAGAAAAGCGGATACTCCCGCAGCCGTTTGGTCATATCCTTGGATAGGCGGGCGCGGGTTGCAGCATCGGCATC